>CALWPE010000028.1 GCA_944383345.1 uncultured Clostridia bacterium | reverse complement strand
TCAACATTTTTAAACATTTTTACGGGTATTTTTGCAAACTTTTTAAAAGAAAGTGTTTGTGGGTGAGCATAACAAATTGTCGCACAGTCGCCAAGCATTGGTTTTAAGTCAAATATATTAAATCTTCCATAATAACCAAAATCTTCAATATATTCAAATGTTTTAGGATATAATCTTTCAATAGCCCTTTCAATTTCTTCATAACCATTAGATGATATTTTTCCACAAGAACGCAAATATTCAACTGTTTTGGTCATGAAAGTATCTCTTATTTTATACAAGTTGTCTGATTGGGCACAATCATAGTAAAGATTCATCGGAATATTTACACCATACAACTCAATAAGTTTGTTTCTTGCCGCTAAAATTTGCTTTCCAACATTTACTGCTTTGTTTTTTTTAACAGTTATTTTTTTGTGAGCAAGTGATGAGTACATAAGTGTGCGTTTAAAAAATTCTTGTTCTCTTCCTTTTTTGGCATGTACAATTAAATGGCACTTTTTAAATACGAAACTTTCATCTTTAAATGGAACTTCGTCATAGGTTGCAACTTTTTCAAGTGACATATTAATTTCCATACCCGGAACAAATTCTACATCAGGGTATTCACTTCTGTGCTTTTTTAAATATTCATAAACAAGATAGGAGCCAAGAGATGTATCGTGGTCTGTGATTGAAAAGCATACCTTTTTACCACATGAATTTGCTACCTGTTGATAATAATCTAATACTTCTACTTCATTAAATGTGGTGAGGGGCATCTCCTCAGAATACGCACTATGGTTGTGCAAATCTATAAAACCATACTCAAAATTTCCAGATTCGAATTCTTTGCTCATGTACACACCTCTATTTCATTTTTATGTTAGCACATGTTTTGACAAAAATCAATATGTTAATATATTTATTTACCAACATAAAAATAAGTTACCCCAAAGACTTTAAAAATTTTAAAAAATGTGGTATACTAAAAGGTATGGATGATTTTATTAAAGTTCGTGGTGCACGAGAAAACAATTTAAAGAATGTCAATGTAGATATTCCAAGAAACAAATTTGTAGTATTTACAGGAGTTAGTGGAAGTGGCAAAAGTACTTTGGCTTTTGACACAATTTTTGCTGAGGGGCAAAGAAGGTACATTGAGTCGCTTTCATCTTATGCGAGGCAGTTTTTGGGGCAGAGTCAAAAACCTGATGTCGATTCAATATCTGGGCTTAGTCCTGCTATTTCTATTGACCAAAAAACAACAAACCATAACCCTCGTTCAACTGTGGGAACAATCACAGAAATTTATGATTATTTAAGACTTTTATATTCAAGAGTTGGTGTTCCTTATTGCCCAAATTGCAATAAACCTATAAAAAAGCAAACAGTTGACCAAATTGTAGATAAGGTGATGATGCTTAGCGAAGGCACAAAACTTATGGTATTATCTCCTGTGGTAAGGGGCAAAAAAGGTGCTCAAGAAAAACTTTTTGAGAAACTAAAAAAGAGTGGTTATGTTCGTGTAGAAGTAGATGATATTATTTACACTCTTGACGAACAGATAGTTCTAGACAAAAACAAAAAGCACACCATTTATGTTGTTGTAGATAGACTTGTTGTAAAACCTGAGGCAAAGCGTAGACTTTCAGAAAGTATTGAAAATGCCGTAAAACTTGGTGAAGGTCTTTGCACAATAGAACATGACGGCGAAAAAGTTTTGTATAGTACACTTTTTGCATGCCCAGACTGTGGTTGGACATTGGAGGAGATAACACCTAGAATGTTTTCTTTCAACAACCCATACGGTGCTTGTCCAAATTGTACAGGTATTGGATACACAGAAGATATTGACGAAAAACTTGTATTAAAAAATTCGCATATGTCCATACATGAAGGTGCTTTTAAAATCGCTGGTTGGAGTGGTGATAAAAACACTATGGCTGGTATGTATTTTGAACTTCTCCATAAAAATTATGGCCTAGACCTTGATTGTCCGGTCAAAGATTTACCAAAAGACAAACTCGACTTAGTTCTTTACGGAAACGGTGGAGAAAAACTCAGAATGGAGTATCAAAACGCCAATTCAAGTGGTAGTTTCAATGTTTCATTTGAAGGTATAATAAACAATTTAAAACGCAGGTACAAAGAGAGTACAAGCGAATTTGTCAAATACGAAATCGGCAAACTTATGCACGAACTTCCATGTAATGTTTGTCATGGTCAAAGACTAAACCAGTCGGCACTTTCAGTTAAGATTGACGGAAAGAACATAATAGAGATGAGCAATTTAAGTGTTGTCGACTTGTCAAAATATTTAGACAATATAGTTTTTGACGAAACAGAAAAGAAAATCAGCGAACCTATATTAAAAGAGATAAGGGCAAGACTGAACTTTTTAATAGATGTAGGGCTTGGATACTTAACACTTTCAAGAAGCGCAGAAACATTAAGTGGTGGCGAAAGTCAAAGAATAAGGCTTGCAACACAAATAGGTAGTGGACTTGTTGGGGTTTTGTATATATTGGACGAGCCAAGCATTGGACTACATCAAAGAGATAACGACAAACTACTTGCAACATTAAAGCACTTAAAAGATTTAGGTAACACTTTAATAGTTGTTGAACACGATGAAGACACAATAAAAAGTGCAGATTTTATTGTTGATGTTGGGCCAAGGGCTGGTGTACATGGTGGCGAAATTGTTGCAACAGGCACACCAAGTGACATAATGGCTTGTAAAAATTCAATTACAGGTGCATTTATAAGTGGAAGAGAAAAAATTGAAGTTCCATCATCACGAAGAAAACCAAAGGGCTATATTAGCATAAAAGGCGCAAAGCAGAACAACTTAAAGAACATAGATGTTGACATTCCTTTGGGGGTTTTTACCTGCATAACAGGTGTTAGTGGAAGTGGTAAAAGTAGTCTTATAAATGGGGTTTTATACCCAAAACTTGCAAATGAGTTAAATGGAGCGACTCAAATTCTTGGCGATTTTAAAGAGATAAAAAACATAGATAAACTTGATAAAGTTATAGATATTGACCAAGCACCAATAGGAAGAACTCCACGCAGTAACCCTGCGACATACACAGGGCTTTGGACTCCTATTCGAGAACTTTTTGCCAAAACTCCGGATGCAAAAGCCCGAGGCTATACATCGGGAAGATTTAGTTTTAATGTCAAGGGTGGAAGATGTGAAGCCTGCGAAGGTGCAGGGGTTAAGGAAATAGAAATGTACTTCTTGCCTGATATTACTATTCCTTGCGAAGTTTGTAAGGGTAAGAGATATAATCATGAAACACTAGAAGTTAAGTATAAAGGCAAAAGTATTGCAGATGTTTTGGATATGACTGTTGAAGAAGCAATGCCATTTTTTGAAAATATTCCAAGCATTTACTCAAAGATAAAGGCGCTTAATGATGTTGGTTTGTCGTATATAAAACTTGGACAACCAGCCACCGAACTTAGTGGTGGTGAAGCACAAAGAGTTAAACTTGCAACCGAACTTGCAAAGCGTTCAACAGGCAAGACAATATATATATTAGACGAGCCAACAACAGGGCTTAGCAGTTATGATGTAAAAAAACTTATTGCAATTTTACAAAAATTAGTGCAAAATAATAATACAGTTGTGGTTATAGAGCACAACCTAGATGTTATAAAGTGTGCTGACTATATTATTGACCTTGGGCCCGAAGGTGGTAATCAAGGTGGTCAAATAGTCGCAACAGGCACACCAGAGCAGGTTAGCGAAGTAAAAGGTAGTTACACCGGGCTATATCTTAAAAAGGTTTTGTAAATGGAAAATTATTATAAAGTCCTTGGAGTAGACAAAGATGCCAGCATCGAAGAGATTAAAAAGGCATATTTAAGTCAATTAAAAAAATATCACCCAGATGTTTACAGGGGAGATGAAAACTTTGCACAAGAAAAGACGGCACAGTTAAACATTATTTATCAAACATTAAAAGATGAAGAGAAGAGAAAAAAATATAATGTTAGTGTGTTTGGCGAAGAGAAAGTTGAAAGTGTAAAAAGTGAAGAAAAAGACCCCGGTATTTTTGCTGACCTTTTAAGGCGAATAAAGCGTGCTTTTGAAAGCGATGAGGAGATAAAATACAAACCTAAAAAACCTAGCAAGGACAAACCAAAGAAAGAAATATTTAAAAATAATAACAGTATACATCAAGATAATATAAAGAAAGACATAAGACAAGAAGTTACAAAAAAGGCGAGTGACGAAAAGCCAAAACTAAGTGACGAAGAAAGGCATGAAAAGGTTATGCTATATTCACTTTTGTTTGCAG
This sequence comes from uncultured Clostridia bacterium, assembly GCA_944383345.1. Lineage (GTDB taxonomy): Bacteria > Bacillota > Clostridia > Christensenellales > UBA1242 > UBA5893. The sequence goes on along the minus strand of CALWPE010000028.1, from coordinate 11,746 downwards.
TGCTTGGAGCACTTGTTGCAATCATTGTGATTTGCCTTATCTTTTAAAAAAGTTGACAATATAATAAAAAATTTTTAAACTAACGATATGGAAACTTTATTAGAAAAAACTTTTGAACCAAAACTTTATAAACAAGACATATCACAACAAAATAGTGATGTGCTTGTTATTATTTTGCTTTATAAAAATTTTGATTTTACATCATCTTTAACCCCTTATGATTTAGATATCTGTGGTAAAAAGATGTGGGAATGGGTAGCACTATCTGTTGGTGATTGTGAAGTAAAAACAACTGTTGCAACAAAAGAAAGTGATATTCTTTCTTTGATAAAACCTTATCTAAACAACAAGCGCTATACTATGGTGCTTTATAGTGACACTCCACTTTTTTGTGGTACAACATTTACAGAAGTTGTAAACTACATCAAACTTCGTGGAGCAAAGGCAATTAAATTGCCTCGTGGATATATTTTTGAAACAGAATATTTAAAATCAATTACTTCGCTTTTAAGTGACAGTGTCACAAAACTTGGTAATGACTATGACTTTTTTGAAGTGAAAAATCCTGAAAAGTTATACGAAGTAAGGCAAATCATGAAGCAGAGAATTTTGGATTTTCATATTGCAAACGGTGTAAATATTTTAGACAAAGCCACCACGCAAATTGATGCTGATGTGGTCATAAGTTATGGAACAACAATATCTCAAAACAATGTTATTACTGGGCTTACATACATAGGAAAAAATTGTAAAATTGAGCCAAATAACATTATTCACGATAGTGTTATTTCGGATAATTGTATAGTTAAGTGTTCGTATATTGATGAAAGTCGAATTTCTGAAAATATGATAGTTGGACCTTTTGAAAGTATAGTGGGGAAATCAAATTGATGAAAACAATTCTTGTTGTAGGACTTGGAAACTACGGTAGTGAATATGAAAACACATATCACAATATGGGTTTTTGTGCAGTTGATAAATTGTGTAATAAACTTGAAGATATGTTTACAAAAAAAGAGTGTAAAGCAATGACTTGTCATACAATTTATAATGGCGACAAAATTATTTTAGCCAAACCTTTGACTTACATGAACTTGTCAGGATTGGCTGTACAGGAACTTTTACAAAAATACAAAATTCCACCTCAAAACATGTATGTTTTTTGTGATGATATAGACTTGCCACTTGGTAAAGTCCGTTTTCGTGAAAAGGGCAGTGGTGGTACTCATAATGGTCTTAGAAACATTGTGCAAAACATTGGTGAAAATTTTAATAGAATAAAAATTGGAATAGGTCGTGACCCAAAATTTGCAGACCTTGCAGACTTTGTAATTTCAAAAATACCAAACGAAAATAAAACAATTTTAAATACTGCGTGTGATGAAGCAGTTGATATATTACTAAAACAGTTGGAGAAGTAATTTGCTAATAGACAAACTTTTAGACAATTTAAAAGTGATGAAAAAAATAGGCGAGAGTACAAAAAACAACTCTCGCCTATGTGTCTTTTCTGCACAGATAGGCGAAAAGGCACTTTGTTTATATTATGCAAAGCGTGCAATATGCGTATGTGCTGATGTTGTTGAACAGTCTGCATTAAGGCGTGCACTTTCTATTCTTGGTAAAAAATCAAGGACTTTATCTTATGGTATGGTGTCGCCAATCTTTTCAACAAGACATTCAAACGAAGAGATGTACGACTTTATCTCTGGGCTTTTAGATTTTGAATTTGGAAAAATAGATTATTTGTTGGTGCTTGGCGAAACATTATTACAAAAGTTGCCAAAGGGCTTAAAACAAAAATGTATTACATTAAAAAAAGACGATACATTTTCTTTTGATGAACTTGCTAAAAAATTGACCGATATGGGTTACAAAAGACAAAATATGGTAGCATCACAAGGCGATTTTGCGATTCGTGGTGACATAGTAGATATTTTTTTAATTGATGAAGACACACCAACAAGAATAAATTTTTTTGGAGATGATATAGAGCAAATTTATACTTTTGATATTGACACATCAAAAATAATAGAAGAAAAACAAGAAATAATAATTTATCCAGCAACAATTTATTTTTCTGAAAATAATTTACAAGAAAAATTTAATAAAGAAATAAAAAAAATAAAAATAAATAATGAAAATTATTCAAAAATAAATGATATAAATTCATATTATTCCATGCAAGAAACAGGTGTTTTTGATGCAGGCGATAGTTTTATTTTACCATTTTATAATTTTGATGATAATATTTTAACACTATTAAAAAATGAAAATATATTTTTTGACCAATCAAAGAAAATATTTGATGATTTAGCGATAGTAAAATCACAGAGTATTGAAAGTATAAATAAACTAATAGATGCAGGGGAACTTGCACCAATTCACAAAAATTTTTATTATGATTTTGACTATAAAAAATTAAATAAATATATTATTTTTGATAATTTTAATGAAGATATTATTTATGATGAAAAAATTAGTTTAAGAAATATTGGTACTCGAAAATATGTATTTGATTATAAAGCACTTGTAAGAGATATCAATATATACACATCATCAAGTTATAAAGTATTTTTATTTTGTGGTAGCAAAAGTGCAGTTACAAATATTGGTAATTTTTTATTAAATAACAATGTTGGCTATTCAACAGATATTGGCAACGAAAAAGCACGAGTAATACTGCTTGATGAAGAACTTGAACACTCTGCTAGTTTTCTTGAAGATTCAACAATTTTCATTGGTACACAAGACCTTGTAAAAAGGGAAAGAGTAGATAAAAAAACAAAAAGGGCAAATTCTTTATATCTTCCAAAAGTAGGAGATTTTTGTGTGCACGCAGTACATGGTATTGGAAAATGTATTGCTACTGAAAAATTGAATCTAAATGGTTATGAAAAAGACTATTTTGTTTTGGAATATAAAAACAATGACATTCTTTATGTTCCAACAGAACAGGCAGATTTAATTACTGCATATCTTGGCTCAGATAAAGTTCCAACTTTAAATAAACTAGGTGGAAAAGAATTTGCTAAAATAAAAGAGAAAGTAAAAAATAGTTTAAAACAACTAGCAATAGACCTTGTAAACTTGTATAGCCAAAGGCAAAGCCTCAAAGGTGTAAAATATGAAATAAACTATCTTTATGATGAGTTTGAGAATGCTTTTTTGTATGAACTAACACAAGACCAAGCACAAGCCATAGACGACATAAAAAAAGATATGACAAGTGGCAAACTTATGGATAGGTTGATTTGTGGAGATGTTGGTTATGGTAAAACCGAAGTTGCTTTAAGGGGTGCATATCTTGCCGTTATCAATGACAAACAAGTTGCCTTTTTATGCCCAACAACAATACTTTCGGAGCAACATTTTTCAACGGTATCAAAAAGAATGAAAGATTTCGGTTGCCGTGTTGCTGTTATTAACCGTTTTAAAACCAAAGCACAAATAACAGAGATTTTAAAACAAGTCGAAGATGGGCGAATTGATGTTTTAATTGGAACTCATAGACTATTAAGTTCAGATGTAAAGTTTAAAGATTTAGGGCTTTTAATTTTAGATGAAGAGCATAGATTTGGGGTTGAAGACAAAGAAAAGATTAAAAACATAAAAAAGGATATTGATGTTCTTTCTCTTTCGGCAACGCCAATCCCACGAACTTTAAATATGGCACTTAGTGGAATAAGAGATATATCGGTTATTGAAACTCCACCTAAAAATAGAGTCAGTGTAAAAACCTATGTTGTTGAGCAAAGCGATGCGCTGATTGTAGATGCAGTTAAAAGGGAGATTTTGCGAAAAGGTCAAGTTTTTATAGTATTCAATAGGGTTGAATTTATAGAACAATTTACCAAGCATCTAAGGGAAATTTTGCCGGATGTAAAAATAGGTATGGCACACGGACAAATGCCTAAAAACTTGTTGGAAGATTCAATATACAAACTTTATAGTGGCGAATACGATGTCTTGGTTGCAACGACACTTATTGAGAATGGTGTTGATATTCCTAGTGCAAATACTTTAATTGTTATTGATGCAGATAGACTAGGGCTATCACAACTTTATCAATTAAAGGGAAGAATTGGGCGAAGTGATAAAATTGCATACGCCTATTTTACCTACAATCCACAAAAAGTACTAACAAACGATGCCTACAAAAGACTTGATGCAATTTTGGAATTTTCGGAACTTGGTAGTGGATACAAAATTGCTATGCGAGATTTAGAGATAAGGGGAGCAGGCGACATACTTGGTAAACAACAACACGGGCACATGAAAAAAGTTGGTTATGATATGTATGTTAAACTCCTAAAAGAAAGTGTCAGTGAGGCAAGAGGACAAAAAGTTGAGAACATTCGAGAATGTAAAATGGATGTTTCGTGTCCAGCCTTTTTGGACGAAAAATACATTGTTGACCAGACAGAACGAGTTAAACAGTATACAATGCTAAGCAAACTAGAAAATTTAAAGCAGTTACAAGATTTAAAAACTCAAACGGAAGAAACCTATGGCAAAGCCCCAGTGGAACTTATAAACCTCTACAAAATTGCCTTACTTAAAAATTTGCTTGTAAAAATGGGAGCCAAAAGGTTACTTTTAAATAACCAAAAGACACTTATTTATCTATATAAAAGTGATGATATAGTGCCTAAGCAATGTGCCAAAATCGTTAGCGAGAACAAAGACAAAATGGTATTAAAATTTGAAGATGTGCCAATAATAGAGATAAATTTGAATGGTCTTGCTATGGCTGATAAGTTAGATTTTTTAATCAATTTTGCAATGCAGGCTATAAAACAGTAAATTTTGTTTGATTTTAAACGACTGTTTTTGTATAATAACTAAGTTAAAAATAATTGGAGATTTTATATCGTGAAAAAGAAATTTACAGGAATACTACTTTGTTTACTTATGACCTTTGCCTTTGTGCTTTCAGGTTGTGACCTTTTTCCTAGAAATATGTCGGCATATTTAAACAAATCAGTTTGCACAATAACTTATGAAAATGGTGATGTTGAAGATATAACAACAAAAGAATATATCAATGCTTTCAACAGTTATGGTTACTCTTTGGTTCAAAATGGTTCAGAGTATGAAGATGCAGCAAATCAAACAATAGAAGTTTTGGTAAACCGTTATGTTTTGTTGCACTATGCAACTACAAATAACCTAGTTACTGTGGACCAAGACGATGAAAAAGAAATACTTGATGATGTTTACACTTCACTTGAATCAAATCTTGATACCTATATCGACGAAGTTAGAAACGATTGGGACATCACAGCACCGGGAACACCAGATAGTGATAGCGATGATAAAAAAGTTGTTTACACTCCATATGTTCCAAAGGCAGAAGTTGACTACGAAACATATAGAATAAAATTGTTAGACACAGAAGACGAACCACAAACTACAAACTTCCAAAATCTTGATGCTGTTCTTGAAAAGTTTACAAGCGATGCTATGGAAGATGACAAAACCCAAAATACATTGGTAAGAAAAGAAGCATATAGAAGATTTATTTCAGCATTAAAAGCAAACGAAGAAGGCTTGGGACTTTCAACAGACAATGCTAGCGTTCTTAAAAGATATGCAGAAGATGTTTACAAAACAACAAGAGAAAACTTTATAATAACAGGGCTTGAAGATTATTATAAAACCGATGACGGATATTCAACAATAACAGTTAAACAGGTTTTAAACAGATACAAAGCACTTATGCTTCAAAGCAAGTTCTCTTATGAAGCAAACGCAGAAAATTATGACAAGGCTATGCTAGAAAGTTTTGATGATGTTTATTATGTTGTAGATGACAATTATTTCTTCGTATCAAACCTACTTGTTATGTTTGATGATGAAGTTGTTGGTCCTGATGGTTTAACACAAAAAGGTCGTTATGACAATCTTGAAACAGAATACAACAATGGTTACATCACATACGGAGAATATCAACGCAGAGCAACACAACTTGCATATCAAGTAGTTGCAAAAGAAAGAGATAGCAAAGGCAATATAATTGAAGGAAAAACAATCAGCATTGAAACTTTGCTTAAAAATCTTCAAGAAGAATTAGCACTTCAAACAACAGACGAAGGCAAGGCAAAAGTATTTAATGATTACCTATATCGTTATGGTGAAGATACAGGGGTAGAAAATGCAGATTATCCATATGTTATCGGCACAGAGACAAGTAAGATGGTAGAATCATTTACAGATGCATCACGAAAGTTGAATGATGAAGGAGTTTTTGGTGCTATAAGTGGAATAGTTCCTTCTGAATATGGTGCACATATAATCATATATCTTGGTAAGGTAGAAAACCTATTCACAATAAGTGATGTAAGCACATTCAATTTGGTAGATAAGGACATAGAAAAACTTACAGAAACAAAACTTAACCCACTAAACAACAAGACAGTATTTGATAAAATTTTCGAACAATTAAGCGAAGATAATTATTCAATATTTGAGAATATGAATTTGAATGTTCTTAAAAATAAATGCAAAATAGTAAAGCATGAATCAGTTTATATGGACTTGTAACAAAAGAAGTTGGAAAATATTCCAACTTTTTTTAAACACCTTTACATTTGGCAATAAATTTGTTAATATATCATGGATATGGAAAAACTTTTGCTAAAAAATTCTAAACAAAGAATGAAGAGGGTTGCTCCCTCAGTTTTTTCAAATCAAGTAAAATTTTTGTCGCATATTTCTTATCATAAAAGTGACAAAGAACAAATTGAAGAAGCAGAGCAAAGTGTTTCAAAACAAAAGAGCAAAAAGAAAAAAATTTGGAACGCAATATTTTTTGTATTAAACCTTGTTGTTGTCGCAGGTATTTTAGCATATCAGTTGACAAATGAAAATATAAGTTCATTTTCAGAACTTAGCAATTTAAAGTTCTATTTTCTTCCAGTACTGTTTGGAGTTTTTGCACTCATTATGGTACTTGATTCATATAGAACAAACTGTTTTTTAAAGAAAACAGGAAGTAGGTCAAGGCCCTATCTTTGTTTTAAGATGTGTGCTATTGGTAAATATTACGATAACATTACCCCAATGTCAGCAGGTGGCGAACCATCACAAATATTTTATATGAGTCACAGGGGACTAGATGCAAGTTCGTCTATATCTGTACCAATGGCTAGATATGTTTTATCCCAAATGTCTTGGATAATTGTGGGCATTGTAGCAGTTATTTTTATTGCAATAACTGGGGTTATGGACTTAAGTGTAGTGCTAATCATCGGTTTCGTAGGCTTTTTGGTAAACTTTTTTATGCTATCGGTAAGCCTTTTGCTATCCATGAGCAAAAAAGTTGGAAATACACTCGTAGTAAAAGTTTTAAGATTACTTCAAAAGATTCACATAATTAAAAATTATGAAAAGCAGTATGAAAGGGTAATGAAAGTTGTTGAAGGCTATCAAAAAACCATGAAAACATACGCAAAAAACAAATGGTTTTTCTTGTACACCTTGCTAATTTCAATATCTATTTATGTTTTAACTTACACCATGCCATATTTAATATATTTGATGCTTGGTGGCACAGATTACACACTATGGGGAACAATGCTAATCTTCAGTGTAATGATTGACCTAGGTGCAAGTATAATTCCGTTGCCCGGTGGTACAGGAATGAATGAAATTTCATTTACTGTAGTTTTCAGTGCATTGTTTCCCGAAGGTACTGTGTTTTGGGCGCTTTTGTTTTGGCGTTTTATGACTTACTATATCTATATTTTACAGGGTGTATTTATTGTAATTTACGATTATAGTTATGGAAATAAAAAATATCGTTGGTTAGAAAAAAAATGGCAACTTGAAAAAGAGAGCAACTTGTTTCAAGAAGAACAAATAAGAAAATACAAAAGAGAGCAGAAAAAACGCAAAAATTTAGAAAAATAAAGTTTATTTTTTGATATTTTCGTCAATAAACTTTTTAAATGACAGAAAAACAAAAAAAGACGAATTATATTTTTAGCATAGTTTTGCTTTGCATATTTTTGTGCATAAGTTTAGTATTTAATTTTTTAGGTGGGTTCAAACCAAACACTCCACAAAAAAATGCACTCTATATTGGTCAAGATGCAACCATTTTGATAGATGGAATAGGTGCAACAGTTACTTCATTTGCTATAAATGGAACATCACTTCCAAACGATACAATTAGTCAAAAAGTGGTTGTTACACTCCCAAATATTGAGCCAACAAATATTACACTTCGTGCAAAAGTTATGCTTGGAACAAACTATTTAACATTTAATGGTTTTGATTCATGGGTGTATGGAGATGATAACTATTATTACTATCAGGGCGAAATGTATCAAAATCAAAGTTTGGGACTTTGTAACAGCATAACACTTCCAGGTGTAAATCTTGACAGTGATACAGTTTACTATGTTAATTTCATAGTGGAATATATCTACACAGATGGTCTTACGGCATAGTCATAAACATTACTTGGGTCAAAAAATGGGTACAGATTTGTATCCTTTTTTCTTAAAGTGTTTCCATCAACTACTTTTCTATCCATAAATAAAACTTTATTTTTGTTTTTATTTGGTAAATAATCATAAAAAGTTTTCATTCCTACACCACAAAAAACTTTAAACCCAGCATCAATAAGATATTGATGCTTTTTTGATATATTTCCTAAATTATCAAAAACTTCCCACTCGCCATATGGGTATACATAAATTCCTGTCTTGCCAACCAAAGGTTCAACTTCGGTTTTCCAAAGGTTTACTTCTTCTAAAAATTCAATATCATTTAACTTTTTCATATGATAGTGCCCATAACTATGTGATGCAAAATTCCATCCACTGTTTTTTAATTTTTTAATAACTACTTTTGCTTTTTCAATTTCTTGCTCTCTATTTTTTTTGTTTTTGCTTTGTGTTCGATATCCCAAAACTCCGTCATAACCTGTTACATTTATTGTACCTTTTGCACCAAATGGCGAAAAATCAGGGTGGAGTTTAACAAAGTTTTCAAGAATAGTAACAAATTCATTGTCGTATGATATCTCCTGTTTGCCATTTATTGTTGTACAAGTTGCCAAATTTCCATTTTCATCTAATATTATTTTGTCTACCATTCCAAACCCCATTTTTTTATGGTCGTAGTTTACATCGTCAAAAGATAATACAAGCGCTTTTTTACCCACAGGCACTTTTACTGAGTTTTTAACAATAGTGCCATCTTTTTCTTTGTATACGCTATTTATATCAACAATACAATAATTATTTTTGTATAATGAGTTTAAAATTTTTTTAAATTCGTTTGTTGTTATGCAATCTTTATTATAGTCATCTTTCATAGGGTTATCACTGCTAAAAGCAACGCTTGGGTAGGCTATAAGACAATGGGTGAATAAATGTTCAACTGTTTTTGTGTACTCAAAATCAGGCATATCTCCTCTGCAAAGCGTCAATGTCGCAAGTAACAATAATGTAAATATAATTGACAGTATTTTTTTCACATATATATTTTGTACCAAGATAGTTAAAATAAACAAAAAAATCACTATTTAGTCAAAATAATCCAAAACAATCAAAATAAATTGTGTTAACATTGCGTTGAGGGTATGAAAATGAGTGCAAACATAGTTTATAAAAAGAACGCATATGATGACTTAAAATTTGATTTACAAAGCAAGTATTACAATAAAAAAGTATTTATAATCACTACAAAAAGTTTAACAAATAGCCACTTAACACAAATTATGAGTGCAGTATCAATGGCTGGGTGTGAGTTTAAATACTTTGTAGCAAAGCATAATTTCAGTTTGCAAGAATTAAAAAAGATAAGTGAAGTTTTAACAATGGAGGCATTTGACCTATTTATTTGTTTTGGAGCAGGTAAAACTTGTGATGTCACAAAATATTTTGCAAATATTTTTTGTGTGCAATATTTTGTTTGTCCTTCTGCTTGCAGTAGTATTTCATATTTTAACAATATATGCATAAATCCATACGATAGCACAAGAAGTTTTGTTTGCGATAGGGCAGAGAAAGTTTACATAGAAGAGAGTGTAATTAAAACCACACCTAGATATTTAGTTAAGCAAGGTGTTTATTTCATTATGTCTTTAACATATCTTTTGTGCAACGAACAAATTGAGCATATACTTTTGGACAAGCCTGTAGCATTTATGGATATTGAAAAAGATATAGATAAGTTAAACAAAGAATTACGGGGCATAATGACAGGTGACGGAGATAGTAAACTTATTCTTATGGATATTCTAATTGATGTCGCAGAAAAATTAAAAGATGTTGATGTTTTTAGTTTGTCACTGTTTAATCTATATTGTATTATGAATAAAATTAACTGTGACAACGAGCAAATAGTAGGTGCAGGGGAGACATTTTTACTTTCAGCAGAATTATTATTTTTGGCATATAAAAATCTGTTTTCACAGAAAAAAATTAAACGGTTAGAAGTACCAAATTTTCCAAAAATTGCAAAAAATATCAAAAAATTCGCAATTTTTTATAAAAAAATACATAATTTTGCGTTTTTTAATGATATTTTATCAAGAAAAGATATTTTACTTAGACTAAACAATTTAAAAGAAGAGTTTTTGTATCAAACACAAAAAAGACTTGATGAAATAAAAAATATGATGAATTTAATAAAAAGATATGAGAATGTGTTTAGTTATAATTTGCCAAAGATAAAAGATATGTTCACTTCTTTTTCGGTACTACCTTTTGTTTGTGACAATAATTATATTGTGTCACTAATGGGTGGAATTGGTATTTGTAATGTAATGTAAAACAAAGTATAAAATTTAAAAATAAGGCAATAAATTTGTTATGAAAAAATTTATTGTCTTTTTTATTTTATGTATTTTCTTGTTTACGGCTTCACTATTTAAACAAGAATTTGATTTTTCAATTTATGATAATTTAAATGTACAAATTTTTACTTCTTCAAAACAAATTGAAGATTATGGTAGTGTAAGGGTTGTTGATAACGGAGCAGGGCAAATAATTAACTGCACCTATAATGATTATAAAGTTCTTTCGTCACAACTTCATGATGTTAGTGGTGTTACATTTATATTCACTGGTAATAAATCAACATATGAAGACTGCTTGGATAAATTAAATGTAAAAGTTGTTCAATGTGGCGAAAGTGATTTTCTAGGTTATACAAACTATTTTAATGGTGGAGTGAAAGCATATGACAAAAAAGTAAATGTTCAGGGTTATTTTGATGGCGAAAAAATTTTTATAGGGACTCCACTTCTTTTGGGAAGTTATTAGATTGATAATTTTTTTAAAAATAAATGTATAACATAACAAAAATGTGTCAACAATTTGTGCGGAGGTAAAAATGGAATCTAACAAAAAGGGAAGGGTCAAAAGCGTTCTAAAAAAATATGGTTATTATGCACTAGCATTTGTATTGGTTCTTGGGGTAACACTTGCAGTAGTATTTTCAAGTACACCAGTTGATAATGAAGTTCCAACAGAGCAGACAGGGACAACACCGGTTGTGTTTACTTTACCAGTAGAAACTACAACAGTATTTAAATGGTACAGTGACATTGAATTGTTTTATAACGAAACGTCAAACCAATGGGATCGCCACAAGGGAATAGATATGACAAGCGATAACTTAAATGTTTATTCTGTTCTTGATGGTGTTGTAACAGATGTACAAACTACCTATGAAGATGGCACATGCATCACAATCACACACGAAAACGGATATGTTAGCAAATATT
>CALWPE010000027.1 GCA_944383345.1 uncultured Clostridia bacterium | reverse complement strand
TTAAGAAAAAGTTTGGTGCAGTTCCAGTTATATCAGCAGTAACCGTTGTACCGGGTGCTCCTGTCGACACTGTTCCTATTGCAAGTGTTGGAGTAACTCCTGCTATTCCCTGTGGCCCAGTTGGTCCGGTTGCACCAGTTGGTCCGGTTGGACCTGTTACACCAGTAGGACCTGCTAGCCCAGTTACTCCAATAGGTCCGGTTGGCCCTATCGCTCCAGTTGCACCAGTTGGACCAGTTGCACCGGTCGCCCCTGTTGGACCTATTGTGCCTGGTGCTCCAGTTGGTCCCGTTGGACCTTGAACTCCTGCCACACCTTGAACTCCTTGAATACCTTGTATCCCTTGTGCTCCAGTTGCTCCGGTAGCCCCTGTTGGACCTGTTGGCCCAGTTGGTCCGGTCGCTCCAGTCGAAGGTCCGGTTGGCCCGGTAGGTCCAGTTGGCCCTATAGGACCTCGCTGCGAAGTCCTTACTGTTGCATTTGGAATAAATATGTTCTCACAGCATGGTGATGGCGTATTATTACAATTACATGGCATTGTCCCTCTCCTTTTAAGTAGTTTTCATTTCATTGTATGTATGCATTAAAAAATATGTTAAATTATTTGCAAATCGTCTTTTTTGTGCTATCATTTTTGATATGAAAGTTAAAACAAAACAATGCAATAGTAAAATGTGTATAATATGTGGGATTGAAAATCCTTGCAGTGTAAAAGCACCATTTTACGAAATGGAAGATAAAAGCGTTATGACGATTTTTAAATTTAGAGAAATTCATCAAAGTTACCCCTCAAGAACACATGGTGGAATAATTACTGCTATGCTAGATGAACTAGGTCTTAGAAGTTTGTGGCCTCTTGAAAACACCTATGGCGTAACTATGGAGATAACAACAAAGTTTAGAAAACCTGTACCCTACGACACCCAACTTAAAGGTATAGGCAAAGTTGTTTCAAATACTTCTAGGTTTGTACAAAGCAAGGCACAAATTTTGGATATTAATGGAAATGTTTTGGCAGAAGCAGATATTAAATATCTAAAACTTCCAGCAGACAAAATTGTGACTAATGATGTTGATGTTGAAAGTCATAATATTTTTATCAAAGATGATGTTAAAGAAATTGACTAGTTTTAAAAATTGATATTTACAAGCATATCTATTTGTAATATACTAAAAGTAACAAAGGAATAATTATGAAAACAGTAAAATTTGTTAAAATTAACCCAGATGCAATAATACCAGATTATGCTCATGACGGAGATGCCGGCATGGATATTTACAGTGTCGAAGATACTGTAATAGAACCTAACACTTTAAAAAAAGTTAGCACAGGTCTTTTAATGCAGTTACCAAAAGGCACTGAAGGACAAGTTCGAAGCAAAAGTGGAATCGCTTTTAAAAATAGCGTTTTTGTACTCAACTCACCCGGAACTGTTGACGAAAACTATCGTGGCGAAGTTTGTGTACTACTTTATAACCTATCAAAAACACCTTTTGAAATCAAAAAAGGTCAAAAAATTGCACAACTTGTTATAAATGAAGTTTGCTATGCAAAAACTAAAGTCGTTGGCAGTCTTGATGAAACTTCTCGTGGAAAAGGTGGTTTCGGTTCTACTGGCCTTGGTAAAAATAAGGAATAAATATGAATTTTGAACAATTAGACGAAAGATATTATATTCTTTATGCTTTTTCTCATAAAAATAAAGATATAGTTGTTTGTCGTAGTAAAAAAGACTTATCTTATTGCTATTTTCTATTTGATGATGGTAAGTTTTTTGATGTAAAGTCTAAAAAGTTGGACCTTATTTTAAAACCTTTTGTAGATGAAATTTTATATGAAAGCAAAAATCAACAAAATTTTAATAATAAGTTACCTACTTTACAATCAATTTCTCTACCATTAAAAACACAAATTCTAAATTTGACACAAAATTTACCAGAAAATATTAAACAAAAAGTAAAAAACAACATAGACACAGTAAAACTCCTTTTAGCAAATACAGATAACTCTTCAGGAGAATATCATACCCTATCAAATATAATCTATATAAATCCAGATGCTTATAATAGTGATGAGTGCTCACATGTCTTATTTCACGAATTGTTACATTGTGCATCATCAGAAAATACGGATGTAGGTTTTAATTCTCTTTCATTTGATTGTTTTTGTACAGGAATTTCTGTAACTCAATATCTAAATAACATTATGAATGAAGCATATACAGAAATATTAGCACAAAAATACAAACCTTCTAATTTAAAATATTATCAAATGCCCGTTGCACTTTTTAAAGGGCTATTAAAATTTTGCGATGAGAAAATACTCAATTCGTTATATTTTTCTACTAATTCTAAAGGCTTTTTACAGTACCTTGCAAAAAACTTTAACCAAAAAGATGAACAAGTCATAAAATTGTCTTTATTATTTGATGCTTTTCATCGTTCTTATGAGTATTCAATCCGTAATGAACAAGACTACACCATTTCAAATTCTATGGCTAATATTTCTTCACTTATGAATTTAATTACTAAAATGGTAGTAGATAAATTGTATATAGAAGACAAATCTCGATTAAAGTCACTTAAATTTACAGATATTTTTGAAATTGATAATTTTACTGCACGCATTAAAACTGCCCTAAATAATAACTTATTAAATTGCAAAACATTTTTTGAATATTATAAATCAAATCCAAGAGTATCTAAAAATTTAATGAATAATTTATTTAATGTATTTCAAAACAAATTTTTAGAAAATTTCTTAAATGATACTTTACTACCTTCATACTTCCCTGACGATGCAAAAACATTTGTTATTTTTCAACAAGTTCTTGCCCCTAGTTCGACTATCAAAGATGACAATTTTAAAGTTATTCCTAAAGAAGTGTTTTTTGAAAGATTATTTGATGAAGCAAATAACTATTTGCCTGAAAGCCCAATTGCAAAAAAAGAAATTACAAAAGAATATCTAAAAATTGCAGACCAATATGATTTTGATATAACAAGGTATATGAATCAACAATATGTTCTTGAAATTGTTTCATCTGATAAGGAATTGTTCTTAAAAATGTGCAAAAGTAATATCTATTTTCTTTACAACAATCAACGACAACTTCCAAGAAAACTGCAGACAAATGAAACATTTTATGCAAGTTTGTTTTATCAGTTAAAAAAAGAGGGAAATCAAAATTCTTGGGAAATAGTAAATGGTTATTTCTATGCACTGGATAAAACTCAACAAAAAGCATTACTCGAAAACTCAAGTTTCATGCTTAGACTTGAAAAATCAAATATATTTACAAAACAACAACTTGTAAAATTCCAAAAAGAAGCATTGGAATTTATAAATGATGACTTGACTCAAACTAGATAAAAATTTACATAGTTAAATAGTAAAAAATTATAAAAAAACTTATTATACTAATCTAAACTTATCTATTCCCCTGCTAAACAAACTACCATTTAATTTTAACTAATTTACCCATTTATTTTGCTTTTTAATTACAGATAAAGCATTGGCTTTTAACACTTATTTTTGCTTTGCTTATTATCATAGAGTCTGTCTTTCGTTTAATCCTTGCGCTCCCCTAAAAAGTCCCATTATGGACTTTTTAGGGGTTAATAAACATAAACGGTTTCTTGACTTTATTGACTAATTTTACTAAAATATTTTATATTATCGGAAGCCGAACTTGCTTGCAAGAGTGAGGCTGATGGTCATACATACTGTGATGAACACAATTTATTGGGTTTTTGCGTTTAGCAAAATTAAAATTTAACTTGCTT
>CALWPE010000026.1 GCA_944383345.1 uncultured Clostridia bacterium | reverse complement strand
CGGGGAGGTTTGGCACCTCGATGTCGGCTCGTCACATCCTGGGGCTGTAGTAGGTCCCAAGGGTTCGGCTGTTCGCCGATTAAAGTGGCACGCGAGCTGGGTTCAAAACGTCGTGAGACAGTTTGGTCCCTATCTATCGTGGGCGTAGGATATTTGAGAGGAGCTGTCCCTAGTACGAGAGGACCGGGATGGACATACCAATGGTGCACCAGTTGTCGTGCCAACGGCATAGCTGGGTAGCGATGTATGGAAAAGATAAACGCTGAAAGCATCTAAGCGTGAAACTTGCCTCAAGATTAGATATCCCATAACATAAGTTAGTAAGACCCCTGGAAGACTACCAGGTTGATAGGTCGGATGTGGAAGCATAGTAATGTGTGTAGCTGACCGATACTAATAGGTCGAGGGCTTAATCACAAGATTTTGTTTGACAAAATCATTACAATTTGGTATATACAATTAAGCTCATATGTTTGAGTTGATTATGCAGTTGTCAGGGTACTGACATTTAAAATAGATATTTCGTGGCCTAGGCCATTAAATATACCATTTCTGGTGACAATAGAGAGAAGGTCCACCTGTTCTCATCCCGAACACAGAAGTTAAGCTTCTCATCGCCGAAAATACTTGACTGGAGACGGTCCGGTAAGATAGGACATTGCCAGAAAACTAAAAAATCTCACCCTTGTGGTGAGTTTTTTTTATTTTTCGCACGCAAAATATTGCGTGCATTTTTGTTTCACAAAAATTGGCAATGTACTTTTAGTCTTTGGGGCAAAAACTGCACTTTCGGCACACTTTCGCAAGGCTTTGCGAAAGGTAGTGCTTGATGTTTGTTTTTGCCCTTTTCTCACGGCCAAACGAAAAGTGCACTGCGTTGGCACTTTTGCCGTGACTTAGGGGAAGAAATGCAGTGCATTTCTTATTATGACTTTGATGTTCTATAACATACTACCAAGCAACCCCATAAAAAAGACTTTTGCCCGGCTTATGTTAACTAAAGTTGTGTCCCTTTGGGACTGCTTGACTCTCTGCTCCTTGTAATATGGCCATTGCCAGAATTATCAATTAAAACGATTTATTAAGTACCAAGAAAAAATTTATAATTAACCATCTCACCCTTGTGGTGAGTTTTTTTATTTTCGCACGCAAAATATTGCGTGCATTTTTTTTAAAAAAAAGCGTGCATTTTTTTAACAAAAATTGGCAATGCGCTTATGTAGCATCGCATTTTGTAAAATGGTTGTGTATAGACTATTTAATTCTTGCTCGTAATATGGCTATTTTTAGAGTATTCCTACCAAATGAATGTATATACCATTTAGAAAGGAAAGTAGTTTTACTAAAACTATCTATGTCTAATTGGTATAAGTGATTAAAATTGACACATTTATGTAGATGTGGTATTCTCTTTTAAAATTAGTAATTATTGTTACTATCTGCAATGACTAAACACTAGTAAAAATTGCAAAACATTAGTATTTTGATTGGAATGTGTTTTTTAAAACTAGATTTAGATTGCTGATAGCAATTCTTAATTTTATAGATAGGATAAAAATGACGCAACAAGAAATAAAAGATATATGTTATGAAAAATTTGGTGGTTATAGTAAACTTGCTTTAAGTGTTTTATCTAAAGCAAGCAATTTTTCAAACATTCATGACCTATGCCGTGATACTGGTATAAGTTTTAAACTGGTTAAAGATGTTCTTTGTGAGTTTGCAGCACTTAATGGCGATAATTACATTTTGAATAAACAATGTGATTTTTTAAATTGTTATCAAACTTTTGACCTTTCTCAAATTGAAAAATATGAAAGTGATATAGAGAACATAATTTCACAGTTTAAGTTTCACAATAAAAGTTTGGACCATGTATCTGCTACTGCAAAGACATTGATTAAAAGAGTATTGCAAATTTTTAATGATGTTGATACAAATGTTTGCAAAATTCTGTTTTTGGGTGACCATGATTTTACGAGTATTGCTCTTGCCTATATTTTAAGTAAATTAAATTTAGAATATTCAATATGTGTTGTTGATATTGACGACAATGTTCTTGATTTTATTTGTGAAAACTCAAACAAATTTAATTTAAACATTATGTCGCTTTATAGTGATTTTAGGCTTGGTGTCCCTATCAACTTTTGTGGTGCTTTTGATTTAGTTTTTTCAGACCCACCATACACCCCTGTAGGAATGTCACTATTTTTACAAAGGGCTATTGAGTGTGCAAAAAACAAGTATTCATCAATATACTTATGCTATAAAACAGCCGAACTATCTGCAGGTGTTGGACTTAAAGTCCAAAAAGAACTTTTGAAAAACCATATTTATTTTAGAGCAATTTTACCAAATTTTAATATATACACAGGGGCAGAAGCACTAGGCTTTAGAAGTGATTTATATATTTGTAGTTTAACAGCCAAGAGTTTTGATAGCATAGATAGCAAAAATAATTATGATATATATACCCACGGCAACAATTCAATTGAAGCAATAAACAACACCAAAATTAACTACACTGAGATTGTAGATTTGTTATCAAAAAAAGAAAATGTTGATAAAAATTTAATAAAAATTATTTCTAACACTAAGTTTAATGCAGATAACTCAATACTAATTGATGTATTTTATAAACAAAAACGAAACAAAAACACAAACTATCCAAAAGATAGCATTTTTGTATTTGATTTTAGTTATCAAAATACTGATGTGATAAATTTAAGAAACTTTATAATGTCCGATAAAAAAGTTCAATATGGAATTTTTCTTAATAGTCAAATTAAAGTTTTAAAAGACGAAAAATATAAAGCGATATTGTCATTGTTTGATATAAAAGAAGTTTATAAAAATAATGAATATGTAATTTACTCGTTTACTTGCAATATTGATAATTTTTCAGTCAAAAAAATAATGCTATACAAAAATTCTAACTTAAAAAATGCGTATGTTAGTTGCATAACCCAAGACAACAAAACAACTAAAAATCAGGCAAGAGAAAAATTTATGACTTTAAAAATAGCAAAGTATGCCGATGCAATGGTGTTTGATTTGCCACTTTATGAACTTAATAACTTGTATTTGTGTTTAGAGTAAATAAAAAAATATTATTGATATTTTTAAAATTATTACTTGTAAAAAAATATTGAAAAAACAATCAAAAACTCAAATGAATTAAGTATTTTAATCTTCAAGACCAAGTAAAAAATCCGTTGTAACATTAAAGAATTTTGCAAATGTTATTGCAACATCAATATTGGGAATTTGTAAGTTTGCTTCCCAGCGAGCAATTGCTGGCTGGCTGTACCCACAAAGTTTGGCAAGTTCCCTCTGACTCAAATTTTTCTCTATTCTTAATTGTTTTAAGTTTTCTCCAAAATTATTTTTCATTATAAAAAATATATACCAAACAGCATCAATTTACTTGACATATACTAAACGGTATCATACAATATTATTGTTTAAAAAAAATTTAATATATGTTTTAGATTTTTGCTTGTTTTTTGTTTACACAATAAAATATTTAGTTTAAAGTAAATATTCGAGCATAATAAAAATAGATTTGCTACTTTAGCAAAGTCAATTGAAGGAGAAATATGAATAAAAAATTTAAGTTATTTTTTAGTTTGTCGGCACTATGTTTTTCTTTAGCAGTTTTGTGTTTTGGTGTTTATAGTGCGATGAGCGTAAGTTATTCAATTAGTGGTAGTGTCAGTTATGAGGTTACCGATGCTTTTGTGGATATAACAACAACGGTATATGGTTCTAACGCAATAGCAACAAGCGATGAAGAACTATTGGCTCTTGCAAATGAGTTTGTAAATGCAATCCCAACAACAATTGGAGAGAATAAGACAGTTACTCATTTTACAAATTATGACGATGTTTTTGATTTTAACTCTCTCACAGATACACTAGATGAAAACAATGGATACACTCCTGAAGCATCTCTTGATATGACTTTTGGATCATCAGCATACACATATTTTGTTGTTGTAAATATAAAAAATCTTGCCGATAATGTTGTATACACAAAAATATCTTCTATGGCAGATGACTTGGAAGGGTTAAGTATTGTTGCAACAGATAGCAATTTGAGAATTTTCTCTGACCAAGAAGAAGGACAGAGCATAGTTTTTGCATATGCAGTTTCTGACTTGACACAAAATCAGCAAGACACACAAGTTGACTTTTCTCTTGAATTTACTTGCCAAGCACCATATACTTATGCAGACATTTCTTACCATCGCGGAGCTTTTCTTGATGACTACAATAGTGAATATCTTGGAGGAGAAGATTATAGTAATAAATTAAAAAGCGTTTCATTCACAAACAACCAAGCAGACTTTGATATGTCAAAAGTGGTTGATAGTTGTGATGTCGGAGATGTTTATGATGAAGATGGCATAAAAGTGGGCGAACTTTACACATACTTTACACCAAACGGAGATCTTTATGATGCTTACTGCTATGCTCCTGTGAATGTGATATATGTTGAGTGTGAAGGTGACGGGTTTTTTGGTTGTTGGCATGGTGATATTTCAAATGTAGATGAAGAAATTGAGTATGTATGGCAAAATTTGAATTTGGAGATATATGATTTTAAGGCTTTAGATACGAGCAAAAGCACAATAATGACATCATTTTTCTTACAAAATTCATCTTTGACTGAAATAAAGAATATGTACTTTGACACATCCAAAGTCGTTGATTTTACTGTCGCTTTTGCTGGAGTAAAATTAGATACCCTTGATTTAAGGCGTTTTGACTTTTCTAGTGTAGAGAGTTCTATATCTGTATTAGGCTTTATCGGTATCAATGATGAATATGTGGAGCAAACTTTCGGAGAATATGCATCACTAATAACAAGTATACCTGAAACAAACACTGAGGGAAGAGCCAAGGCATTGGCACAACTCGCGTATGAATTTTTGGGAGGACAAAGGATGCTTGGCAGTTGTTTGGTTAGTGCAAGATCACTTTACAATATGTCCATCAATAAAATAATTTGTCCAAAAGATTTGAATGGCCTTGTTATTGCAACGCCGGGTGAAACACCTTATTTGATTGAAGGGACAAACGAAACGACATATGTTCTTGTTGAAGGGGCAACACTTATTGCTCAGAGCTGATGTAAAAAAAATAGACACCAAAAGGTGTCTGTTTTTATTGCTATTTAGCAAAAGAATTTTGGTCTGCCCATAAATATTGTGCAGATAAGGTCAAGAAGCCAACAAATTATTGAGCCGGGTATTATCCACAAGATACCAAATAAAAGTGTAAGGGCTTTTCCTTCGGCTGCTCCTTTAACAATACGATAAATAGCCCAAATGATGTCAAGAACTGGTAAACAAAGTATAAGTTTGACTATCCAAGGCAATCTATCCATTCCTGCTACAAAACCATTTTTCTTTTTAGCCATAATATCCTCCTACATTCAATTATACATATTTGTAGAATTTTATCAAATAAATTCGACATTTAATTGATTTTGTCATTGTTAAACTCATAAAGTTTAGTTTACATAACTTAGTATATTATTGTATAATCCAAGTTAGAACAAAAATGAAGAAATATGAACTTGTAGTAAATAAGAAAAACAGACTATTAAAATTTTTACAAGAAAAGGTAATGGGATATTCGTATTCCAATTTTTTGCAGGCTTTAAGGAAAAAAGATATAAAACTAAATGGCAATAGGGTAAACGAAAATATTTATGTTGAACCTTTTGATGTCGTTGAGATATATCTACCAGAGCCAAAAAATGTTTTGAATGTTTTTTATGAAGACGATAACATCATAGTGTTTATAAAGCCTAAAAAAATTGAAGTTGTTGACGGAGAGTATAATATTTGTGATTTGTATTACAAACAAACCAATAAGAAAATTTTTGCAGTGCATAGACTTGACCGAAACACCGAAGGACTGGTTATGTTTGCAAAGTCATCTTTTGTTCTTGACAAGATGATACAACAATTTAAAAAAAATAATGTAAAAAAATATTATTTAGCAGTGGTAACCGGTGAACCAAAGCAAGAAGAAACACTTATTGATTATTTAGTTAAATTTGATAATTATGTAAAAATATATAAAAATAATGAAAAAAATGCGCAAAAAATTGTTACAAAATATAATTTAATTAAAAAATATGAAGATATTTCTCTTTTAAATGTAGAAATAGAAAATGGAAAGATGCATCAAATAAGAGCACATCTTGCCTTTTATGAACTTCCAATACTTGGTGATGAAAAGTACGGTGATAGCAAAATAAACAAATTGCACAAACAAAAATCTCAATGCCTTTTAGCATATAAAATACAATTTAAAATAGATGACGATAATTTAAGTTATCTAAACAAAATAAAGTTTGAAATTGATGGGATTTCACACTTTTCAAAATTGTTTCATAAATAAAGATGTGAATAACTATCACATAGCATTGCTAAAAAACCTTTATGGTGGTGAAAGTGGTGAAACTTTTTGTGTTTTACAATTTTCAACATACGCCTTTACTTTGAAAGGCAAGAAAAGTGAGTTTAGCAATGTTTTTTTTAATATTCTAAAAGATGAACAAATTCATCAAAATGCACTTGGAGAACTTATAGTTTCACAGGGTGGCGACCTTGTTCTAGAAAATATAGAAAAAAATATTTCGTTTACAAAAAACATAAAAAATATGTTCGAAAATTGTATTGAAATAAAAGAAAAAAGTATAATCGAATACAAACTAGCCATAAAAAGAATATCAGATTTAAAAATAAAAAAAATACTCAAAAATATACTTGCAGACGAACAAAAGCACCTTTGTATAATAAAAGAAACTTTTGACAAATATATGACAATTTTATAAATAAAAAAGCAAATTGCAACAAAATATATTTATGTAATAAATATTTTGCTTTATTTCGTTTGATAAAATTGCTTTAATAGTGTTAAAATAAATCGAAAGTGTAGGAGAAATTATGAAAAAAATAACTTCATACATATTATCGATTTTTTGTGTATTTGCCATGGTGTCTTTTTTCGCCTGTGGTGAAAAGTCGAATTTAAGTTTAAGTCAAAATTATGTTGAAATGTCAATTGGTGATGAGTTTGACATTTCTTCTATTTTATCTTTGGAAAACATTGATGCAGAAGATGTATCATTTAC
This sequence comes from uncultured Clostridia bacterium, assembly GCA_944383345.1. Classification (GTDB taxonomy): domain Bacteria; phylum Bacillota; class Clostridia; order Christensenellales; family UBA1242; genus UBA5893. Next base: position 11,558 of record CALWPE010000026.1, on the reverse strand, counting down.
ATCTCTTGACCAAAATGTTGTCACAGTTGAAAACGGTGTTTTAACTGCTGTTGGCGCAGGAACAACATTCGTTGAGGTTTCGTTTGAAAAACTTGTTGACAATCTTGAAGTTAAAGTTCTTGGTGAACCTCTTAAATTAAATAAGGTCACAGGGCTTATGTATGATAAAAACGCATCTAAAATTGTTTGGAATGATGTTTTAGTAAATCAAAATGGACAAGTTACAAAAGCAAATGCCTACACAATAAAAATAAGAGATAGTCAAAATGCAGTTAAAGAACAAATTGTTTATACAAACTCTTTTGAATTTAAAGAAGTTGGAAATTATTTTGTTTCAGTAAAAGCAAACGACAATATTCAAAATGGTGATGTAATTTATTATGGCTCTGATTACTGCGATGAAATAAATTTGGAGATACTAAGTGCACCAAAAGATATAACTTATAACGATGAAACAAATACTTTAAGTTGGGCAAGTGATGAAACGGTGAGCAGTTTCAAAGTTGTTGTAAATGGGCTTTATAGTGATATTGTTTCAACAAATAGTTATAGTCTTGACCTTGCACCTAAGTCAATAGCAGCACAAACAGTATACAGTGTGCAGGTTATCAGCACTCAAAGTGATGTTGAAAACAAAATATTAGTTGAAGGCAAAAGCGAAGTTAAAACATATACAAGACTTTATGCTCCAACAATTAGCATACAAAATGGACTTGTTACTTGGGACAATAGCCAAACTGGTGATTTTCATTATGAACTAACTTATCAAAGTCCAAACGGAACAAATAACAAAGTAACAGTTACTGGTGGCGAGTATGAATTGAAAAACATACCACAAGGCATTTACAGTCTTTCGCTAAGTGCTATCGGTGACGAAGAAACATATTTGTCAAGTCAACAACCAAGTACACTTACAAATGTAGAAAAACTTGAAGCACCTGTTTTGTTGTTTGACTACAAAACAAAGACACTTAGTGTTGTAGATTATTTAGACAAAAACATTGAACTTCAAATAACATATGGCAGTGAGACAAATAGCACAGCACTTGAAAACGGACAATATGTTTTTGAAGATTTGTTGCCGGGAACATACACCGTTTGTGCAAGAACGCTTGCAAAAGAAGGTGAATTACAACTTACAAGTGATTTATCAAACAATTTGAACATTATTCAACTTGAACAAGTTGATTTGCTTGGAATAACTCAAAGTGTTGTAGAAGGCAAGTACCATGTTGATTTTGAAAAACAAAGCGATTTAACATATTCATTATCATATTTTGACGGCGAGCATGAGTATGAACTTAATCTTGAAAACGGTGCATATGGAAATGTCGATGAAATATTTGATGAAGCAAAAAATTATGTTGTTACAATTACTGCATCAAATCCAAACTCAAATAATAGTACATACTATCTATCATCAAACACACAGATAAATGTTGAAAGACAAAAAGATATAGTACCTACCGACCAAAAACAAGACAACAACAACCACATAATAACTTGGGAGATGCTAAGTTATGCTAGTGGTTATGATTACATAATAACAAAGGACGGAGAAAACTTTTTAAGTGGACAAACAAACCTTACCACTTTGGAACTAAAAAATCTTGAGTATGGACATTATAAAGTCCAAGTAAAAGCACTTGGAGCAAACATAGCAGGGAAGTTATATCTTGATAGTTTAAATTATGGTTCTTATGAATTTGATGTAACATATGGACTTTTAGCACCACAAATTACTTTTGACAGAGAAACTCTTGTTGCTTCTATACAAAAAGTTGAAAATGCGACAATATACGAAGCAAAACTTAATGATGAAGATGTTGTTTTAAATATTGGCGAAGATGTTTTAACTGTTGACTTGGCAGATAAATTAACGCAGAGTGGAAGTTACACATTTACAGTAGTTGCAAAAAATGAAAATGAACTTATTCTTGATAGTTCTATGTCGAGTATAAACATTGTAAAACATGAAGCACCAAATAAATTTAATATATCAACATCAGGCATAGTAAGCATAATAACCGATGTTTTAGATGAACAACTTGCCGAACAAAAGTTTGAAATAAAAATTGGTGACGAGGTAACAAATCAAATAGGCGAACTTAGTGAATATGTTGTTTTAGGAAAACTAATTGCAACAGATAAAGTTTTAAATAACACATATTATCTTGATAGTGATTACAGTACTTTCAAGATTCAAAGAGTACAAACACCAAATGCACCAGTTCTTGATGAAACAACTTTGAAATGGGACAAAATTGAATTACCAAACTTTAAATACACATTATTATTTAGACAAAATGAAGTTTCAGCAAAGATAGAAAAAGATACAACCTCGATTGATGTTTTAAGTGACGAAATTAGCAAAAATCACATTGACGCATCAAAAGATTTTGATGTAACACTAACATACACATTTACAGGTGCTCTTGTTGAAGTAAACGCAGATACAGTTGTTTATTTCACAAGCAACGAAAGTCAGATAGCAACAGTTAGAAAGATAAAGAGTGACCTTTTAATGAAGGTTAGCGAAAGTGACGGAGTAGTTTTAGCAACATGGCAGGCTAGTGATGTTTTAGATGTCAACTACGAACTTTCACTTGACGATGTAGCTTTATCTACTCAAAAGACAACAAGTTATGACATAACAAGTCATGTTACAGAGCCTAAAGACTACACACTTAAACTAAAAATAAGCAAGCCGGGATATATATCTTCTGAATATGTTGTGGTACATGTAACAAGACTTGAAGGTGTAAACGAAATATCAGTTGACGAAGAAGAAAATATTACAGTTGACACCTTGTATAGTGTTGGAACAGAACTTGAACAAATCAAAATCACATCAGACGGCGAAGATATATCAAACCTTTCACAAAAAACAGGGAAGTTTGATGTAAAAGTTAAACTAATTGCAAAAGTTTACGAAAGTGGCGAACATTATTATCTTGATAGTGCTGAGAGTACATTTAGTTTTGAGAGAATGAACACACCATTAAAGCCAACAATTGATGCAAGTGGACTTTTAAGTTATCAAGAAATTGGTGAAATTCAAAACTATATGTTAAAGATATCAAACGGTCAAGACAGCGAAACATTTATATCTAACCAAAGTCAAATATATATTGATGATGAAAATATCTTAAATATCATTGATAAATTAGGTGGTTATGATTTTACTGCAAGTGTAAGAGTATATGTTGAACCTTTTGACATCTTGGCAGGGCAAAGTCATTATCTTTCATCATATTACAGTGAAGCAGTTGATATCCACAAACTTTTAGCACCACAAGAGATAAGTATCTCGGCAAGTGGTGACGACTTTACACAAAATGATATCTTAATTTCTTGGACATACAATTTTGATGGGGCAGATGTTTATGGTTTTGAAATTAAACTTGTAAAAGGAGCATCTACAACAACTTATCAAAGTGTTGGTCAAAATTTACAGTTTATAATCCAAGACGCAACACAAAGTGGTGAGTATTATGTACTTATAAAAGCACTTGGAGAGAACAACTATATAGATAGTGTTGACACAAAATCTAACACATTCACAAGATTAAATGCTCCAACCAATTTGACAATAACACAAAATGCAGTTCTTTCATTCACAGGAACAAACATTGCAAGTGGCTACATAGTTGTCTATACAAACAATGCAGGAATATCAGGACAACTAGAAGTAAACGATACAACAGTTGACCTATCTAAGCAATTCTATTCACAAGCATTTTCTGGACAAGTTTTTGTATCAGTTTATGCAAAGGGAGATAGAGATAGCATTTTCACAAGCCCACAAAGTTCTGCTTTAACAGTAACTAAGGCAAGTGACGGCGAAATTACTCTTTACACTGACAGACTAAAAGCAGGAACAGACACAGAAGATACTTTGCAATATGACTACATTATAAAAATCACTCAAGATGATAGAGTTGTTAAAGAATTGGTACTTGAATATGGCGATGAATATGTATATGAAGATTTCAAGTATCAAGACACAAATACAAGTGTTGATACAAGTGTTGATAAAGATTATGTTGTAACTTTAACAAGACGAGTAAATCAACCAAACTACATACTAAGTGACAGTAGCACATTCACATTTACAAAACTTGCAACACTAAAAAATCTTGGATTTTTGAAACTTCAAGAAGGCGTTGATGAACTTGTGTACTTTAGTGCAGATGTTTCACCTAATGCAACACAATACAATTTAACAGTAAATGGAAATGTTATAGAGAACATTGTACTTTCAACTCAATATGTAAGGCTTGCAATAAACGAGCAGATATATTCATTATTAAACGATTCGTTTACTTTTGAAATATACGCAAAAGGACTTATTGACAGCACAGGAAGTGGCAAAAACTATATAAATAGTAGTGTTTCAACAATAAAAGGCAAAGTTTTACCAAAAGTTACAGGGTTTGCAGTAAGCAACGGAGAACTTGTTTGGGACAAAGTTGAAGAAGCAACAGACTATGCAATAAACATAGATGCAACACAAATTTTGACAGGCTATGTAGAAAACGGAGTACACACACTTAAAGAAGACCTACAAGGCAAGAGTGGAGAGTTTGTACTTGACATAAAAGCAATAGGAAATATCAAAACCACACTTGTTACAACAGATGTTGTTTTGGATTCACAGTATAGCGAAGAACTAACTGTAACAAAACTTGAAAAAATAGACACACTAGCAGTAACAAATGGATATATATCTTTTGCAGAACTCGACCAAAATAATTTGGTATATGTTGGTATAATTAGTGGCAATTCATATATTTTGGAGAGAGTTAGACAAGACGATACTCAACAGGCATTTTCAACATTTTATAGTGAAGATATGTACAATGATTTCAGCAATGACACAGTATATACCTTAACTGTAAAAGTTTTAACTTCTACCGAAAATACACTTTATAGTGATGAAAGTAATTCAATAAAAGTAAAACTTTTAAACAACAACACAGTTGGTAGTTTAAAACTTACTCTCAAAAAGGTAAATGACATATATGACTACACACAAAGTTATCTAGTTTGGACAGATACAGTGCAACAACAATATGGCTACGATTTACAAATAGACGGAAAATCATACCCAGTATTTAACAAAGAGTTTTTGTTAGACACCGAAGAAGAACGACTCTCAGCAGGACAACACACTGCAAGTGTAAGCGTGTTTGGAAGTGGAGAGCAAGACAGCGATGGGGTTTACAGTTTAAAATCAAAGCCAGCAGAAGTTTTGGTATTTACAAAACTTGACACACCAACCCCAAGTCTTTTAGATGGAAAACTATCGTGGGCAGACATTGCAAACGCAGGTGGTTACCTTTTGTATCTTGATGGCAAACTAGTTGTACAGACAAGTGAGATTGGTGTACCAGTTAGGGGCAATACATATTTTTATGATATTGGCGACATAACTGATGATTTATTGTACAAAAAATATGAAGTCCAAGCAGTACCAAGTGCAGGGACAAACTTTATAGCAAGTACAAAAGGTGTTTACACTAACGATGATGGTACTGAAAAAGAGATAAGAAAACTCAGTCCACCTGATACTTTAAAAGTTAAAGATGGCTCACTTAAATGGGATATTACACTTGACACATTTGGTGAGGGCATGGGTGCAATATCAAACATTTTGGGATTTTTGTCAGGAAGTTACACACTAGACCACCCATTTACAATGAGTATGGCAAGTTTGCAAGATAATCTTCGTGATATGATTACTTTAAAACTTACTGGTACAAACGGCACATACGAGTACATAGACCACGCAGCATATTATTGCATTATTGACCAAAGTCTTTTGGATTTGGCAGATATTCCACAGGAAGTTTTGGATTTGCTTAAATATTATGGTTGGCCATCAATCAATAACAACTACATAGATTTTGGCTCAGACATTCCAGCAGGATTTTACAATTTGTCACTAAACCAATTAGGCAATAGTGACAATCAACTTACATCTAATTTTGGTAGTACAATACCTGTATATATTCCTTTTGCACCTGTACTTGAACTTGTCTACACAAACAATAGTTATGTGCTTAGATGGAATAAGGTAACAATTCCAAGTCAGTATTATAGCGATGAAGTTAAATACATTGTTTACGGAATAAAAGAAACAATAAATGAATACGACGAAAAAATTATTGATAGAGTTATATTAACCGATGAACAAGGTATCACTGCAACAGAGTTTAACATAACAGAACTAATCGAAAATGGTACTATTGACGAAAACTTTACAAGTTTTGCAGTTTATGTTCGTGGTGATGACAACATGGTACTAAACGGTAAAATTTCAAACTCAATCACAGTTAGTGTACTTGAAGATAGTGAAGCATATGTAAGAAACGGTGAAGTTTATTGGAATCCACAACAAAGCGCTTCATCATATGTAGTAACCTATATTGAAGCAGGAACACAAACCGAAGCAAGCGTTGTAACAACAGAAGCATATTGGAACGCAAACGAACTTTCAAGCGATGTTGCTTACTACGACATATACATTCAAGCAATAGGTGATAGAAATACAACCACAACAAATGTAATCTTAACAGGACCTAACACATTCGTTGGTAGACTTAAAAAACTCGCTTCGCCAAGTCCAGTGGTCGAAAATGGTATTTTCTATTGGGCAAATATCGAAAACAGTTCGTCTTACAAAGTGTACATCACACAAAACGGACAGTCACAACCAGATGTTGTAGATATCTATGACACAAAAGAAGCAGACGGAAGAATATCATACATATCAACTGTTACAGGTCAAGATATTTCATATGATTTTGTTGCAATGGGAGATTTAGATGTCAAACTTTCACAAGACACAACGGCATATGTAAACTCAAATCACAGTGAATCAGTTTATGCTACACTTGTTCCTACTGTACAAGGAGTAGTTGCAACAGATGGTGAACTTGTTTGGGATAAACTTGTAAACACATACAACAACGCACAAATAAATTACTATCGTATAATTTTACAAAAGATTGATTCAAACGGCACACCACTTGACAGTGAAATAATTATTTCTGGTGATTATTCAAGTATAAGTGACAAGGCAGTTTATAGTTGTCAAGGTCTTGATGCTGGTAAATACAGTGTAAGGATTTCAGGATACTTCTTAACAAGTGATAACCTTGGCAAGTACCAATACAATGGCGAAACTGCATACTATTTGCTTGGTATTCCAAGTGAAGTGTACACATTTGAAAAATATGCAACAGTTGTCGGCTATGACGATTCTGGACTTGTAGACAACATTGTAATAAAAGACGGAGTACTTTCTTGGACATATAGTGGAAATATGGAGAACAGAAACTACGATTATGAACTAAGATTTGCAACTCCAAACAAAACATTTACAAAAGTCACACAAGACGAAACATATAGTGGTGCAATAGTTGAACAACTCATTGTTCCGGGAACAATTGAACTTAGCATAAGAGTTGTTGCAAGACAAGGTTTTGAAGGTCAAGGCTATATAAACAGTGAATACCTAGACTTTGTAAATGTAAATCATAGCAATTCACCATACATCTATCAGTTAGACGGAATTGATGATTCACAAATCAGGTTGGGCACAATAGAGCAAAGCGAAGAGTTGCATATCATTTGGGATAGTTACACCCCATCGGCTAACTCACAAGTTGCAAATATAGATGTTAAATATTTAGTAACATACTATACAGGTCTTGATGAAGAAAAACGCACAATAGTTGTTGACACACCATACATTAGCACAGCAGAATTTAACTATTCAATAAGTGATTCGTACACACTTTATTACACAATTACAGTTCTTCCACTTGGAGATGAAAGTTATGTTGCATCTTATGAATCAAATACTCGTGAGATACAAAAACCTGAGTCGGTCAAAGAAGTGACATACAATGCAACCGAGATGTACTTTACTTGGGCAACCGACGGAACATCGCAAGACCATGTATTTAGAATTAAAGATGAACTTCTCTTAGTTGACGAAAACGGAGATATAGTTTACAAAGATGGTGTTGCAGTTGTACTAAGAACATACACATTCACCACACTTGACAATACAACAAACAGGTATTATCCAGTTGAAATGGGAACACATAAAGTTTCTGTGGCAGTTGTTCTTAAAAATAGTACAGGTGTAGATGGCAGTCTTACATCAGATTACACATATTACTATGATGCTCTCTTAGAACCACAAAATCAATTTGTTGGAACGGCAGTTACTATAAATCTATTCAAAGTTACAACGACTTCACAAAATGTTTATGGTGGAATGGGAACAACAGAAAATCCATATTTAATTGAAACTGCACAACATTTTGCAAACATCTTGTATAGACTAAACAAACCTGAATATGAAAATAGTTACACATTAAGCGAAGGCGACCAAGACAGACATATAACATTGTCAGAATCTGATAGATACTTCCACTTCAAGCAAGTTGCCAACCTAACAGATGTTGCACCTTTGGGCGCAAACGACATATTAAACTTTACTGCAATCTATGACGGCGACCAACATTCGATTTCTTGGAAATACGATTTGAAGAATATTTCAACATCAACAGAGGCAAGACAATATGTTGCATTGTTTGGAACAATTGACGCAAAAGCAGTTGTTAAAAATGTTAGAGTTTACTTATCTTTACAAACTGACACGGTAATTGGCTCAACAGTATCACTTTTGGCATTTGAAAACTATGGAGTGATTGACAATATTGTTCTTGGCGAACAAGGTAGTAAGTTAAGTATAGAATCTCGCTACACAATAAGTGTTTATGGTGTTGCATTTGCAAACCATGGTGAGATAACAAACATAATAAACTACTATGACATAGACCTTAAAAATACCACAAGTTCTGTTGCAACTCTTGCAAACTATGCACTTGTTGGAACAAACAATGGTACTTTGGATATGGTTGCAAACTATGGAGATATATATCTTCAAACAACAAGAACAACAAGTGCCGGAATTGTTGCAACAAACCGTGGCAGTATTGAAAGGGCAGTGTTTACTGGAAATGTAACTTTAAATATTGCAAAAGACTCACAAGGCATAATAGGATTTGTATTTGGTGGAATCGTTGGAACAAACACCTCAGGCACAATAAGTTTTGCTTATACAAAATCTAATATAGTTGTTGCAAGAAGCGCAAGGGCAAGTGGCAACGAAAATGTTAGAATAGCAGGACTTGTAGGTTCGTCAAACAACGGAGATATAACTTCTAGTTATGTAAGTGTCAATATCTCAGCGACAACCACAGTTGGTGTAACAGGTGACTTAGCACTATTTATTGCAAATGTAACAACAGTTTCATCAACTACTCAAACTGTTACAAGATTTGCAAATTCGTCAAACGAATACAGTGCAGTGCTTGGAACAAGCGCAACCAACTTCCCAGTTGAAACATATTCACAAGTTCCATCTGGTCAGGCACTCAATACTCAAAATAAAGCATACTTTACAGTAAACGAAAATGATTTCCCAATCTTGGTATTTGAAAACCAATTAAAAGCAAATTGGGGATTATAAAAAAATAAATTCCAAAACTTAAATGTTTTGGAATTTTTTCTGTTTAAATAAATAATTTTAAGGTCATATAAATTATTTTTATTAAATAAAATATAATATGAAATTTTTGGTAATAAAGAAAAAGGCGATTTATTTGTTTTTGGCAATTATTTTGGCTTTTATTTGTGTTATTTCTTTTGCTGTGGTTTCCACAACAAGTCCAAAACATATGTACACTGTGGTAATAGATGCTGGACATGGTGGAATAGATAACGGCTCTATTGGATATTTTGGGACACTTGAAAGTGATATAAACCTATGGTATGCAAAGACACTTCAAGACTATTTTACTCAGTTTGGTTTTAAGGTGGTTATGACACGAGATGACGACAACGGGCTTTATAGTCCGTTTGCAAAAAACAAGAAAAAAGACGATATGCAGGCAAGGCAGAAGATTATTGAAAATACAAAGCCAGATATGGTTATTAGCATACATATGAATAGTTACAACGATACATCTTCAAGGGGAGCGCAGGTATTTTTTGCAAAGGATAGCCAAACAGGTGAACTTTTAGCACAGTGTATTCAAAAACAATTTAAAAAAACACTGATAAAAGCAAGAGATAGTTGTCAAGTTGGAGATTATTACATAGTAAACTGCACAAGTTACCCAAGTGTGATTGTTGAGTGTGGATTTATTTCAAACCCTGAAGAAGAAGAATTACTTTTAAAAGAAGATTACAAAAATCAAGTTTGTTACAGTATTATTTGTGGCGCACTTGAATATTTAATGAATTAAATAAAATTTTATAATATTATTTGTTTTTAATTTTTTTGTGATATAATACACATATGTCAGCACTTGAAATAGTTTTTTTATCAACATTTTTGGTATTTTCTTTGACTGCACTATACCTTTTATTTTCTAGTGAAATGAAATATATTTTGACATTAAAAAGAAATAATGCTCTTGAAAAACTAATTTATAAATACACAGTAAAAAAGGGTAATAAATATCAAGTTGACCTTTCGTGGTGGGATAATTTTAATGTTATGGATATTGAAATAATCTCCTATGACAAACTTAAACTACATGGCTATTATATTTCACAAAATGACAAAAAAATTGCAGTTGTTGTGCATGGCTATGGGAGCGATGCAAAGGCTATGCAACCATATGCAAAAATGTTTTATGATAAAGGCTACTCAGTTCTTTGTGTCGACCAGCGAGCACATGGAAAAAGTCAAGGTAAATGCACCACTATGGGATATAGTGAACATATTGATTTAAGTTATTGGATAACTTATCTTGTTGAAAAATACAAAGATTGTCAAATCGTTGTGTTTGGTCTTAGCATGGGTGGGGCAACAGTATGCCTTTATAGTGGCGACAAAAAACCTAAAAATGTTAAAGCAATAATAAGTGATTGTGCATATTCAAGGGCGTATGATGTGCTTGGAAATATCTGTGAACAAAGCATAGTTTTAAACTTTTTTCCTTCACTTTTTGTATTTAATCATTATTTAAAATTTCGTGCTAAATTTGACCTTTCCAGCATAGATGTAAAGTCTGCAATAAAAAATAGTGATATACCAATACTTTTAATACATGGCAATCAAGATAAATTTGTTCCATTTTATATGCAAGACATACTTTACAACAACGCCCCCAAAAACCTTTGTGAAAAATATGTTGTTAAAGGTGCAGGACATGCAGAAAGTCTTGCTAAGGCAGGAGATGATTATATAAAAGCCGTTGACCAATTTTTAAATTCAAAAATTAAGTAATTTTGCTGATTTTACACATACTAATTTTATGGGATATTATAATTATCATGCAAAATTAAAACAAAAAATAAAAGATGGAGAATTAGAAAAGTTTGAGTTTGTTGATAGTTACAAAAACTTTTCTCCATGTAATTTCAAAAAAATATATGCATGATAAAAACCAAGTCGAATAATGACTTGAATTTATGTAAACAAATGTGATATAATCTAACCGTTTAATTTCAAGGAGTACTTTATG
>CALWPE010000025.1 GCA_944383345.1 uncultured Clostridia bacterium | reverse complement strand
TTTATTGGTTTTTGAGTGATTGCTTTAATAGAAAGTGCAGCACCACCACGAGTGTCACCATCTAATTTTGTTAAGATAACACCTGTAATGTCAAGGTCATTATTGAAACTTTCTGCAACAGTTACAGCATCTTGACCTGTCATGCTATCAACAGTTAACAATATTTCAGTAGGATTAACTTCTTTTTTAATGTCTTTTAATTCCTGCATAAGTTGTTCATTTATATGAAGTCTACCTGCCGTATCTATTATCACTGTGTCATAATTTTGTGATTTTGCAAACTCCACTGCTTGCTTTGCAGTTTTTACTGGGTTTTGTGTACCTTTTTCAAATACATCAACTTTGGCTTGTGAGCCTACAACTTTTAACTGATTTATCGCTGCTGGTCTATATATATCACAAGCAACCAAAAGTGGTCTTTTGTTTGACTTTTTTAGGTATGCGCCTAGTTTTGCACACATTGTGGTTTTTCCTGCGCCTTGAAGTCCACACATCATAATAACTGTTGGTGGCATTGGAGAAACCATAAGTTTTTGGTTTGGACTGCTCATAAGTGCAGTCAATTCTTCATTTACTATTTTAATAACTTGCTGTCCCGGAGTTAAACTTTTAAGAACAACATCTCCAACTGCTTTTTCGGAAACTTTTTTCACAAAATCTTTAACAACAAGATAATTTACATCTGCTTCCAAAAGAGCGAGTTTAACTTCTCGCATTGCTTCCTTTATCTCAAGTTCTGTGAGTTTACCCCTTTTTGTCAATTTTGAAAAAATGTGTGACATTTTTTCACTTAAACCTGTAAACAGTGCCATTAAAATTCCTCCAAAATTTTTTTAACCTGCAATTTGCATTCATCACTATTCATTTTTGAAGCACTTTCAAGCAATAATTTCAATTTGTACAATTTTAACTTGCTTTCAAACTCTTCAAGTTTGTGTTTCGCAGTATTTAACGCATCTAAAACTGCACTTCTTGATATATTATAATTTTCTGCAATTTCACCAAGAGACATATCATTGTTAACATAGTTAGAAATTATATCATACTGCCTTTGACTTAAAAAATCACCATAGATATCTAAAAGTCTTCCAAATTCAACATTTTCTTCTAAACTCATAACAAATACCCTGTCAAGTAAAATTACTTTACACATAATAGCATATTATTTTAAATTTTGCAACTATTTTTTTATGCTATGGTAATAATTTTAGAATAATTTGGTTTATAACTCCCCATTTGTCTTGATTTACAACAATTCGGTTTTTTACTACAGTAATAAAGTTGTTTTTTTCAAGAAGTGCTATCTCGTCCTTTTTGCTCGATAAAATATCATATCCAATAGATTTTAGATATTGTATATCAACTCCATATATTGTTCGAAGTCCAAGCATGATATGTTCTTCTATCATTTCTTCTTTCGTCAATTTATGTTTTTCAACTTCAAAATCACTATCTAAATACTTAGCCATAACACTAGAGTTTTGATATCTTTCATTATTAAAATATGAGTGGCTTGAAAGTCCAAATCCTAAATAATTATTCCCTTGCCAATAACCTAAATTATGTTTGCAAGTAAAGCCTTTTAATGCAAAATTAGATATTTCATATCTTTTAAAATTGAATTTGTTTAAATATTTAACTAACTTATTGTAGTAATTCACACAAGTGTCTTCATTAACCACTTTAACTTCATTATTTTCAAGCATTTTAGTTAGTTTTGTATTTGGCTCATTTATCAGCATATATGCAGATAAATGTGTGACAAACTTTTTTAATATTCGCACAGTGGACTTTAATTTTGCATAATTTTGGTTTGGTATCCCTATAAGGACATCAGCATTTATATTTTTAAAACCACAACTTTTAGCCATTTTAAGTGCATTTATTGCTTGATTTTTTGTATGCTTTCTACCTATTGTTTTTAAACATTTATTGTTTAAAGATTGAACACCTATGCTAAGTCTATTTATATTAAACTTTTTGTAATCTTGCAGTTTTTCTTTTGTCAACGAGCATGGATTTGCTTCTATTGTTATTTCTGCATTATCACTTACAAAATAGTTTTTAAAAATGTTTTTTAATATTTCTCCAATATATTTAGTACTAACCGATGATGGAGTTCCACCACCGATGTAAATTGAAGTCACATTATAATTTTTGTTTTTGTGATATTCTATCTCTTCATTTAATTTCTTAAAGTATTTTTCTTTGATATCGTCTTTATAAATTCCCGACACAAAATTACAGTAAAAGCATTTACTGTCACAAAAAGGAATGTGGACATAAATCATTGTATCAATCATTGTCATCTGTCTTAAGTATGCTAATAAATGTTTCTGCTGGAAGTTCTACTGAGCCAAATTGACGCATACGCTTTTTGCCTTCTTTTTGTTTCTCTAACAACTTTCTCTTTCTTGAGATATCACCACCATAGCACTTTGCCAAAACATCTTTACGCATTGCGCTAACAGTTTCTCTTGCTATAACTTTACCACCAATACATGCTTGAATAGGAACTTCAAACAACTGTCTTGGAATAATCTTTTTAAGTTTTTCAGCAATCTGTCTACCACGAGCATATGCCTTGTCTTTGTGGATAATCATGCTAAGTGCATCACAAGGCTCGCCATTAAGAAGTATATCAAGTCTTACAAGTTCACTAGGTGCAAAACCGTACACTTCGTAGTCAAGACTTGCATAGCCTTTTGTTCTACTCTTTAAACTGTCAAAAAAATCATAAATCATTTCAGCAAGGGGCATATGATATTTTAAAACAACACGAGTTTTCTCAAGATACTGCATATCAATAAACTCACCTCGCTTATCCTGACAAAGTTCCATAACTGCCCCAACATAATTAGGTGGAGTATATACATCAAGTTTTATCATCGGTTCTTCAATTCTATCTATCTCTGCTGGAGGTGGTAACATAGATGGATTGCTAACTTCAAGCATTTCCCCATTTGTTTTATAAACATTATAAGACACACTAGGTGCAGTTGTAATTATTTCTAGCAAAAACTCTCTTTCAAGTCTTTCAGTTATGATTTCCATGTGCAACAAACCTAAAAAACCACATCTAAATCCAAAGCCAAGTGCAACAGATGTTTCTGGCGAAAATTTTAGACTAGCATCATTTAATTTTAGTTTTTCCAAAGCATCTTTAAGGTCACCATATTTTGCGCCATCAACGGGGAATATTCCACTAAAAACAACAGGTTGAACATCTTTATATCCCGGCAAAGGCTTTAAAGTTGGGTTGTCAGCATTGGTTATTGTATCACCTACTTTTGTGTCAGATAAGTTTTTTATGCTCGCACAAATATAGCCAACATCTCCACAAAGCAACATATCTTGTGGTTTCATTTTTGGAGTAAATACTCCCACTTCGGTAACTTCATAAGTTTTGTCAACTTTCATCATCTTTATTTTGTCGCCAACTTTAACTTTTCCATCAAAAATACGAACAAAACATATTGCTCCTTTAAAGTTATCATACAAACTATCAAAAATTAGCGCTTTAAGTGGTGCATTTTCATCGCCTTTGGGTGATGGTATTCTTTCAACGATTTGTTTTAAAACTTCGTCGATATTTGTTCCATCTTTTGCAGAAATAGCAGGACAATCCTCAGCATAAATACCAAGTACATCTTCAATCTCTTGCCTACATTTTTGTACATCGGCACTTGGTAAATCTATTTTGTTTATAACAGGCAAAATTTCCAAGTTATTATCTAATGCTAAATAGGTATTTGCAATTGTTTGCGCTTCTACTCCTTGAGATGCATCAACAATCAAAATAGCGCCTTCACAAGCAGCAAGCGAACGAGAAACTTCGTATGTGAAGTCAACATGACCGGGAGTATCAATCAGATTTAACACATATTCTTCACCATTTAATGTATAGAACATTCGTGTAGGAGTAAGTTTAATTGTTATTCCCCTTTCTCTCTCTAGGTCCATGCTATCAAGAATTTGGTCACTCATGTCACGAGTAGAAACAGTACCCGTTTTTTCTATCAACCTATCGGCGAGAGTACTTTTACCATGGTCAATATGGGCTATAATACAAAAATTTCTAATGTTTTTTAATTTTTCAGTCATTTAGTCAAAATTCCTTTGCATGATTAGTATATATAATAAAGAAAAAAAATCAAATCAAAAAAGACATTTTGGCAAATTTTGTAGACACAAATTTTTGATTTGTGTTATATTATTTAAAAGGAATAAAAATGGATATATTTAAGTCTTGGCTTGTAGAAAGGTGCATAGCACACAGAGGACTTCATAATGATGAATTCCCTGAAAACTCACTTGGAGCATTTCAAAATGCAGTTGATAATGGTTACCCTGTGGAGTTAGATGTTCACATTATTGCAGACGGAACTTTAGTCGTTTTTCATGACAATAGTTTATCAAGAGTTACTGGAAAAGATGGCTATATAAAAAATTTAACAAAAAATGATTTAACAAATTATAGTTTGATGGGTTCTAAGTACACAATACCAACTTTTGATGAAGTTTTGAATTTAATTGGTGGCAAAGTTCCAATCTTGATAGAAGTTAAAAACACTAATAAAGTCGGAGAACTAGAAACAAAACTTTTGGAAACACTTCGTGCATACAACGGAGAATATGCTATTGAATCATTTAATCCATATGTGCTTGAATGGTTTAAAAATAATGCACCTGATATTTGGCGAGGTCAATTAGCAGGGTATTTTAAAGGCGAAAAGTTGGCATTTATTAAAAAGTTTGCACTTAAAAGAATGTTATTAAATAAAATGGCAAAACCTGACTTTATTGCATATGAGGCTTCTCACCTACCAAATAGATTTGTAAGAAAATACAAAACCTTACCACTTATTGCTTGGACTGTTAGAAGTCAAGAAGAATATTTAAGAGTTGTTAAATATTCTGATAATGTAATTTTTGAAAATTTTGAGCCTAAAATTTAGATAAAATAATTACTCTAATTAAATTTTGATGATAAAAAAGAACTTACAACCAATCTATAAGTTCTTTTTTTAAATACATCAAAAATCGTTTTTTTAATATGTTTTAAATAATTAAAAATAATTAAATTATTTAATTAAATATGTTTTTAGAAATTAAAAAATTTACTTTTTGCTTTTATCACGCCTTGTAAAGTACTTTCTGTCCTTTAATGAATTTGGTAAATATTGTTGCTCAACATAACCGCCATAATCATGTGGATATTTATAATTTTTACTTGCTTCTGTATGATTTTTTAAATACTCTGGTATGTTGTCATCAGGGTGATTTTTAGCATCATCTTGTGCCATATTCATAGCAACTACAACTCTGTTGTCTTTAGGAGATTCACAAACATATATTATTGCTTGAGTAAGTGCCAAATTCCCTTCAGGCATACCTAAATGGTCTAATGCATACAAACTTGCACACGCCTGTAGCAATGCATTTGGAGCAGATA
>CALWPE010000024.1 GCA_944383345.1 uncultured Clostridia bacterium | reverse complement strand
AGGAGAATCGACAAGGCTATCACTTTGATAATATTTTATTAAATTTACACTTGTGTCAAATGACCAAACATATTTAGTTGGTATACCTTCACCATTTGAAGATGTCTCTATAGTTTCGGTAAATGATGCGATGTTGTTATTCACTACGACATCACCACGACTTACTGTATCTTGTACTGTGACACTATTTCCATCGTTATCAACTTCATACTCAAATGTCATACTTTGATTCATTGTATCATTGAGTGCACTATACCAGTTAGCATTTAAATTATATCTTACATAAACATATTCAATAACTGATATTGTCTCGCCATTATCAATAGTAAATGACGCATTGTTTACAAGAATTGAAATGCCACTTGGTACTCCTACACCTAAACTTGAATAGTTATCAATAGTCATCTCATCGCCAATAACTCCACTTATTTGATAACCACTTCTTGTGTAATATATATTGTTAGATAATTTTATAGCATAGTCCTCATTGAATGGTATCAACTCAACATCGTTTGTATTTAAACCAAATGAAAGGTTTAGTGACACATTTTTATTGTTGTATTTCCAACCAACTGTTGTAATTGTCTGACCTAATCCGTTAACTGTTGTTGCATAGTATGAAATCACATCATAATTCATTGTTTGTGTTGAATATTTTGAAGTCATTGTAGCAGAACCTTTACCTGCAAGAATATAACCGTTTGAAATATCATAATTGATATATTCGTAATCATTTTTATACAATCTTAAAACAGTTATATTGTTGTCTTGTGTAATCTCGGCTTTGGTAAACATAACTCCTAGCAAGTCTTGATATACATCTTTCTTTGCTTTAAATAATGTCCACTCACCATTTTGTTTGATGAAGATATTTATATTATTGTCTTCAAGAACATATATGTGTGCTGAGTTGTTTCCACTTGCAATAAGTGATTGAGTCATTTTAGTAAGTGTTTGTCTTTCAAGTATTGCAAATGGTAATTCATTGCCTTTCTCACATATCTT
Source organism: uncultured Clostridia bacterium (assembly GCA_944383345.1). Lineage (GTDB taxonomy): Bacteria > Bacillota > Clostridia > Christensenellales > UBA1242 > UBA5893. The sequence continues at coordinate 5,121 of CALWPE010000024.1, read as the reverse complement.
TATGAATCCATTAGTATCAAGTTTGTAGACATTTGACGATGTTGTATACCAATCTTCAATAACATAATCAAAATTAGAAGTTATTTTTGTTGGGCTTGTTTCAATAGTACTTCCTACAAAGTATGTCCATGATGTATTTTGTACAGTAACTGTTTTTGTTGCTGATTGTGATGTAATTTCAATTTCCATTGAAGTACTTGATAGATACTTCTCTGTAATTGTGTATTCTTCGCCACCAGAAAGTTTTTGTTTGAATGTATAACTTGATAATACAAACTGATTGCCGTCGAATATAAAGACATAACTTTCATCACCACGAGTAACTGTCAATGTATTTTCATCTACATCGTATGTAAAGTTATAATTAGCGCCGTCTAATTGGAAGTATCCAATAGTGTTTCCGTTTGTTAGTGTAAGTAAAGTGTAACTATTTCCCATAGTTGCATGTGCTACCCCAAAGTCATTTGGATCTTGGGTATCTTCAACATCTATGATGTCATTTTTGCCATAAGGGTCATGTTCTTCACCTACTCCAACTATTATATAACTTTCGCCGTCAGGTGATTTTGTGATAGATGTACCAGAGTATTCTGTGAAACCATTGAACACATCTTCACTGTAATTGAACACATAAACCATGTCTACACTTTCGCCGTCAGCTTCTTTAGTAAATACAAGTGTACTTGAAAGTGGGTTTGTGTCATAGTCACTTTCGCTTGCAAATACATTCATATCTTTTATTGTATATATACGAGTTGACTCGCTATCCATAATGTAAATGGTTTTATTTTCAACTAAATCTTCAGTCTTTGTTTCTTGCGAGATTTCACAACTTACATTTATCTTTATGTTACTTAAACTTGAAGCCTCTATTCCACCAAGTTTTAATAGATATGTTGTACTTGTTGTTACTATGCTTGCTCTTGATGTAACATTTTGACTTGTGACATCAATGAAATATGATGATTTTTGGTCTTTTGTTGTTACTTCATTAAACACAATGTCATCAAAAGTTGTAACTTTTTTAATGTTGTTTAATGCAAACAAATTATTTTCATAGGACATAATTTGTATGCCGTCTGGGAAGAACATACTGTTTCTTGCAATTATGTTGCTATCAAACTTAACTTCAGTAGCAGTAACATAACTTATATTACCTAAGGCGTAGATGTTTAAGTCTTGGTCTAGTAGATATACATATTCGGTGTATCTATGTGCATTAACATTCTGTTCTTCTTCAAACCCATTCTTTAAACTAATGAAAATTAGTCTGTATTGTCTATTAGTAGTGCCGTCTACCTTCATTATGTCACTTACTGTTGTATGGATTTGCAAAGACTCTACGCCTTCAACTCTACTGCCACTATCTATTAGGTATTTACTGCCACTTGGTAGATTGATATAAAATTCTGTACTTGTAGTGTTCTTTATATCATCAACATCTAAAATGTTTCCGTCTGTGTCTGTAATTTTTGTATCAATATAAGGTCCACCTTGTGAGTCTTGTCCTTTATTATAGATAATTCCATCTCGTTGAGTATATACATCTTTTTCACCGTCAGTATCGTCTGAATTACTGCTCTTTTTGTACCTATATTTTAGTATTAGATTGTTTTTCTCGTCTAATGTAATTCTGTTATACACTGTATCTTTAACAATCTCAGGTTCTATGTCAGGCAAATCTTCACCAGAATTATTATTTATCCAATCATCAATTTCTTCTTGCGTCATTCCTGAGAAATCAGGCATTTCAGACTGGTCAACACTTTCATCAGAAGTGTAACTCTCTTTTATTGATATATCACCCATATTGATGTATGTTTCACCCTGTCTTGTGACAACTGGAAATCCTGAATAAGAAATCAAACCTTCATCTTTGCTACATGGCTCATATATGTAACTCTTATCCCCAGCAACGAGTTTTAAGAATGTTTCATTTGGAACAAAGTCTGGAACAAAGTCTTCATCTCTTATTGACATATCTATAGCATAACCATTTTTAGCAGATACAAGGAATATATTACTTGTTGTATAGAATTCATGTGCATTTATAAGGTCAAGTGTAGTTGTAACTTGTATATCACTTGGATTTAGGCTGTCATCTACTCTATAACCATTCATGGTCAACTTGTAAACACTCTCTTTTATGTGATGTACATCATTGCCATTGTAAGTGTCTTCCTCGGCTGAACCATATGTAACTATTACATAGACATTTTTCTGGTAGTTGTATATTGATTGTTGCTCACCATTTATATATGAATTTTCAATATTGCTATCTACTTGAGTTTCATATTCATATACATCTATTTTTAAATATTCGGTTAATGTTGTACTCTTGCCATCACTAACATAAGAATTTTCTCCAACTGTTGCGCTGACTTGTTTTGAACTTAGTAACAAATCATCACTAGGCTTTTTCAAGTCATCTTCAACATCTGGGCTATAACTTGGTTTTGCCATAGCAAGAACAGATGTATTTGTTATTGCAACGCCACCCCAACTATATCCTGCGCCTCTATTTCCAACAAAGTTGTCTGCATATGCTTTGCTTGCAAACTCAGTTCCTGCTATTCCTGAAGTGATTATAAGTTTGGAATTTTCATTACCAACATTTATGTTACTACCTAAGGATATAGGCAATGTACTTGGGTTATTGCCATTGTATCCAAACAAACCTGCTGAATATGTCGTTGTGCCTAAAACTCCTGCAGATGCAGAAATCTTTGATAAGTCGATATTTATCTCACTAGACTCAATTTGTCCTTGTCCTTCAAAATAGCCTACAAGTCCACCGGCATAAATATTTGTGCCTGCTGTGTTTTCAACATCAATATCACCTTGAACAATTATTGTATTCTCGTTGTCTGAATCTTCATTTATTGAAGAATTAAGCATTTTACCAACAAGTCCACCAAAGGTGTTATTTACTGATGTCGATGTTATAGACATATTCAAAACTGGGTTTCGAGAGTCATTACTTGTTCCAACATAAACTTTTCCTGCAAATGTCAATGCACTGTTGCTAATATTACCAACAAGTCCACCGACACCAGCATCGCTTGTTGTTTGGGTGTTAGATGCATTTAATGTTGCTACAAGTGAAGAATTTGTATTTGTTAATTTAACAGTACTATTATCTTCAACTTTACCAATTATTGAACCTAAATTTATTGCTCTTGTACTTGTGAGATTGTCTTTTGTTGAATCTGTTATTGTAAAATCAACAGCACATCTTGAAATCTCAACATTTCCACCAGAAACAACTGTTCCTATTAGTCCACCAACATTTTTAACTTCAATGTTTGATGTTGATAATACCGTTTGACTTGTGATTGAAAGTGAAACTCTATCTATCTTGACATTTTTTGCGTATGCAACAAGACCAACAGAACCAGAATTTGCAGTATCATTCAACCTAAAATCTCTAATTTTGGCTTTGCTTGTCCCACGAGTACTTGCTGTAATTGTACCACTAAATGGATTATCTTTTGTTCCAAAACCGTCTACTGAGTTGTTGTCAAATGACAATTCATCAACAAAATTAAGATTTATAGTTACATTTCCATTCTTTATTGCTGATTTTAATGATTGGAATGTATCTTCATCGCCCGGCAATAGTCCGTCAATTGTGTAATTATCGTTATCCAAAATACCATTTACAATATTTACTGCACCACGATAATTTTCAATGTTATTTACATATATATTTGCAGTTGCATCATCTTGAGTACCTTCAGCCACAATATTGTTGTTAAACATATCTTGTGGTGATGTCGATTTTATCTCGTCCGAATCAGCAAGAATATAATTATTACCATTATACTGCCAATCTGTCCAGTTAAGTTGTGAGTCACTCCATGAGTTTGCAATCTTTGAACCATCTTCACTGACTAGATATTCAAGTGATTCTATAACCCTATCTGATGTATCCCATAGGTACTTATAATCACTGCTTTGAATCTCATAATCATTAAATGAATACAAACTCTTATTTGTAGTTGTTTGACTATTGTATGTCTGACTTACTTGTTTTGCAACTTCTTTGTAAACACCTGTATGCCAAGCAACATTCTTGGTAGATGCTCCTTCTTCTTTTTCTCTTCCAATTGAATGATAATTTACATTATAAACATACAAATTGGTATTCCCGAATTTATTTAGATAGTTGTTGTATACATAACCATCTTCTGATTGGATAAGTCCCATCCAAGGTTGGTTACCATTGTCTTTGACATATTTGTCAAGTGCAGATAGATGTGTGTTGCTTTCTTTTGGTTTACCAACTAACAAAGTCAATTCTTTCATTTTTTCTTCATTCCAAAGTCCACCACTTAAAGAATCTATTACACTTTGTAAAGAACCACTAAACCAATCACCTTTTGCTGAGTGCTTTAATGTGTAATATTCACTCTCTTCTACATATTCATTACCATTGACATATCCACTACCATCTACATAGTACATAGGAATGTCTATATCAAAGTTATTTATAAAACCTACGGCTACACTAATTACCGCTGCAATCGCTGCAAATTTAATTAGTCCCAGCCACGATAGTACTCCTGATGCTACAAGTCCCAATGCCACTGCAATTCCTACTGACGCACCTGCTACAACACCTTGCATTATACCTGCAAGCCAATACATTCTGCCAGTGTCAAAGTCATAGTATGCTAATGCTCTTCTTGCATCAAGTCCACCATAAATGTTTATTGTATTTGTTACAACATTTTCAACGCTATCATAACTGTTTGCGATTCCTGCAACATATGCATCTTGAGTGGCTCTTGCATAAACCAATTTTTTATACTTTTCATACATAGAACCATCGCTATTCTTATATAGTCTTGGGTGTGTACTAGTTGTAATTTTGTCTTCGTTTAGATATGTATCTGAGTCTCCTACATTGTAGTTATACTTAGCACTTCCCACAATGTTTGCTGCACTATTGTAGCAGTTTGAGATATTTCCACCATATGCGCTTATTCCACCAACATAACTTGCTGAAATGTTGTATGGGTTTCCTGCGTAGATTTCTGAATTTCCTGTCAAACCACAATTTGTAATCTCACCTGAAGAATTGTTCTCTATAAGGCTTCCATCTAAAGTTCCCGCTAC
>CALWPE010000023.1 GCA_944383345.1 uncultured Clostridia bacterium | reverse complement strand
TTACATTTGAAAAGATATCACATAAACAATTTGATGATGCGACATCAACAAACTCAGTCAGTGTTTCACCTTCTATTTTAACAGGTTCTCCATCGGTTACTAATGGTACATTTAACTTGGCTGATAGCCTTGATAAAAACTTTGAATACCCTGTAAAACCTGCTAACTGGACAAGCGAAACAGAAAACTCAACATCAAGTATGTACGGAATTGTAAACACCTACTCACCTTTGTTTGACCAAAACAGAGCAACATACGGTAATGTACAAAATCCCGGCAACCCATCAACAACAAATCTTGGTGTTGACAATGATGTAAACAATGTCTTGATGATGTATAACTATCAAGAAACATACCAATCAGTTGAAAGTGCCGAAATATCCACAACAGCAGATTCATATCAAGTACTTTCTTTCGATTACAAAACAGTTGCTCAGAGTTTAAACAATGCCCTTTTAAGTGTATACATTACAGACAGTGATGATAATGTTCTCTACTCTGATGAAGGTTTAAATAGTCAAGATTGGACAAACTACTCAATAATCATAAACACAGATACCTATGCAACAAAACTTAAACTAGTTATTGCACTTGGAACAAGCGAAAATAAAGTAACCGGTTATGTGTTCGTAGATAATGTAAAGTTTGAAACAAGTAAAGTTATTACAGACGACAACTATAATGAATATGCAGACTCAAACAACACACTTGATTTTAGTCTTACAAACTTCAATTTCGTTGATAATGAAACAACAAACGGCATACACACACCTTATATGTATGAACAAAAACTTGAAAACGGTACAAACCCAGAACAAGGAAATCCAGTTGCATACGGTGGTATGATAGATGCTGAAAACAACATATATGGAATTTCACATAGTGTTGAAAGTGATACAAATGAAAATTACATGCCTGCCTTTGTTTCTAACTCAGTTGCAAGATATACCCTAACCTCTAAGGAATCATTGACACTAAGTGCCGACACCTACTACAAAATTACAGTTGATGTTTACACAAGGTTTACTGGTGACACACAACAAGATGGTGTTGATGAAGACGAAAAATTGGCTTTTGGTGCAATATTTGGCCTTGTAGGAATGGAAAAGAACTTTGAAAACATTGTTTCAAATGACCAATGGACAACATATACAATTTATGCAACTGTCGATGATGATTCAACAGTACAACTTCAATTTGGTATACTCAGCGAAAGTGCAAAAATTCAAGGTCAAGCATTCTTTGACAATTTGAAATTAGAAACTATTGACGAAGCACAATACACAAACGCACTTGATAGATATGCTGATGACAATACAGTTCTTCTTCTCACTGCCCTTGACAAAACAACAGATGATAATGATGAAACTGATGAGCCATCAACAGATAACACAACAGACGGACTTATTTGGTATGTTATCCCTACTGCAATATTGTTTGTAGCACTTGTTATTGCTCTTTGCGCATACTTTATGAAGAAAGTTACAATTAAGAAATGGGAAAGAAAGAAAGCAAGTGAATACGATAGAGATTCTACCCTACACCGTGATGTTGTAAGGCGTGAGGCTGAACAAATTAGAGATGCAAAGATTAAAGAATATCAAGATAAGATAAATGAAATCCAAGCACAACTTACAAAGATGGAACAAGACCATGAAGAAACCCTTAAAAAACAACGCACAACACAAGGACAACAAGAAATTACAAAATCTATGGAGCGTGACTTTAAGGCTTATGCTGGAAAACATACTAAACTTGAAAATCAAATTGAAGTGCTTAATTCAAAGATAGAAAGTTTCAAACTCCCTGAATACCTAATCTCAATACAAAGAGGTATAACACTAGAACGCATAAGAAAAGAAAAACAAGCAAAAGAGATGAAACTTAAAGAAGAAAAAGCACTTAAAAAAGCACAAAAGAAACAAGCAAAATCTAATTAAAAAAAGTAAAAAACCCAAAAGCAGAAAATAAACTGCCTTTGGGCTTTTTTATTTGTAAATAAAAATGACTTATTCTTTTAACTTTGTAAAATAACAAAAAAGATACTTTTAAAATCAGTCTTTTAATCTCTCAATTATTCCTAATAAAGTTTTTGCGTGCTCTGTTTCTTTGTCTTTTAATATGGTAATTATTTGTTTTACGGGCTCGTTTTTTAATTTTGATATCATTTCGGTATACATTTTTATTGCGTTATTTTCGTCTAAAAGTGCCTTTTTGAGTATCCTACTTATATCTTTTACATAGCAAACATATCTCGTTGTGTAATAGCAATCTCTTTGTGGTGGAAACAATGTATAAATTGGGTCAACTCCAAGTCTTATTAGTGTTTGAGCCAAAATATGAAAATGGTGCATCTCATCTTCACCTATCTCCATTAGTTGCTTTGCTATATCATTATTGTTTTCTTTATCTAAAACAACTGCATAATAAATGTATTGCAAAATAGCCGTAAGTTCGCTATTTCTTCCACTATATGCTGGTGAAATAATTTTTGCACTCTCTGTATCGTTTGTTAGTTGTGACAAGTAACTATTTAAAGTGTTGGCGGTATCTTGGCTTTGATTTTCAATAACTTCCACTTCTTCCATAAAAAAAACTCCTTTATTTAATTATTCAAAGGAGTTTATTTTTGTTACTATACATTGAACCTAAATAGCATTACATCGCCATCTTGAACGACATAATCTTTACCTTCAATTCTCACCTTACCTTTTTCTTTTGCCTGCGTGTATCCACCACACTCGACTAAATCATCATATTTTACAACTTCGGCTTTAATAAAGCCTTTTTCAAAGTCTGTGTGTATCTTTCCTGCGGCCTGTGGTGCTTTTGTTCCTTTTTTTATTGTCCATGCCCTGCACTCTGTTTCACCAGCAGTTAAGAAACTCATAAGCCCTAACAAATCGTAACTTGCACTTACTAGTTGGTCTAGTCCACTTTCTTTTATTCCTAGTTCTTCTTTGAACATTTCTCTTTCGTCTTTGTCAAGTTTTGTTAGTTCTTCTTCTATTTTTGCACAAAGTGCAATAGTCTTTGCACCTTCTTTTTCTGCGTATGCTTTTACGGCATCTACATACTTATTTGGTTTGCCTATATCATTTTCACCTATGTTTGCACAATAAATTACTGGTTTTGTTGTTAGCAAGAAAAACGAATTGATTATCTTTTGTTCATCTTCATCGTTTGCTTCAACAGTTCGTGCATTTTGCCCATTCTCTAGTGCTGTCTTTATTTTTAAAAGTATTTCTAGTTCTTTTTCAGATTGTTTTTCGCCTACTCTTGCAAGTTTGTATAACTTATCATATCTTTTTGTTACTGTGTCCAAATCAGCCAAAATAAGTTCTAAATTTATAATCTCTATATCTCTTACAGGGTCAACAGATGCGTTGACATTTATTATGTTTGGGTCATCAAAACACCTTACAACATGACAAATTGCATCTACTTCACGAATATGGCTTAAAAATTTGTTTCCAAGTCCTTCACCTTGACTTGCACCTTTAACAAGTCCTGCGATATCTACAAACTCTATTGACGCATATGTGATTTTTTTTGTGTTGTACATCTTGCCTAGAACATTTAATCTCTCATCTTTTACATCTACCACGCCAACATTTGGCTCTATTGTACAGAAAGGATAATTTGCACTCTCTGCCCCTGCTTCTGTTATTGCATTAAAAAGTGTACTTTTGCCCACATTTGGCAAACCAACAACTCCTATTTTCATATGTTACTTCCTTTTAATATAATTGTTTAATATCCCAATATGTTCCTGTCTTTGAATCTTTGAGCATAATCCCTTTTTGTAGCAACTCATCACGAATTGCATCAGCAAGTTGATAATTCTTTTCTTTCTTTAAAGTGCTACGCTTATTTATCATATTTTCAATATACTGTGTTGAAAGATTTAACTTAGTTAAATACTTTTGCTTAACATTTTCAATAAACTTTGCTGGTTTATGTTTTAATAAACCTAGTACTTTTTGTAAATATGGTACACACCCAAGTATTGCACCGGCAATTTTTTCATTTTTTGTCTTTGAATAATCACCAAAAGCAACAAATAAATCGGCTAAGACTTTTGATGAATTGAAATCATCGTCCATACTTTCATAAAATTTATTTACTAAGTCATCGTTTGTTTGTATGGTTTCATCAATGCTACTAAGACAATTATAAAAATAATACAAACTCTTTTCTGCCTGACTTAGTGCCTGCTCTCCAAGGTCTTGGGTTGAAGTGTAATGATTTACTAAAATTGCAAATCTTATAACTTCGCTATCATAATTTTTTAAGACATCGTCAACAAGCATAAAGTTTCCTAAACTTTTGCTCATCTTTTGACCATTTATTGTTATAAGACCATTATGTAACCAATATTTTGCAAGGTCACAGCCGTTTTCACAATAACTTTGTGCAATCTCGTTTTCGTGGTGTGGGAATATTAGGTCTTTACCACCACCATGGATATCTATCTCGTCACCTAAGTAGGTTTTTATCATAGTTGAACATTCGATATGCCAACCCGGCCTTCCTTGCCCCCATGGAGATTGAAAACCAAACTCGCTTGGCTCTGTGTGCTTCCAAAGAGCAAAATCTAAATTATCATGTTTATTCTCTGCATTTTCTATGCGAACTGAGTCAATAAGTTCGTCAATTTTTCGATTTGAAAGAGCACCATAGCCCGAATATTTTTTTACATCAAAGTAAACATCGCCATCTGGTGTTTTATATGCAAAACCTTTTTCAATTAGCCCTGTTATAAAGTCAATTATTTGTGGAATACACTGTGTTACTCGTGGTCTAAAATCAGGCTCTAAAACATCTAAGTTTTTCCAAGTTTGATTTATTAGTTTTATTCTTTCATCGGCAAGTGTAAGTGGAGATATGTTTTGCTCTTTTGCTTGATTTATTAGCCTATCATCGATATCTGTATAGTTTGACGCATACAAAACATCATAGCCTTTTAATTTAAGATATTTGTATATCATATCAAATGTTATTGCCTGTCTTGCATGGCCTAGATGAACTAACCCGTTTGTAGTCATTCCACAGACATACATCTTTACTGTATTTGGAGTAATTGGCTCAAATTCTTCTTTTCTTCTGTGTAAAACATTATATACTCTCATGTCATTCCTCTATCTCTGAAATCTTATTTTTTTTGACTTTTGTTACATGAAACTGTAAAACAAAATTTTTATCTTTATATGTTAGTAGTGAACAACAAAGTGCAGATATTATTGCACCTATTGTGCCTGATATCATATCAAACATGGTGTCAAAAAGTGCATTTTGCCCAACCAAATCACCTGCGTGTTGCATATCCATATCTAGCAATAAATCAAAGGCAAATTCATAAATTTCCCAAAGACAAGCAAAAGTTACTGAAAAACAAAATACAAATAAGAAAATATACACTGGCGAATTTGCACCTTTTTTGGCAAGAGAATTAACCAAAAACATTGCTAAAAAGCCAAGTAAAAGCCCACTTGAGAAGTGAATCAATATGTCCCACCACCATAGTTTTGTGTACAAATCAATAAATGTACCAAGGAATATACTTAAAAACAAAAATAAATAAAATAAACTGGTAGCAGTGCGAGGAAATTGTATTTTGAAAATCAACTTTATATATAAAGGCAAAAATAATAAAATTATTGCTATTATTCTTTGAACAAGAGGCATCATAGATGTTTGCGTTCCATTGGCTAAGTCAACAATACAAAATACAGCCGAAATTATAAATGCAACAAGTACTCCCACCAACAACATCATATTTATTACATTAAATGCATCAAAATTACGCTCTTTTTGTCTACGCTTTAAAAAACTTTTCATACTAGTTTATTATTACACACTAACTAAAAATAATCAACCTTTTATCAATAAAAAAACACCTTAAAACTTGTCGTTTTAAAGTGTTTAAAATATTACAATGTCAAGTTGTCTTGATTTTCTTTTTCACTTTCATGTGGTTTTTCTTCTACTTGCTCAATAACATTGTCTTTATTGTTTTCAGCATAATTTTCAACTTCATAATTTACTTTTGAATGTTCTTCTTTGTGAATTTTTTCTTCAGCAAGTTTGTTTGCTTTTGCTTCAAATAGAACTCCTACTGTGATGCAACCAATCATTCCAACAAGTCCAGCAATTAAAAGCCCTACAAAAGCCATTCCTCCGAGCACCATACCTATCATCAATAAAATTGCCGCAAGAACTAGACCACCATAATTGAAAATTGCTGAAAGTGTTTTTAAGTTTTTCCTAGTTTGCTTAAAACTATGTCTTTTACTCATAAATTCTCCTCATGGTTATATTATATCACCATAAAACATATTGTCAATAGCCCTATGTATAATTATTCTATACCCTTCATAGTTAGTGAGATTCTTTTTTTCTCGACATCGACACCAAGAACCTTTACTGTGACAATATCGCCAACTTTTAATACTTCGCTTGGGTGTTTTATGTATCTATCACAAATTTGAGATATATGAACAAGCCCATCTTGATGCACACCGATATCTACAAAAGCACCAAAATCAATTACATTACGAACTGTACCTGTAAGTATCATACCTTCTTTTAAATCTTCCAAAGATAATATGTCACTTCTCAGCACTGGTTTTGGCATACTATCACGAATATCACGACCCGGTTTTAACAACTCTTCGACAATATCGTTTAAAGTTGGAACACCTACACCACAAAGCGCAGCAATTTTTGACTCGCCTTCTTTTTTAATCATTTCTTTCAAAGAAACTATATTTCCATTTTTAACATCTTCACTTGTAAGGTTGTAATGTGCAAGGAGTTTATTGACTGCATCATAACTTTCTGGATGCACTGCTGTGTTGTCTAAAACATTGTCGCCGTCTGTTATGCGTAAAAAGCCTGCACACTGCTCATATGCTTTTTGACCAAGTCCAGATACTTTTAAAAGTTGCTCACGATTTTCAAAATGCTTTATTTCTTGCCTATACTTAACTATATTTTGTGCAGTTTTTGTGTTTAAACCTGATACAAATTCCAAAAGTCGTGGTGACGCTGTGTTTAAATCAACACCAACACTATTTACGCAATCTTCTACAACACCTGTTAAAACTTCTGTTAGCCTTGCTTGTGGCATATCGTGTTGATACTGTCCAACACCTATTGACTTGACATCAATTTTTATAAGTTCGCTTAGTGGGTCTTGAAGTCTGCGTGCTATGCTTACTGCACTCCTTAAATTGACATCAAAATCTGGAAATTCTTGTGCTCCCAATTTTGAAGCACTGTATACAGAGGCCCCTGCTTCATTTACCATGGCATAACTTACTGGGCGTTCAATGTGTTTTAAAAGTTCGGCAACAAATATTTCACTTTCCTTGCTTGCAGTTCCATTTCCAATCGCTATTATATCAACTTTATCTTTTAAAATTAGTTTTGTTAGTATCTCCATACTCTCTTCTGTTTTTGATTGTGGTGGAGTTGGATACACAACTGCTGTGTCTAGTACATCACCTTTTTTGTCTATTACTGCTATTTTGCAACCCATCCTATACCCCGGGTCAAAGCCCATAATAACATTGTTTTTTAATGGTGCTTGAAGAAGCAATGGTCTAAGATTTACATCAAACATTTTTATTGCCTGTTCGTCTGCTCTTTGAGTTAAGAAAGAACGAAGTTCTCTTTCAAGAGATGGGAATAGCAAACGGTCATAACTATCTTGGATTGTTTCTTTTATAATATCGTAAGTTGCTGCATTGTCTTTTAAATAAACTTTTTCAATTTCTTTAAGTGCTAACTTTTCATCAATAACAACACTTACTTTTAGACAATCTTCATTTTCTCCACGATTTATTGCTAATATTCTGTGGCTTGGCATTTTTACAACCGACTCTGAATAATCTGCGTACATCTCGTAGGTCTTATTTTTCTCATTATCAAGAAGTTGTGTTTTTATTACGGCTTTTTCTTGCAAAAGTTCACGAAGGGTTTTTCTTAATTCGCTGTCATCGCTTATCTTTTCTGCAATTATATCTTTTGCACCATTTAGTGCATCTTGTGCAGTTAAAACACCTTTTTCTTCGTTTATGTATTCACTGCAAAGTGCTTCTATGTCGCCGTCAAATTCTTGTAAAATTAGTGTGTCAGCAAGTGGTTGTAGCCCCTTTGCTATAGCAACAGATGCCCTTGTCTTGCGTTTTGGTTTGAATGGTCTATAGATATCTTCAACTTCTGTTAAAGTTTGTGCATTTTCTAATTTTTGCGCAATTTCATCTGTCCATTTTTCTTGCTCTTTAATACTATTTTCAACTTCTTGTTTACGCTTTTCAAGATTCCTTAAATAGTTTAATCTATCGTTCATCTCACGAAGTACTTGGTCGTCTAGGCTTCCTGTCAATTCCTTTCTGTATCTTGCAATAAATGGTATTGTGTCGCCTTCGTCTATCATCTTTACAATATTTTCTACCCTATCAAGCCTAACATCAAATTCTTTTGATAATGTTTCATTTATATTCATCTTTTTAACCTCTCTCTTATTTCATTGACCTTTTTGTAAATTAAATCTATATTTTCGTTGGTGTATTTTCCGTCTTTATATAGTATCTTACCATCAACCATAGTAAGTTTTACATCTGATCCCCTTGCACTGTAAACAAGACTTGAAATTAGATTGTCGTGTGGATACATATGTGGACAATGTATATCAACAACAATAATGTCTGCTTTTTTACCAACTTTTATTTCACCACAATTAAAACCAAGTGCATTTGCACCATTTATTGTAGCCATTTTTAAAACATCTTCAGCATGAACTACACTTGCATCTTTTATGCTAACTTTTGAAAGTGTTGCAACTAAAAACATCTCTTTAAACATATCAAGGCAGTTATTTGAAGATGCACCATCTGTACCTATTGTTATATTGATACCTTTGTTTTGCATTGCATAAACAGGTGCTATCCCACTTGCTAACTTTATGTTTGACGAAGGACAAGTGCATATATTTGCGTTGTAATCTGCTAAGATTTGTAAATCGTCTTTATCCATATTTACACAGTGATAGCAAAGCGTTTTTCTATCAAAAAAGCCTAGGCTTTCAAGATATTGTGGAGGTGTTAGCCCTCCATTTTGAACTGTACAATTACCAACTTCTTCCAAAGTTTCGCTAAGGTGTATCGACATTGGCAAATTGTGCTTTGCTGAAAAATCTACACACTTCTCTATTTCTTCGGTGTTTGTGACATATATCGAATGTACAAAAACACAAGGTTTTATTCGGTTTGAATCAACATCTTTAAAAAGGTCTAATTGGCTTTGTAGAAAATCTTCTAAACTTCCCTTATAATCTCTTGTTGTTGGTCCAAAACCAATTCTTGCCCTAAGCCCTGACTCTTCTACGGCCTTTATAATTTCATCATTTACAAAATAGCCTTCTTCAATGCTTGTTATTCCATTCGCCAAATATTCAAGCACTGCAAGTTTAGTCCCCCAATAGACATCATCTTTAGCAAGACTATCTTCCATTGGATTTACAACTTCTTGCCAACTTTGCAATGTTTTATCGTCACCCACACCACGAAGCAAAGTCATTGCAGAATGACAATGTGCATCAACAAACCCCGGCATCAAGATGTTTTGTTCGCAATCAATCACTTGGCCATACGAAGACAATGGAACATCTTTGCCAACATATTTTATAATATCATTTTCAACAACTACACTACCCAAAGATAGTGTCATTGTGTCAACATCTAAAATATTTGCATTCTTAAATAAAATTTTCATAAAAAGCCTTTATATTTGTCATATTAAAACTGATATAATTATACCAAAAGGAGGACAAAATGCAAACAAAAAAGATAATACTTCATTGTGATGTCAATAATTTTTTTGCATCGTGCGAATGTGCACTTAACCCCTCCATAAAAGACCAACCTGTCGCCGTCACTGGCGAAGTGACAAAAAGGAACGGTATTGTTCTTGCTAAAAACGAAATTGCTAAACGCTTTGGAGTAAAAACTGGCGATGTCATTTTTGAAGCGAAAAGAAAATGCCCTGACCTTATTTGTGTTAGACCACATCATAAAATTTATGAAAAGTATTCAAGAAGAATTCGTGCAATATATGAAGAGTACACCGATAAAGTTGAGCCTTTTGGTATTGATGAATGTTGGCTTGATATAACCGACACAGTAAAATTTTTTGGTTCGGCACTTGATGTCGCAAATACTTTAAGACAACGAATAAAAGAAGAAATAGGCGTAACAATCTCTGTTGGAATCAGTTTTACAAAAACTTTTGCTAAACTTGGTAGTGATATGAAAAAACCTGACGCTGTTACAATTATATCTCCAGAAAATTTTAAAGAAAGAACTTACAAACTTCCACTTGGAAGCATAATTGGTGTTGGGAAAAAAATGGAGGCAAAACTAAACAAACTCAACATATTTACACTAGGTGACCTTGCTAGTTTTGACGAAAACATTATAAAAAGAAAGTTTGGCATTGTTGGAGAAAGGTTACAAAAAAATGTACAAGGTGTTGGCGATGATGAAGTACAAAACATTGAAAATTACAAAGTTGTTAAAAGTGTTGGAAACGGCACAACAACTCTTGTAGATGTTAAAAATAAAAAAGAAATAAGAAGTGTAGTTATGTTTTTATGTGACGAAATAGCAACTAGGCTCAGAAATAAACACTTAACAGGTTCGACAATTTCAGTTAGTCTTAGAAGAAACGATTTGATTTGGATATCAAAAAGCCACACCATTTTAAAAAGCACCAACCTGTCAAAAGATATATACAATACTGCTATGGAAATTGTTGACCAGATTTGGAATGAAGTTTGCCCACTTAGAAGCATAAGAATAACAGTTTCAAACCTAGATAGTGAGGACAATTATCAACTTGATTTATTTGATACTAACAGAAATAGAAAAACATTAGAAAATGCAATAGATAAAATTAGACAAAAATATGGTTACAACAGCATAACCCCATTACTTAGCAAAAATGATAGATTGATAAACCAACAAGCACTAAGGCTTGATGATGACGATGATGACGATTTATCTTAGTTTTTTCTCATAGATTTTAAGACCTTTTTCTACCTTTTTAACATATGCCTGTGTTTCGGTGTATGGTATTTTATCTAATGTTTCGCCGTCTTTTGAATACTCTTCATCTTCGAGCCATTTTAAAACTACACCTTCACCTGCATTGTATGCACAAAGCATTGTTTTAGTATCACTAAACTTTGTACTTAAATATGCTAAATAAAATGTACCAATCTTTATGTTGTAGTCAGGGTCAAAAAGTAAATCTTCACTGTATTCTATTTCAAGTTTACCAGCAAGCCACTGTGCTGTGCTTGGCATAATTTGCATTAGTCCAATCGCACCCTTTTTGGACACTGCATCGCTATTGAAACTACTTTCTGCATTTATTAAACTTGCGATTAGATTACTTTTTATGTTGTACTTTGAACTATATAAAAGTATTGTATCTTTATATTTAATTGGATACAAAATGTAACTTAAACATAAAAACAGATATATTCCAACTATTGCAATAGTAACAAATATTATTGAGATAACTCCGGCTTTTTTCATATACCTATTTTATGAAAAATGTGTTTTTTTAATTCAAAAATTCATAAAACAAGTTGTTTTTTTACAAGACTTAAAAGAGAAACACACAAAATTAAAGAAAGTAATGTGCCCGAAATTAAATCTGTTAAATAGTGTTGTCCAAGATACATTCTTGATATTGCAGTTAAAACTAAAAATATTGCACATAAAATTATAGATAATATTTTTATCCATTTTTTTTTGCATTTTTGAAGAACAAAAAGCAATATAAAAAAGACCATCGTTGTTGCACAAACCATATGCCCACTAGGAAAACTCTGCCCTATTGCTTCCAATTTATTTATAATATTTGAATCAACTTCAAATGGTCGTGGTCTGTTAAAAAAGAATTTTAAAATATAATTAAAACAAATATTTATTATTAAGGAAATTGCAAAATAAAATGCGTATTTTTTACTAGCAAAAAAATAAAAAATAATAAATAACAAAAATGCACCAAAAACACTTGCTAATAAACTTATTAGCCAAAAAAATGAATCAAAAAAAACATTTTGAAAACTTTGAAACCATTTAATTATTTCAATTTCCCACTGCATATTTTTATTATATCAAAAAAAATTGTTTTAACAAAAAATATATTCATATTTTTATTGCACTTTAAAATTTTTTACAAAAAAAATATCTGCATTTACTGCAGATATTTTTTTCATTAAAGCAATATACAGATTATTCCACCTTTTCCTTCGTTTACTATTCGGCCAAGAGTTTTTCGCATTTTCTTTTGCGCTTCTTGTGGCATCGCTGTTAGTTTGTTTTGCATACCTTCACTAACTAAAGTTTCAAGAGTTTTCCCAAACATATTGGTTTGCCATACTGCATCTGGATTTGTTTCAAATTGATTTTGTAAATAGGTCACTAAGTCTTTTGTTTGTTCTTCTGTTCCTACCAAAGGATTTACTTCGGTTTCAACATCAACTTTCATTATATGCAAACTTGGTGCAGTCGCTTTTATTTTTACTCCGTATCTTCCACCCTGTTTTACAATTTGTGGTGGTTGTAATGTCATACTATCCAATTTTGGTACAACTACACCATATCCATTTTCGTCAACTTGTTCGAGCGCTGTGGCTAACTTGTCGTATTGCAACTTTGCAAAAGCCAACTCTTTTATATAGCGAACAAGATGATAATCGTCTTTTATCTGTGTTCCACATTGATTTGAAAGAACTTTATAGAATAGTTGTTGCTTTGGCTTTATGTCAAACATAATTGTCCCTTCACCCATCTTTATTGAACCTATGGTGAGAGGCTCAAAATCATCACTTTCCAAAAATGCAACATTTGTTTTATCTATTTGCCCTATCTTTTCAGCACCTTCGCCAAATTTCTTTACTTCGTTTATTATGTTTGTGATGATTTCATCATCGCCATCAAGTGCACATAACCAATCTGGCATAGTTACTTTCAATGAACGAATTGGAAACTCCAAAAGCACTTTTTCAAATATTTGCTCTATGTCGTCTTGTCCTAGTTCTTTGACATTTAATGCAAGTGTTGAAACTCCATACTTTTTTTCTAGACTTTTTGCAAGATTTTGAGTATCTGCACTTTGTGGATTGTTTGAATTTACCACAAGCACAAAAGGTTTTCCTGTCTTTTTTAGTTCGTCTACAACTTTTTGCTCTGCTTCAACATAACTTGCACGAGGTATATCACTTATGCTTCCGTCTGTTGTTATTGCAATACCTATTGTTGAATGTTCGGTTATGACTTTTTCTGTGCCTATTTCGGCTGCTTCTTCAAAAGGTATCTCCTTTTCTGCCCAAGGTGTTTTTACAAGGCGTGGTTTGTCTCCTTCTTCATGTCCCATTGCTCCACTGACTAAGTATCCAACACAGTCCACAAGTCTAACACTTAAGTCTACATCGTCTACATGAACATTGACTGCATTTTCTGGCACAAATTTTGGTTGTGTAGTCATAATTGTCTTGCCCTCAGCACTTTGTGGCAATTCATCTATTGCTCGTTCTTTTTGTTGCTCATTTTGTATATTTGGTATAACTAAATTTTGCATAAAACGAGATATAAACATAGATTTGCCACTTCTTACTGGTCCAACAACGCCTATATATATATCACCATTGGTGCGTTTTTTTATGTCTTCGTATATTTCAAATCTTTCCATAAAACCTCCGTGTGATACTTTAATTTATGTTGTCAAATTTTGTAATATGCAAAAATATTATAATTTATAAAAAAAATAGAACAAATGTTTGCTTTTTGCAAAAGTTATGGTATAATTGTTATGTAATATGGAGAATAAAATGAAACAGTATTTGATTTTTGGTATCTTTCTATATATGGCTAATCGTGAAAAAACAACAGCAAGAGAAATTGCTGATTGTTTTGAAATAAGCACAAGAACTGTCTATAGATATATAGATTGTTTGTGTATGGCTGGCGTCAAAATTTGTTCACAGATTGGAAAAAATGGTGGCATTTACATTTCAAAAGATTTTAACATAGAAAAATACATTCTTTCCAAAAATGAAAAAGAAATAATTAAAAACAACATTACACCATCACCCGAAGTTGATAGAGTTTTAAGCAAGATTTGTTAAAGTATATTTATTAGTTATTTTGCATATTTATTCATAGAGTTTGGCTTATAATCTGCTAAAACACTTGATGTAAATGTATATTTATGCTTGTTTTGTTGTTTGTACTCAGATATTGCTATACAAATTATTTTGTCTAAAAGTTCATAAAAATCGTATTTGTTTTTCCATAAGTAGTATGCCAAAGAACCCGGAACGGTGTTTACCTCATTTGCATAAACTTTATCACCTTGTATCATGTAATCTATTCTTACAACTCCGTAAAGGTCAAAAACTTGCCAAATTTTTTTTGATATTTCGTATATTTGATTTAGGACGCCATCATCAAGTTTTGGATCAAGTATTTTTTTTGCATCTTTTTGTGTATATTTGTTATCAAAATTCAAAAAATCTTTCCATGACATAGGTTGTTCTAGTCGTGAAAACTCAACTTCTTTTTCTCCAAGGCATGATATGTTTATCTCTTTAAAGTCTTCCAAACATTTTTCAACTATTACACGACTATCATAATAAAGTGCAATTTCAACTGCTTCGTATAGTTGCTTTATATTTTCTGCCTTGTTTATACCTATACTACTGCCAAGATTGGCTGGCTTTACAATAAGAGGAAACTGCATATCTTTTATTTTGTTCTCGATTTGCTTATTTAAGTAGTCTTCTTCTTTAATTAAAGCATATTCAACACAAGGGATTGAGTTTGCACGAAAGATATCTTTCATTATTACCTTATCCATACAAACACTACTTGCCATTATTTTTGGAGATGTTATTGGAATGTGGGCAAGATTTAAAAGTGCGTTTAGTGTACCATCTTCACCACTATTACCGTGACAACAATTTATTGCACAATCTATTTTTATGTGCTTTTTAAATACTTTGCCGACAACAATCTCCCCTTCTCCAAAACAAAAATTGACTGGCTTTTTCTTTTTAATTTCATCTATGTATGTTTTTGGATTCATATAATCATGCACTATTTCAAATTCACAATTCATTGTTTGATACACAGGTATTACATTGTATTTATTTTTGTCTAAGTTTTGCATGACAAGAAAAGCAGTGATAACTGAAATATCGTGTTCAACACTTTTACCACCATAAAGTACCATTATATTTTGCATAAACACCTCACTTTAATATGTTTATTCTTTTTTTTAAAATTTGGTTAAATAATATTTTTTATTAAATTTAAAAATTGTATTGAAATTTTGCACTACTAGTGTTATAATTGTTATGAATTTTAGGAGGATATATGTTTTCATTACTTTTAGAGGCAACATTACTTGAATTTTTACAAACCCCAAATAAACTTGTTGGAATTATTTTAGCAGCACTTGGTTTCGCACTCTCTATCCTTGCGAAAAAAATCACCAAAGTTGCAAGAAAAACCGATAACCCAAGCAACAAAGACCCTATCTATTTGATTCTACTTGCTGTCGCTTTGTGCGTTATTTTAGTCGGTTTAATCATTACAATAGTTTAAAACAAAATTTGGCACACCTTAGTGCCTTTTTTGTTATAAAAAAATAAATTATTAGTATTAAACTGTTGACTTTATAGTAATAATATAACATAATATAGACATGAAAAAAGCAATACTATATACAGATGGTGCTTGCTCAAATAATCCCGGCATGGGAGGCTGGGCTTATATATTGAGATATAATAGAAAAACCACCGAAAATTGTGGCTTTGAAGCCCAAACAACAAATAATAAAATGGAACTTATGGCCGTTATAAAAGGTCTTGAGGCTCTCCCTGAAAGATGCAAAGTAGAAGTTTACTCAGATAGTGCATATGTGGTAAACGCTTTTTTGCAAGACTGGATTTCTGGTTGGAAAAAAAGAAAATGGAAAAATTCTGAAAAGAAGCCAGTAAAAAATTTGGAATTATGGCAAAGGCTTGTAGAATTAAGCGAATACCATAAAATACAATGGAACAAAGTTGAAGGACATAGTGATAATAAATTAAATAATCGCTGTGACAAACTTGCAAAAGATGTAATTTTACAAAATAAATAAAAAAAACCTCAGAAATGAGGTTTTTTTTGATAGTTTTTTTATTGATTATAGATGATTCTTCTGCAATGTTCACACTCTAAAAAGCCATTTTGTTTTAAACGGTCAATGCTTGCTGATGGAAGTTCCATTCTACAACCACCACAAGTTTTATCAACAAGTGGAACAAATATTGGGAATACCTTATCTTGTCTGCGTTGTTTGTATTTTTGCAAAAATACAGGGTCAATATCTTTTTCTAACTTTTTTATTTCTTGTTTTAATTTCTCTATCTCTGGAAGAAGTTTGTTAGACATTGCTTCATATGCTTCTTTGTGCTCTGTATATTTTTTTCTAGCGTCGTTGTAGCGTTTTCTTGTGCTATCAAACTCGGCAAGAACTGAATTAACATGCTCAGCAAAAGACATAAGTTTTTTTTCAAGAAGTGATATGCTTTCAATCATTTGATTTGTTTTTGAAACTGTTTTATCTAATTCGTCTACTTTTAATGATTTTGGGTCTTTGCTTACAATTTCTCCACAAGCCTTTACTTCCATATCATAATTTTTTTTCATTTCTGCATACTGTTTGATGAGTTCACCTGCTTCTTTTTCAAGATTGTTTGACTTGTTTTGTGCGTCTTTTACAACATTTCTCATCTCTTGGTATATTTTTTTGTCTTGACTTTCATCAAGTTTTCTTTCAAGTTTTATTATCTCAAAGTCCTGCTTTTGATAATCTAAAATTTTTTTAATATCCATAATCTCTCCTTTTTTAAGATAAATTGATTAGTCCATAAAGTCAACAAGTTTTTTACTTCTATTTGGATTACGGAGTTTTTTTAATGCTTTTGCTTCAATTTGACGAATACGCTCTCTTGTTACATTAAATTCCTTACCAACTTCTTCAAGGGTTCTTGGATGTGAATCATCAAGACCATAACGAAGTCTAATTACTTTTTGTTCGCGTGGCGTCAATGTTTCTATTACGCCAAGCAACTGCTCACGAAGTAAATTCTGTGTTGCAACTTAAACAGGTGATTTTACTGTTTCATCTTCAATAAAATCAGACATTTTACTATCTTCTTCCTCACCTACTGGGGTTTCAATTGATATTGGTTCTTGTGCTATTTTTTGAATTTCGGCAACTTTTTCTTCTGGTATGTCCATAGCCTTTGCAATCTCTTCTTGTGTTGGATCACGACCTAGTTCTTGCAAAAGTTGTCTTTTAACACGAGTGAGTTTGTGTATTGTTTCTACCATGTGTACAGGAATACGAATTGTTCTTGCTTGGTCTGCCATTGCACGAGTTATTGATTGACGAATCCACCATGTTGCGTATGTTGAAAATCTAAAACCTTTTGTGTAGTCAAATTTTTCAACTGCTTTTAAAAGACCTATATTGCCTTCTTGAATTAAATCCAAAAATTGCATACTTGTTCTGCCTGCATACCTTTTTGCTATACTTACAACAAGTCTTAAGTTTGCTTCCGACAATTTCGCCTTTGCATACTCATCGCCGTTAAGCATTCTCTTTGCAAGGTCAATTTCTTCTTCACTTGTAAGTAGTGGAACTTTGCCGATATCTTTTAAATACATTTTTACAGGGTCATCAACACTGACTTGACTTACAAGGTCATCAAAATTTTCTTTTTCAACTTCTGGATTTTCGGCTTTGATGATTTTTATGTTGGCATTTTCTATCGCTTTTATAACCTGTTGAATTTCATCTGCTGATGCCTCGTGTTTCAATAGACGAAAATATATGTCCTCTTCGTTTAAAGAACCTTTTTTTGTGCCTATTTCAAGTAATTTTGTTAATTCTTGTTCTATTTTATCTCTCAAAATTTAATCCTCCAAAATTTTTTCTCTTAATTTTTTTTGTATATCACTAATCTCTTTATATATTTGAGATTTTTCATCATTTGAACAACTTTCTAATTGCTTTGTTAGTTCTTTACTTTTGTTTTTCAAATAATTTTCTCTCACCTTCCAAATACACTGTTTAAAATACTCGGCTGGATTTTGAATATCCTCAAAATTGTAATCAAGTATTTCGCCTAGTGCTACATCATCTTCTTTTCCGTCATCGAATAAGTTACTGATTAAAAATGGTTTATTTTCATCGTGATAACTTTTTAAAACCTTGTATAGTTTTTTATATGATGGATTGGTTAGATAGTTTGAAAGGTCAAAATCATAATTTGCATAATCTTTTTTGAAACATAAACTTGCCAAAATAAATTTAATAGATTTTAAAACAGCATTTTCAAAATAATCAACTTCCGGCTGTTCCTGTTTTGTGTCATTTCCTAGTGTGGTCGTTAAATCACGCTTTAATACATCAATAGGAATATCTGTCAATTTTTTTATTTCATCTAAATATAACTGTTTTTCACTGCTTGTCTTTAATTCATTGACTATTGATATCGCAGTATTTACAAATTTTGCTTTTTGGTCAATCTTACTTAAATCATATTGTTCCAATTTATGATGAATTTTAAACACAACATAATCTAAGGCATTGTCAAGAAGTTTTTGATATGCGTCTTTTCCATATGCTCTTATGTATTCGTCTGGGTCTTTTTTCTCAGGAATTTTTATCGCTTTTACATTTAAACCACCTTCAACCAATGTATCAATGGTTTTCATACTCGCATTTTGCCCTGCGCTGTCGCCGTCAAGCGAAACTATTACATTATCACAAAGGTATTTTAACTGCTTTGCATGGAATGGTGTAAGCGCTGTACCAAGGCACGCAACACAGTTGTAAAAGCCTGCTTGATGAAGTGCGACAACATCCATTTGACCTTCGACTATTATTATATAGTTTAATTCATGTTGTTGTTTTAACTTCCTTAAAAAGTTCATACCAAACATTATTTTGCTTTTATCAAAAACCAAGTTGTTTGGCGAATTTTTGTATTTTGCATAATTTGTTGGGACTAAACTTCTAGCACTAAAACCAACACATTCGTCCATAAGATTATAAATAGGAAATATAAGTCTTTCACCAAAAGTATCATAATATTTGTTTTTGTACTCAACCACACCTGATGCAATCATATCTTCATACGAAAAACCTTTTGTCTTTAAAAACTGTACAATGTCCGTCCAATTTTTGCTGTAACCTATGTGGAATTCTTCAAGAGATTTTCTTGTGAACTTTCTACTCTTTACATATTCTTGTGCCTGTTTTGAAGTTTTTTCATATAAATTTTTTTCGTAATGTTTTGCACTCTCTGCCAAAATATTTAAAACTGCTTCTTTTTGCTTTTTGCGTTTTTGTACATTTTGGTCTGTTTTGAAAGTTGGTATTTCCATTCCTGCACTCTTTGCTAAAATTTCAACAGCAGTCATAAAATCACAACTTTCCATTTTTTCTACAAATGTAATAACATCACCATGCTCTTTACAACCAAAGCAATGATAAAATTGCTCAAAAGGATTAACACACATAGACGGCGTGCGTTCGTTATGGAATGGACAGCATGTCCAAAAGTTTTTGCCTTTTTGAGTTAGTGTCAAATACCGTGACATCACGGTCACAATATCATTTTTTTGTTTTAGTTGTTGTATAAAAGTTTCATCAAAACCGTTATTCAAAAAAAATACCTCTGTGTTGATTTTGTTACAATTACATTATTCGACACAACTAAGGTATTTCCTTTATTTTTTTTATTTTTTTGTTTTATTTTTATTACTTAGTTTGTTATTAAAACAACTGAAAGATTTAAGTCTATGTTTGTACCTGCTGGTGGAAGTTGTTTTTCTATTATTCCACCGTCTCCGTCAATCTCATAACTTATGTTAAGAGAGTTTAACATTTTTATTGCATCGGTCAAACTTTTCCCTACTACATCAGGCATAACTGCGTATTTAGTCTCTACATCACTTATCTTTTTGTCACCTAAATATTCAATTATTCCACTTATGATTTCTTTTCCATAAGGTGCTGCAACTACACTTCCATAATATGCCCCAGCACCCGGCTCGTCGACTAAAAATAACATAACATATTTTGGATTTGATGCAGGATAGGTGCCTATGAAACTAGAAACATATTTGCCTTGTGCTATACTTCCATTTTGGTATTTTTGCGCCGTTCCTGTTTTGCCTCCAACATCATAACCCGGTACAAAACTGTATTCTTCGGTCTTATTGACTACTTTTTTTAACATCTCATTTAAGGTGTTAGATGTTGCCTGTGATATTGTGGTATTTTTTAAAACAGGCGTTGAAACATAACTTGTTGTACCATCGCTTTTGGTTATGTTTTTAACTATTGTTGGGACATATAAGTTTCCACCATTTACTGCGCTACAAACAGCAGTAACGAGTTGCAACGGTGTTACCGCAACAGCCTGACCAAACCCAATACGAGCCAAATCTACATTTTTGACATAGTTTTTATTCATCAAAATTCCACTGCTTTCAGAAGCAATATCAACACCTGTTTTTTCACCTAGCCCAAAACTTTTTAAGTATTCATAGAAAACATCAACACCCATTCGTTGACCGAGTGCCATAAATACACAGTTACACGAATTGACAAGCCCTTCAGTTAAGTCAAGTGAACCGTGTCCAATAGTTTTCCAACACCTTATCCTTTGCCCGTCAACGATAGCACTTCCACCACAATAAAAATGGTCACTAAGTTTTGCATTGCCACTTTCAAGTGCCGATGCCATGGTTAATATTTTGAAAGTAGAACCCGGTTCGTAAACATCTACAACCAACTTGTTTTTTGTCATTTCAAGAAGTCCCGATGCGTCATCTCTTGGGATATCATTTAAGTCAAAACTTGGCTTGGTGCTACTTGCAACTATTTCTCCATTTGTTGCGTCCATAATTATACATGATGCACTCTTTGCCTGTTGTTCCTGCATAACCTTTTCAAGCACTCTTTCAACTATGCTTTGAATGTTTACATCTATTGTTAGTGTTATGTTATCGCCTGCCGTGCTGTCTACATATGTCCTTAATGAATTTTCTATCTCCTTGCCTTGAAGGTCACTTTGCACCAAAAAATAGCCGTCTTCACCTGCTAAAATATCATTGAAATATGCTTCAATGCCTGCCTGCCCTATGTTGTCGATGGTGGTATAACCTAAAATTTGAGTAAGCAAATTTCCATAAGGATAATATCTCTTTATGCTCTCTGACAAAAATACACCACTTAAATTTTCAAGTGCAATACTTTTTGCCGTATCACTATCAACTTGAAGTTTTACAAGAACTTCTGAAACATTTGTGATGTTTGCCTTTGAATAGATCACATCGTAACTCATATTTAGTTTTTTAGACAAAACTTGTGCTACCTTGCTTGCGTCCTTTATCTCTCTACCACGAAGATAAACATCATAAGATGTAAATGAAACTGCTAAAGTTGCACCATTTTTATCATAGATTTTACCACGCTCGGCAGTTATTGGTAAATCCCTTGTCCACTGCGAAAGTGCTAAGTTTTGTAATTTTTTGCTATCTATTGTTGTAACAAAAAAAAGTCTTGCTAAAAGTGCTACAAATAAAAGGGATATCGCTATTAAAAAAGCCGATATCCTCTTTCGTAAACTATGTAGTGTAAACTCACTATCTTGCAAACGCAAATTAGCCTCCAAATAAATTTCTTATCCAATTACAAATACTATCAAACCAATTACTTTCTTGTTCATATTCGGTTGGGTCTTCTAGTGGCTGTGGAGTTATTGTTATGATTTCGTCTATTGGAAACAATGAATCATCTGCTGGACTATCTGCATTTTCAACATCGCTATCTAGTCTTGAAATTTTACTTAGATAGTCTGCAATATTGACATTGTATTGTTGTTGGCTTGCAGTTTCGGTGGCAATTTGACTTGAAGTTGATGCAATCTCAACAAAATTGCCTATTATCCAGCCTGTTAGTATAGCCATAATGCAACAAAAAACTCCTGTGAGCAATCGAAATCTAAATTTATAACTACTCTTTTTTGTGTTGGTCAAGTTCTCAAGTTCTTCAGCAAATTCTTTGTTGTCAACTTCGCTTTCTATCAAACTTGTGTTATAAAGACTTTCAACAACTTCGTCTTGTTTTTCTTCTATGTCTTCTTGTTGCTCTTCTTTTTTTGCTTCTTGTTCTTGCTCTTTTTCAAGTTGTTCTTTCTCAAGTTGTTTTTGTTTTTGTTTCTCGCGCTGGTTCTCCATTATCTGCTGCTTTAATTTTTCAAGTTTTTCATCTTTATTATCTGATTTTGTTTGCTCGGTTGTTTCTTTTTCAAATTCTTTTTTGGTTAAACTATCGCTTGAAAACAAATTTATGCTTGGAAAAGTATGTACACTTGTTTCAGTGTCCGTTTTTGGACTTTGTGTCGTTGTTTGTTTCTCTAATGTAATGGTTTGAGTTCTCGACTGATTTTCTTCTTTATAGTCCATAATATACATACTCCTTTTATACAATTTTTATTACCATTAAAGTGTACCATATTTGTACACTTTTTACAATACAATTTATAACTTTTCTAAAATTCTAAGTTTAGCCGATGTACTGCGTGGGTTTTCTTTTTGTTCTTCACTAGATGCAACTATCGGTTTTTTGTTTATAAGTTTAACACTTTTTTTATGCCCACAAATGCAAATTGGTGTTCCCGGTGGACAAAGACAATCTGTAGCATTTATTTTGTAGGCATTTTTGACAATTCTATCTTCAAGCGAATGGAATGTAAGTATTGCCATTCTTCCACCCTTATTTAATTTTGTTATCAAAAACATTATTGTTTCAAATAATTTGTCTAATTCGCCATTGACTTCAATTCTTATTGCTTGAAATGTCTTTTTGTGTGCGCCATTGCGAGAAAAAACCACTTTTTTAGGCATACTATTTTCAATGATTTGTGCAAGTTGTTTTGTTGTGTTTACTGGTCTATTCTTTATTATGTTTAAGGCAATAGAATGTGCATAACTTTCTTCGCCATACTCACGAATTATTCTTGTTAAGTGATTCAATGAGTATTTATTTACGACATCTAACGCAGAGAATGGTTGCGATTTGTCCATACGCATATCGAGTGGTGCATCAAATCTAAAACTAAAACCACGCTCTTTGCTATCAATTTGGTGAGAACTTACACCAAGGTCCATAAGTACGCCGTCAAGTTTATCTATTTTTAGTTCTTTTAAAATACTTTCAATATTTTTAAAATCACCTTTGTATAAAATGAGATTGCTTTTATCTTTAAAACGCTGTTTGCACGCATCTATTGCATCTTGGTCTTTATCTATACCAATCAATTTGCCTGTGGTTAAGTGTTTTAATATCTCTTCGCTGTGTCCCCCACCACCGATTGTGCAATCAAGATAAATACCATCGGGTCTAATGTTTAGACCCGATGTTACTTCTTTTAACATTATTGGTATATGCTTAAATTCAGTTTCCATATAATTCTTTTACACCATTTATAACACCTAACCAATCGATGTCACCATCTTGTGTGTTATTTGCTATTTGTTCTTCTATTAAAGAACCTACTTCGCTGTCTGTTTTTACATAATCACGCATTGCATTATATGCACTTTCAAACACACCTTGATTTTTTGCACTGTCTTCTAGTGTATCTAAAAGCCCTGCCAAACTTTCAGCACTTTCGCCGTTTACAATGTCACTTATCGATGATGAGTTCATTATGTCACTTGCTATCTCTGTTACTGCACCTAGTACATTGACAACATCTTGAATTTCGTCATCTGTTAAGTTATCAAGGTCAACAGGAATATCTACGCCCAAATTTCCAACATAATCTTTAATTTGTGCATTTATACTATTTACAACAAGTACTCCGACTGGTCTAAATATTTTGTTATTCATAAGTGGAGTAAATATGTTTGTAACATCTTCTGCTGTTATTTGGTCAAGCATATTCTCTAGGTTGCCAACTTCTAGTATATATGAAATTAAGTTGTATGTTGTATCACCATCTACAATTTGTTTTTCAAGCATTAAATCAATAACTGGTTGAAGTTCAGCAAATTCTGCACTAAATGAGAATGTTTCATCTTTAAAACAGTTGAAATCCATAAATTGACTTAACTTTGTTTGCATAAGTGTATCTATAAGGTTTGTATATATGCCCTTTATTGTACCTTGCTCGGCTTTAATATCTCCAAAAATGCTTGATGCCCTTATGGAGTCAATACAACTACCAAACAATGACAAGTTTGAAGATAGTATTTCTTCAAATGTGTTCTCTTTAAACTTGACTAAATCAAGTGTGCTAAGGTAACTTGAAATATTATCTACAAACGCAAAGAAGTTTTCTTTTTCTGTTTCAACATATAGTGAATCGTAGTTTATATCTCCAAGAACTGTGCCTTCTTTTAACATATCTCCAAGGTCATTTATTACACCATTTAGATTTTCAAAAGCAACTTTTATCAACTTCTTGAAAGCATCACTATTGTAAATTGGCTCTATTATTTGCCTTATAAGTGTTTTGTTCTCACCTTGTACTTCAGTTGTTGCAATTAAATTTTTAAACAACTTTGTAACATTTTCATCTTTTATATAATAGTTGCCGTCTGTACCTTTTTGAATGTAACTAATTGCCTGAGATTTTCTTATGTTGCTAACAACTTTTGCAAGTGATTGTGTTTCATTTAGCCATACATTGTCACCTTTAAAAATTTCAAAATCAACATAGTTGTTGTACTCAGTTTCGCCAAGTGCCGTCACTATTTGGTCATAAATACCTGTTTGATTAAATACATTCATTTTTTGAAGTGCATTCATCATAGAACCAATATTTGTGATAATGTCTTCAAGATTAAGGTCAAAAACAAGTAAATAGTTGTCATTTATTGCGTTTAAATCTTCTTCTAATACATCTTTAAAGATATTTATAGCACTTGAAAGAAGGCTTGAAACTTCACCTTTTTTCAAGGTCATATTTTCATCTCTTAAACTTATATTGCTTAAAGTTAATGTATCGTCTTGTGTTAGTGCCTTTAATTCATCTTCTAACATATCAACGCCATAATTTAGTCCAAAAATGACTGCTTTATTTAGTATTTTTGAATTAAAGATATTATCAATTATTTGATTAAATACTTCTTTATTATTTGCTGATAAAATATCTAAAATATTTGAAATGTTTTGGTTTGTAATCTCTTCGTTAGTTGGTATTTGTTCAAAAATACCTTCATCTGCCATTATTTTTGCAGTGCTAATTACTGCAACAACATCATTTTTAAGGTTTTCATTTACCCCTTCATCTTTTTTGAGTTCGTCTCTTACTACTTCAATAAGTTCAACATACGACTGGTCTTTTTGCACTTCGTCCATCTGCAAAACTTTATCAAAGCCGTAGTCAACAAGTTCTGGTAATGCAGTTGTTAAGAGTTTTGAATTAAATATATAGTCAACGGCACGAAGCAAACTGTTATAGTTTAATGTTTTTAATGTATCAAATGACGAAAAATCAACATCAACTAAAAACCCAACATTGTCATAAACATTTGCTATATTTAAAACTTCATCTCTTAATGAAATTTTTGTATTATTTACTCTAACCGATGCAACTTGATTGAAAATAGCATCGTCTAGTCCAATAGCACCACTAAATTTAGCGATAGCACTATCATTATAAACTTTAATGTAATCTTTAACTTCCTGTGGGACATTTTCATTTAAAAACTGTGCAGATAAAGAAAGATTGCTATCTTGCCCTTCATCTGCTTCAACAACTTGTGTAGATGTTGAGATGTCGGTATATAGTCCTGCAAGTCCACTTAAAGGCAAAAATGTTAAAAATGCAAGTGTAAGTCCTTGAACTGCACCAACAAGTCCACCAAGTATTCTCCACTTCTTTTGTTTTGGTTTGACTTTTTTTCCTGTTTCATCAACAACTTTTTTGTCTTTGAAAAATACGCAGGCAATAACCATATATAGTACCCAACCAACAAGATTGACTAAATATGTCAAGACAACAAAAGACAAAAGATTTACAAGCATAACAGGCATATTTTCAATAAGTGATAAGAGTGTTGGGCTTGCCTGTGTAATTTCTGACACCTGCGCTGAACTATTGATATATGATAGAATAATATCTTCTATTGATGTTAGTTCGCCATTGTATGTGATTTGTATGTTTAGTATCAGTCGTGAAATAAAAGGTGTTATTACCCCTGCAATTATTATTGATACCAAGAAAAATGCAATTCTTAATGCTGATTTTTTTAGTCCTTTTATAAAACCAAATAAAAATCCTAGCACCAAAAATAATGCAAACAGGATATTCAATATCAAGAGTATCATACCTGTGTCCATAGACTTCCCTCCCAAAGTTATAATAAAATAATTTTGTATGTTTTGCAACTATAATTTTATAAGTTGTAACTTATTAGATGTTAAATCACAAGATGTTAAATAAAAATCAATCCCAAACAAATTTTCGTGTAATTTATACTTGCCAATGTTACAATGAATATGCCCAAATACACACACTTTTACACCATATTTTTCAAGAAGCGAAATAAAGTCACTTTTTTGCTTGTTTTGAGAAAATGGTGGATAATGCAACATACATATTATCTTTTCGTTATCTTTTTGCAAACGCTTTGCACTAGTTAGTGCCATTTCAAGACGAATCAATTCCCTTTTGTATATCTTCTCATCTTGAGCATCTTTAAAATCTTTGTCTGGTACAGTCCAACCACGAGTGCCACAAACTATTACATCTTCTATTTTGACTGCATCGTTTTGTAAAGCATAGTTTTTTTCACCTATCGCTTGCCTTACACCTTTTATGCTCTGCCACCAATAATCGTGATTTCCTCTAATAAAAATCTTCTTGCCCGGTAACTGCTCAAAATATTTTAAATCGAGTCTTGCTTCGTCAATTTTCATTGCCCATGAAATATCACCAGCGATCAGCACAACATCATCACTGCTCACTTTTTTTAACCAATCGTTTTTTATATTTTCTAGGTAATTGCTCCAGCCATCACCAAATATCTCCATTGGTTTGGCTCCACTAATACATAGATGCAAATCGCTTATTGCAAAAACTTTCATATTACAAACTCTTAACTATTTCTTGAACAAGACGCATATCACACTTGCCTTGATAATTTGCTTTAAAATGTTTCATAACAAATGGAATACTCTTGTCTTCAAGTGACATTATTATTGACTTTATTTCTTCTTCACTCATCATCTTTGGTAAATAAGATTTAACCAATTCAATTTGTTTTGCAATATTTTCTACTTCAACTTGGTTATTTACCTTTTTATAGTTCTCTTGCTCTTCTGTTAGTTCCTTTACAGATTTTTGCAAAATTTGAATTGTGTCAACATCTGTCAACTCTTCATGTTTTTCACGCTTTTTTATTTGCTCCAACATAAGTTTGTTGATAAGCACACTGTATATTGTGTGTGCAACACTGTCTTTTTGTTTCATTGCCATAATATTGGCTTTTTTTATTTCGTCGTATATCATAATATTCTCCTAACCAAGTTAGATTGTAACACAAACAAAATAAAAACACAAATTTTATTAAGTAGCATTTTATTATAAAAAAGATAATAATATATTTTTATAGCAAAAATCTATTTACACAAAAAATTTATTTTGTGTAATAAAATCTCTTGAATATTTTTTTATTTTCTTTTATAATCAAAAAGTTAAAACTTAGGAGGAAATTGTGTCAAAAATAGCAATTATTACAGATAGTAACTCGGGCATAAAACTTACAGAACAAAATGAAGATTTATATGTTTTGCCTATGCCCTTTATTATAAACGGTGAAGAATATTCTGAGGAGATTAGTTTAACTCAGCAAAAATTTTATGAAAAACTTGCACAAAATGCTGACATATCAACATCTCAGCCTTCACCTTTTCAAGTTAGAGAAATTTGGGAAAATGCTTTAAAAACCCATGATGAAGTTGTGTATATTCCTATGTCAAGTGGGCTAAGCGAAGCATGTCATAATGCAATTGAATATGCAAAAGATTATAATGGTAAAGTAACTGTCGTTGACAATCAACGCATATCTGTTACACTAAAACATAGCGTTTATGAAGCGCTTAATATGGCAAGAGATGGCTACTCTGCACAAGAAATAAAAGAATATCTTGAAGCCACAAAGTTAGATAGCAGTATTTACATAACAGTAAATACCTTAAAATACCTAAAAAAAGGTGGAAGAATTACTCCTGCCGTTGCCCTTATTGGTACACTTTTAAACATTAAACCAATTCTTCAAATCCATGGAGAAAAACTTGACTCTTTTGCAAAGGCACTAAACATGGGACAAGCAAAAGTAAAGATGATAAATGCTATTGATAAAGATTTAAACTCTGTTTTCAAAAAGTATTATGATGACGGCGAAATGGTAATTGATATTGCACATACCGACAACGAAGAAGAAGCACAAAAATTTAAGTTGGAACTTCAAAAGCACTTCCCTAAACTAAAAATTGGATATGTTGACCCATTATCACTTAGTGTTTCTTGTCACATTGGCCCAAAGGCACTAGCCATTGCTTTTACAAGAGTTATAAAATAAAAGAAAAACTCACATAATTGTGAGTTTTTTTTATAAAGTATATGCGTTTTTAATAACATCAAGTTGGCTATTTTGTCATTTTCAATTTTTCATACATATCTTTAATTTCATGCTTTGATATCTTTTCTGGAACATAACTCAATGGCTGTTTGTTTGTGCATGGCAACATATGTCCATGTAAATCAAATACACTTTGACCTGCGCAAACATTATTTGCATTGCGTATGTTTATCCCCTCAAATCCACAATC
>CALWPE010000022.1 GCA_944383345.1 uncultured Clostridia bacterium | reverse complement strand
TTGTAGTAAAGAAAAAGTAAATCTTTAAATGGGACAAGAAACCATATAAAAGTAAAAGTATTTTTAAATAACAAAGCAAAATAAAAAAGAAGGACTTCTTAGATAGTAAAGTCCCCTTTTTATTGCTTGCAAAAACACAAGACTCGTGTTTAACTTTTTAAAAGAAAGGTTTTCAAGTTTTAATAAAGCAAGTATTTGTGTTTTTTGCTTGCCATTGAGTGGTAAAATGTTTTATACTCATGACAGAAAATAACATAAAGGAGAATAAAATGAATAAATATAAAGGAACAAAAACCGAACAAAATTTAAAAGACGCATTTGCTGGTGAGAGCCAAGCACGCAATAAATACACATATTTTGCTTCAGTCGCCAAAAAAGAAGGATATGAACAAATAGCCGAAATCTTTTTAAAGACTGCAGAGAATGAAAAAGAACATGCAAAAATGTGGTTTAAAGAATTAGGCGAACTTGGAACAACAACCGAAAACCTAGAGGCCGCTGCAAATGGCGAAAATTATGAATGGACCGATATGTATGACAATTTCGCAAAAGTAGCAGATGAAGAAGGCTTCCATGAACTTGCTGCTAAATTCCGTGGGGTTGCTGCAATAGAAAAGCGTCACGAAGAAAGATATCGTGCATTGCTTAGAAATGTTGAAACAAAACAGGTTTTTGAACGCAGTGAAGTTAAAGTTTGGGAATGTAGAAACTGTGGACACATTGTTGTTGGTACAAAAGCACCAGAAATTTGCCCAGTATGTGCACACCCAAAATCATACTTTGAACTTAGTGCAAACAACTATTAAAATAGTTAATAACATAGTAAAAAATGACCTTTTTTTAAAAAAGGTTATTTTTTTATTTTATGTAGTTCTTATGCGTCTAGGTCAAGAAGATAGTCGGTTGGAACGCTAAAAATCTTAGAAAGTTTAACAAGGGCATAGATGTCGGGCATACTTTTGCCAAGTTCCCATAATGAAATGGTGTCCTGTGTAGTTTGCATCATCTTTGCTAATTCTGACTGTGTTAAAGATTTTTCTTTTCTTAATGTTCTAATTGTTGTGCCGATGTTTATTATTATTTTGTCGGCATAGTTTTTATCTTTATTTGTATTCATAATTATATAATACGATTGTTTTACATACTTTTGTACTAATACGAAATATTTTCGTGTGAAATTTACAAAATTCGGCAAACAAAGACATAATTTTTGTGAAGAAAGTATAATTGTGACAAACTTATGTCAGCATTTACGATGTAAAAATAGAACGAATGTTCTAAAAATATAGGTGACATTATATAAAACAATGTGTGATGCGAGTTGTTTTTTACAAAAATATATAATATTGTAAAAAATGTCACACCAATTTGACTTTGCCCCGAAGTCCATTGAATAATATTTAGGACAGTCAAAAGGAGTTAAAATGAATAATATTTGGAGTAAAACTATATTACAAGTTTATAGATATTTACCAAGAATTGTTGGGACATATGACAAGTTGATTTTGTCAAAAGCAGTTAATTCACAATTTATTAGTGGGGCAAATGTAGCATATTTTAGTACTGAGGCAGTTACTGATGCAATACTTAATTTATCACAAAGAAAAATAACACTAATAAATTTAAAACTTATAACAGAAAAAGCATTAAAAAGTATGAAACCATCGCTAGCTAGATTTTTAATCTTAAAGTTTATAGATGGAAAAAAGTCTGTTGAGTTGGCAGATAAGTTCAATGTTTGCCTAAGAACAGTTTTTAGAAAACTAAATTCTGCTCTTGATAGTTTTTCAAAGGCATTAAAAAGGCTAGGGTATGACGATGATAAGTTAAATACAATGCTAAACAAAGAAACATGGATAAAAAAAGTTTATGAAAACACACTACATAAAGATTTTAGTTTGATTGAAAATGACGATATTAAAAGAACAATAAAGTCAAGCGTAATTATTGACCTTAGGGCTGTATCCGTCAATTAAAGTAATCACTATCAAGTTCGTAGTAATCACTATGTTTTAATTTTGAAATTTTCTTTTTATGTTTACCTTTTTTCTTTTGCTGTTTTGTTATACTTTTTGTTGCTATTGATGTTGGTTTAAATAAAAAGTAAATTATAAGTATACAAGGTAGACAAACTAGTACAATTATGATTATTTGCCATGGGTTTGATATAGAGAGATAATCTCCTTTATTTGGACTTTCATCGCTAGGTTTTGAAAAGTTGGGCGTAACATATTCAAATACTTCATCATTTTGTACTATGTTTGTTAAAAGGTCACATAGTGGCGAATAGATATATCCAAAGTATTCTTGATTCTGAGATACATATTTACAATAATACCAAATGTTCCCTTTGTAAGAAATTGCTTCTTCACCTTCGCAACTACCATAGTACATTAAGTTTGTTTCTAAAAAGGGAATACTTGTTATTAAATTTGTAGTGCCTAGTGTTTGATTGGGCGAACTTCTAAGATTTGCTCCGTTTGGAGTAAAAACCCTAAAAGTTGCGTTTGTGACATATGGTTTTTGTGGAGTGCCTTGTATGCAAGAAACTTCATTTTTAAGCACAAAGCCATATATGTCATTGTACTTTGCACGATAAAACAAATCATTTTCGTCACCTAAAAGTAGCACAAAATAAGTTTCTGGAATTTCAAAAATTCGATTGTTTTTATCGGTGGTAATTTCAGGAGTTGAGTAAAGGTAAATGCCCGATGCCGTCGCTCTACCATAATATATATTATCGGCAAAAGTTGTAGCACCAATATTTGCGTTACAAAACAACAACATTATTATTAAACAAAAAAAGGTGAGTTTTTTCATCTTTTTTATTATACCTTGCTTTTTATGTACAAGAGTGAACAAATTTAGCAAAAAATGTCTATTTAAGGAGAGAACAAGTTGACACAAAAAGAAATACTTTTTGAAATACAAAAGATTGATGAAGAGTTAAAAAAACGCCTTCCAAATGAAAAGTTACAAAATTACAACAGTGGAGAAATTGTCCATGCAAAGCAGATGGCTTTTCACAAATGTCAAAAACGAAACAGATGGGTTTTTGGTGGGAACAGAAGTGGAAAGACCGAGTGTGGTGCAGTTGAAAGTGTTTGGCTGGCAAGAGGAATACACCCTTTTAGAAAAAACAGAAAAAATATAGAAATGTGGGTGGTTTCTTTGTCATCACAAGTTCAGCGAGATGTCGCACAAGCAAAGGTATTGTCATACATAAACCCTGCGTGGATAGAAGATGTATGTATGCTAAGTGGAAGAAAAGATAACCCACTTGGTGGAGTTATTGATTACATTTTATTAAAAAATGTTTTTGGTGGTGTAAGCAAAATAGGTTTTAAAAGTTGCGACCAAGGTAGAGAGAAATTTCAAGGCGCAAGTCTTGATTATGTATGGTTTGATGAAGAGCCACCATATGATATTTACCAAGAATGTAGAATGCGTGTTATGGATAAGCAAGGTGAAATATTTGGGACGATGACACCTTTAAAAGGGCTATCTTGGGTGTATGATGAAATTTATTTAAATAAAAACAACGATGATAATATTTGGTATGAGCAAATGGAATGGCTAGATAACCCATACCTTAAAAAAGAAGAGATTGAAAGTTTGACTTCGTCTATGTCAAGTGACGAACTAGATGCAAGACGCTATGGAAAGTTTACGGCAAGTGGTGGAATGGTATATCCAGAATTTGACGAAAATGTAAATGTTATTGAGCCTTTTAATGTTCCTATAAAATGGTATGACAATATCTCTATTGACCCCGGACTTAATAACCCATTATCAGCACATTGGTATGCAGTTGATTATGACAATAACATATATGTAATAGCAGAACATTTTGAAGCACAAAAGGGTATTGAATATCATGCAGAGATGATTAAAAAAATTTGCGATAGATTAAACTGGCATAAATCAAATGGTAGAATTTGTGCTTTAATAGATAGTGCAGCGAATCAGCGAACGCTTGCAAGCCAAAAAAGTGTAAGCGAACTGTTTTATGATTATGGGATTTTAGTTAATCCAAATGTAAATAAAGATTTATTTAGTGGGATACAAAGGGTAAAGACATATTTAAAAAATGCAAAGGGTGATAGTAAACTTTTTATATTTAATACTTGCACTAATTCGATGAGAGAAATGAAGTCATATTTTTGGGGGAAAACAGATGTTCCAATTAAAAAAGACGACCATGCACTTGACGAGTTGAGATATTACATTATGTCAAGACCAGAAAACAAAAAAGAAAAACCACAAAAAAGCATTATTCAAAAAGATAAAGAAAGATTATATAAGAAAATAAAATACGCTGGTAAAATGCATTAAAATATTTTGTGAAATAATTATATATGTGATATATTTATAATGATTTATACATAATAAATTACGGCAAAATATATTATTTGGAGAAATATTTTGAAAAAGTTTTGTTATTTATTTTGTTTGATATTTGTCTTTTCACTTTTCTTTACACCAAATACACTAGGTTTTGCGAGTGCTGAAGATGTAACTAGCATAAGTGATGTTTATGGCTTGACACAAATTTATCTAAATCCAAATGGTAATTACATATTGGAAAATGATATTGATTTGCGAGGACAAAATTTTGAACCGATAGAAAATTTTACTGGTGTGTTTGATGGCAATGGTCACACAATCAGCAATTTTACAATCAATAAATCTAGTGGAAATATTGGCTTTTTTGCAAACACAAACGGTGCAAAGATTTTTGATGTTAGGTTTCAAAAAGCAGTCGTCTTGGTTTCAAACACACTAGATACTTACACAACAAAAGTTGGCATTGTGG
Source organism: uncultured Clostridia bacterium (assembly GCA_944383345.1). Classification (GTDB taxonomy): domain Bacteria; phylum Bacillota; class Clostridia; order Christensenellales; family UBA1242; genus UBA5893. The sequence continues at coordinate 11,167 of CALWPE010000022.1, read as the reverse complement.
CAGGCCTTGCACAAAACACAACTTTTGATAATGTTTCAATAATAACAAGTACTATTACATCGTCAATACCTAGTTTGCAATATGTTGGCTCTTTGGCTGGGCAATTCCAAAACGGTAGCAGAGCCCAAAATATAACAGTTGATTCCACAATAAATTTAACAAGTACATCAACAAAAGAAAAATACATTGGTGGTTTATTTGGCAGTATAGACAACAGCCAATCACTAACAACAGTTATAGATGTGCAGTTTGTATTTTCGCAATTACAAAATTCATACATAGGTGGGGCATACGGTATTGTTGTTGGAAATAAAACACAAATAAAAAATATAATAATAAATGTTGAAAATGCACAATCAGGTGTTTATGGAATCGCCGGATTGATATCATATCCATACGATGTGGTTTCAAATGGAGAAATTGGTTTTATATACACAACTGTAAGTGGAGATTATTTTTCAAATACACAAAATCTTTTAGAAGCATTTTCAAAAGGTGAAATTACTTTTGATGTTTCAAAAGTTGTTGCAAAAACAGTTACTCCTCGTGAAATTATGATGAAAGCATTTTATTCACAAACTACCTTTGACGGCAGATATGCTTGGGATTTTAACGATGTTTGGCAGATAGAAGAAACTTTGACTTTACCATATCTACAAAACTTTTCATCGTTTAGTTACGAAGTAGATAAGCAAAGGTCGTTTGAAGCAATGGCACAAGCACCAACAGTTGATGCAATTACAATTTTACCTTCCACAACAACATACACATATGGTTCTAGCATAAACATTTCAGGATACATAAATACAACATCTCAAATGAATATGTTTTTTGAGATAAGTGGTTTAAGAAAAGATGATAATGTAATTTTCACAAATGATAGTGTGCTTTCAGTTGTTGAAAACGAAAATGCAAAAGTTGAACAAGTTGATGACAACACAACAACTTACACATTAAATGGAAATACTGTAACCGTCACAAATGGAACAGTAAATAACAATGCAGGTACTTGGTACAAATTGAACAATTCAAATATAATGTGGGGAGTTTATAGTGCAAATGATAGCATGGTAAATGTTTACCAAATAGATAATTGCACACAACAAAACTCTGGAACATATTCGTTTGTCGTAAATGCTATTGAGTACAATTTGATTGTTAGAACAGAAGACAAAATTCAAGGTTTGGTTACTCGTGGAACGCTACAAAATGTACCTGTCGAATCAATTGAAGATACAATCTCATATGGTGAAACATTAAGATATGTTGCATCACCAGCAAATGATTTTGGCTTTATGGGATGGGTTACATCACTTGAAGCAGAAACTCCAATTTATAGTTCAAATTTGACATTGTCGGTACTTTTCAATGAAAGTTTATTTGCAGAAAATGGGCTTTTTGGTGGAATGGTTTTAGGCGATGAAAATGAACTTGTTGTATATGCAACATTTACAAAAAATGTATGTGATATAACATTTACTTTCTCGGTAAACAATGAAGTCACAACTGAAAATTTAACTAATATTTACATAGGTGGTGTTATGGTAACACCAAACGAAGATGGTTCGATAACATACAAACAACCTATGAATACGCCAATTAGTATTTCTTTTGAGTTGCCAGCAGGATATGATTTTGACCGATGCTATGATGGAAATGGAGCAATTATATCCACAACAGAAAGTTTTACTTTGCCTGCAACAAATGAAGAAAATAGACAATTAGTTTTAGCATTTACAAAAGATGATAACCTAGGTGGTGGAATGGGTTACATCTGGTGGATAATTGGTGGAAGTGTCGCAGGAATTTTATTAGTTGGTTTTATTGTATTTATCATAGTTAAAAAGAGAAAAGATAATTCTTATAAAAAGATGTATTATTGATTAAAAAATGTCATAAATACTGGAAAAAATAAAATAAAATATTTAATATAAAAATGAAAAAGTCAAATAAATAATTATTTGGCTTTTTTTGTATTTAATTTAAGGGGAAAAATATGGCAAAATCAAAAGTGCCCTCTTTTAAAGATATTGAAAGTGCACTTTTGAAAAAGGCACTTGGCTATGACCATGACGAAATAGTTGAAGAGTATGTTGTTGATGAAGAAGGTGTGGTTAAACTCGCCAAGAAAAAGGTTACAACAAAGCATTTTTCGCCAGATATTCCTGCTGCAAAAATACTTTTGGAAGAGTTTAACAAAAACACAAACATTTATGAAAGTATGACAGAAGAGCAACTAAAAGAACAAAAAAATAAACTAATTAAATTATTAAAAAAAGAGGGAAAAAATGGAAATTGAAAATTGTACAATAAAAACAAAATGTGATATTCAAGGTTGCAAAAATTTAGCAGATTTTAATATTTTAAATAATAAAAAAATAATATTAAATTTATGCAAAAATTGCACGAATAATTTATATGACACATTGGGTAAAAAAATAATTCCAAAGCCAGTAACTCCACCTTTTAAAAAACAAAAAAGAATAGAGGTCAAAAATGGATAATAAAGAACTTGTAGCAGAAGTTTTGGAAGATTTTTCAAGACGACAAAATGAACGAAAACCCTATGAAGCAAATTGGCAACTTTGTATGAATTTTTTGATGGGAAATCAGTACTGCGAGGTTGGGTTTGGTGGAGAGATAGAAGAGTACGAAAAACAATTTTTTTGGCAAGAAAGAGAAGTCTACAATCACATAGCGCCAACACTTGATATACGACTTGCTAAACTTCAAAAGGTAAGACCAACAATGTCAGTTATTCCATCAAGCACAGATGATAGCGATATAAAAACTGCAAAACTATGCAAAAAAATTCTCAATTCAATTTATTCAAGGTACGATGTTTCAGATGTGATAAATCAAGCAACCAAATGGAGTGAAGTGGCTGGAACAAGTTTTTATAAAGTTATTTGGAACGACCAAAAAGGTGAAAAGATAGCAAGTGTTGATGACAACTCTTGCGTGAGTCTTGGGGATATAGACATATCAGTTTGTAGCCCTTTTGAAATATATCCAGATAACACTTGCACAGAAAAAATTGATGATTGTCAAAGCATAATTCATGCTAAGGCATATCATGTTGATGAAATCAAAAAGATGTACAATGTTGATGTAAAAGGTCAAGACATAAATGTTTTTTCACTAGATAACACATCACTCGGAGTTGGTGGGCTTGGGTATAATAGTCTATCAAGTAAAGTGATTAGTGGTGTTAAATCAAATCATGCTTTGGTGATTGAAAAATACATAAAGCCATCAGTTGATTATCCTAATGGTAGACTAATAATAATAGCAGGTGAAACACTTGTTTATGACGGCGAATTGCCATTTATCAACAAGGCAAACGGGGAGCGTGGTTTTCCTTTCATAAAACAAGAGTCACTACAACAAACGGGTTGTTTTTGGGGAACAGGAATAGTTGATAGACTCATTCCGGTGCAAAGGGCATACAACGCAGTAAAAAATCGCAAGCACGAATTTTTAAATAGAATTTCTATGGGTGTGTTAGCAGTAGAAGATGGCTCTGTTGATATAGACAATCTTGAAGAAGAGGGCTTATCTCCGGGTAAAATTCTTGTGTACAGACAGGGCTCTACTATGCCAAGGTTTATGACATCAAACAGTGTCCCAACAGACTTTGACCGAGAGGAAGAAGCACTACTCAGTGAATTTATGGTAATTTCTGGCGTGTCTGATATTATGAACAACACTTCGGCTTATACAAGTTTAAGTGGCGTTGCGTTGCAACTTTTGATTGAACAAGACGAGTCAAGACTTTCACCAACAACCGATAGAATAAAAGCATGTATTCGTGAACTTGGTGGTCAAGTTCTAAGACTTTACAAACAGTTTGCTACACTGCCACGACTATTTAGACTAATGGGAGATAATGGCGAAGTTGAAGTTGTAAGTTTTATGGCAAGCGATATTTCAAGTGAAGACATAGTTTTTGAGACCGATTCCGAACTTACAGAGAGTTTAGCACAAAGGCGAAGTATGGTTTTTGACCTTTTGGAAGCAGGACTTTTGTCTGATGAAAATGGTAAACTTTCAAATAGAATGAGATTAAAAGCACTTGACCTTTTGGGCTTTGGTATTTGGGAAAATGCGCAGGACATAAACGAATTACATACAAAGAAAGCCTCAACCGAAAATTTGGATTTAGCAAAAGGTAAAGAAGTCAAGGTATGCGAAATAGACAACCATGAACTTCATATTACAGAGCATATTACTTTTATGCTAAGTAACGAGTACAAAAACCTAGTCGATGAAAATCCAAAAATAGAAGATGTATTTTTAAAGCATATAAGGCTTCATAAACAAATGAACAATATGGAAAAAAATTTAAGCGAGGGTAAATAATGGAAAATGAAATGTTAGAGGAACAACCCACACAAGATGCACCTAAAACTCAAAATGATGTAAATAATGTGCAAAGTGAGGGCTCCTCTTTGGGTAAATTTAAAGACGAAGAGAGTTTACTAAATGCCTATAACAATTTGCAGGCAGAGTTTACTCGAAAATGTCAAAAGTTGTCTCAACTAGAAAAAGAGATGTCAGCACCACAAACGCCAATATACAAAACACAAGATTGGCAACAAAAGGTTAGCGATTTTTTATCTAGTCACAGTGAGGCAAAACCATTTGCAAGTGAAATATCACAGAAAATCATTGAAAATCCGTCACAATACAATGGTGAAAATGCACTAAATCTTGCGTGGGCAGAAATAATTTCAAAAAAATATAAACCAGTTGAAGAGTTACTTAGTGACGATAAATTTGTCAATGAATATGTGCTAAATAACGAGCAAATAAAAAAGAAAGTGCTTGAAGATTATATAAACAATCTCAGGCAAGGAAAACTTCCACCAATTCAAACTTCACACATGGGCAAATATGCGTTTCAAACTCAAAAGAAAGCGAATACATTAAGTGAAGCAAAACAGTTGGTAGAAGATATGTTTAAAAACAAATAAAGGAGAATAATATGGTAACACTTCAAAGTGCAGAGAATGCACTAAAAACAGTTTATCTTGGAGTGGTAGCAAATCAGTTAAACATAAACGCAAACCCACTTCTAGGAAAAATTAAACAATCTACAAAAGATGTTTGGGGTAAAGAAGTAAGAAAACTTGCTCCATTTGGAATAAACGGTGGTATTGGTGCTGGGGCTGAAACAGATGAACTTCCAAAGGCCGCAGGCAACAACTATGTACAGTTTGTTTCTGACCTTAAAAACTTATACGGCAAAATCGAACTTTCCGACAAGGCAATTCGTGCATCACAAAACAGTGTGGGTGCATTTGTGAATTTGCTCAATGATGAAATGGAAGGTTTAATAAAGGCGTCAAGTTTTAACTTTGGTCGTATGCTCTATGGTGATGGTTCTGGACTTTTAGCAACAATACAAAGCGTTGATTCATCAACTAAGACAATAATTACTCTTGACAGTGTAAGAAATTTAATTGAAGGAATGGTAATTGATGTCTACAACGGCGAAAGTAAAGTCGCTGGTGGACTTAGGATAAAATATGTTGATAGAGTGAATAAAAAAATCCATGTCACATCATACACAGAAACACTTGCACAAAATTACACATTATATGTGCAAAATAGCAAAGGTTATGAAATTTCTGGTCTTGGAAAGATATTCTCTACAAGTGATACTTTATATGGTGTTAGCAGAGAGGAATATCCATGGCTTGTACCTTACACAAAAACAAATGCAGGTCAAATTAGTGACAGTATGATACAAACAGCAATAGACTATCTTGAAGAAGTAACAGGTTCAACAGTAAACTATATTGCTTGTTCAAGTAAAGTGAGAAGAATGTATCAAGAGTATCTTGGTGCTTACAGAAGAAATATAGACATCATGGAACTTTCTGGTGGTTACAAGGCGATTACATATAATGGTATTCCACTTGTTGCTGATAGATTTGTTGAAGATGATGCAATGTATCTTTTGAATACAGATGACTTTACACTTCATCAACTTTGTGATTGGAAATGGCTTGAAGGTGAAGATGGAAAAATCTTGAAACAAAACGCAGGATATCCAACTTATAGTGCAACACTTGTGAAATATGCTGAACTTGTATGCGATAGACCAAACGGTCAAGCAAAGATTACAGGAATCACACAAGTTAGTGCAGGCTAATATCGCAAAATAGTGGCAAAATTTTAAATTGTTGGTTAAGGCAGACATTATAGTCTGCCTTAATTACAATTAAAAGGAGAATATATGCTTATTGAAATAAAAAGCGACCCTTATTTTATAAGTCAAAGACTTAAAGAAATTGACCAAAGTTATTATCTTGTATTCAATGTAATTAAAGGTAAATATGAGGTACATTCATCAAGACAAGTTGGGTGCAGTTATTGTCTTACAAGTCCTTTTGATGGGCTAGATGCTAGACTAATTGAATTGACAAAAAAGACAAGACGAGAAAACCTTAAACAACTTTTACAAAAAATTGATGAAGAAAATGCGAAACTTGAAAGAAAAAATACAAAAAATTTGGAGGAATTATGTCAACTAAACAAATATTAGAATTAACAGCGACTTTTTTAGGCAAGGAAGAATTATTAAATTGTGCATATTTTACTGGTAGTGACGAACAAATATCAAACGAAGATGCAAAAGAACTTGATATGCTATTGAGATGCTTAAATTTAGTTGTGAGTGATATCTCAACTGAATATTTGCCTATCTATCGTGAAAAAGACATAACTTTTAATGATGGCAAGATGAATTTAAAGGACATAGATTCCGATTTGTTCCAAATTGTCAGTCTAAAAGATGAATATAACAATAACATAAGATTTCGCATATTTGATAGCCATATTTCTGCAAATTGTGAACATGCACACATTGTCTACACAGTTTTCGCAAAAACTTGCACACTTGACGGCGAAGTTGAACAATTTAGTACAATTATTCCTTTTAGAGTACTTTCTTATGGAACTGCTATGGAGTACTGCTTTATAAGTTCGCTTTTTGATGATGCACAAATTTGGGAGTCAAGGTACAAAAATTCGCTTTTAAGTCTATCTTCAAAAAAGCATAACATTGTTATGCCAAAACGGAGGTGGATTTGATGTTCTACTACAAATCACTTCTTAAAAAGAAGGTCACAGAATATAAAATCACATTTAGTTCTTTTGCTAGTGGAATGACAAGCGAGATAGATGAAGGCATACTTTCATATAAATATGCCAAAAGGTGCTATAACTATCGCATTGAAAATGGAGCACTAAGAGATGGTATTGGTTTTGAGCCTTTAACACTTCCTAAAAGCCGAGAAGATTTAAGTGATGAAAGAACACTTATGATGGAACCAAGTCAAAAAGTTGAAAAAATGTGGCTTTATACATACTACGACCAAGAAAATAAGCGTACAGACTATCGTATACTTTACTATAACCGTGGTGAAATTAGATGGATTCCAATTTATGGAGTGGGCATATTCACCAGTATTTTAGCAAGTGTAATTTACAATACAAGTGTACCTAATGCAATAAACTACAGACTTGACGGCGAAGATTATATGATTTTTTCTTCACCAACAGATGGTATGTGGAAATACAACGCAAATAGAATGGCTCAAAGAGTTGAAAACGGACCTTCACTTGTTTCAATGTGTTTGCACTATGAAAGATTGTTTGCAATTCTTGAAGATGGTGAAAGGCATAGACTATCTTTTTCAGAAAGTCTTGACCCAACAAATTTTAATGTAAGTTTAGATGAAGGTGGCTTCATTGATATGCAAGATGATAGGGGACGCCTTATAAAAGTTGTATCTTTTAATGATTATGTATATGTTTTTCGTGAATTTGGTGTTGCAAGAATATCTGCGTATGGTGACCAAACTACATTTTCAGTAACGCAACTATTCGCATCAAGTTCCAAAATATATGCAAACTCAATATGTGTTTGTGGTGATTTAATATTACTGTTGACACGAGACGGACTTTATTCTTTCAATGGAACAACAACAAATAAAATTACTCTTGGTATAGAGTCGCTTTTTGAAGGTATTGTAAATGAAAAATGTAGTAGTATTTACCATAACGGAAAATATTACCTAGCATTAAGATTAAATTTCGATGATGATGAAAAAATTGGTTGTGAAGCATATTCTCAAGGTTATGTAAACAATGCAATTATCGAAATAGACCTTAAAACAGGTGATATTTCTATAACACGAGGAATTGACATATGTTCTATGCTACTTGTTGATGATGGTGATGTATGCAAACTTTTGGCCTGTTTTAACGGCGAACATGAAAAAGATATAGGACAGATGACACATGACGGCAAATTTTTTGGTACTCCAATGAAAAAATGTTGGGTTTCGCCTAAAAGTAATTTAGGCTATCCAACACAGACAAAACGCATAAAAGAAATTTTTATCAAAACAAAATCACCTTGCTTAGTTAAGGTTACCACAGAAAATACAAGCAAAACATTTACGGTTAAGGGTAAAGATATCACACAGCGAATAAGACCAAATGTGTTTGGCGAACAAGTTGAAGTAAGTTTTATATCACAAGCGCAAGAAACAGATATCTCTTGTCCTTACATAATTATGGGGGTGACATCATGATGGATTCTGGACTTATAAAATATTTCAATAAAATAGAAAAACGCAAAAATTATTATAAAAATAGGAGAGTGAATGATGTATTCTTATACTTTTTCCAAAGATGATACAGACAAAATAACACAAAAAACCAACGATTATTCATCAATGCTTGATGATTTTAAAAAAGTAGATGACAAATATAATCTTTCAGCAGACAAAGTAACTTTTGAAAAACAAACATTTTCAAGACCAAGCGATGAAGAGATAGAAACTAGTGCAAAAAATAGCCTTGAAGACTACAAGCAAACATCATTACAAAACATCGAAGATGATTACAAACAAAAAAATGATGACCTATCAAGTCAAATAGATGAATTAAATAGCAGTGCAAAGTCGCAAAAAGAGGAAACAAAAAATATGTATCAAACATTAAAAAAAGACGCCTCGAATGACGCAACAAAGCGTGGGCTTGCAAGGTCGTCTATTGTAATAAACATTTTAGATGCTTTTGACAAAAACATGATAGATGAAATAAACAAGATAAATGAAGAAATATCCACAAAAGTGGAAAGTTTGAACAATCAAAAGTCTCTTTTAAGCGAACAACGACAAAATGCACTAAATGCGTTTGATATTTCTTATGCAGTGGAACTTTCAACCAAGATTGATGAAATCAATGAAAAACTTGCCGAAGAAGAGCAAAAAGTAATTGAATATAACAATCAAATAGCAGAAAAAGAGGCAGAGTATGAGTCTAAACGAAATCAAGACACGCTCGACCGTGCTGAATTTATTGAGAAATATGGTGAAGATGCAATACAAAATTTAAAACAAGACGAAAAATTTGAAATTGCATTAAACTACTTAAACAAACTATCAAAAAGTGAAGCACTCAGCGAACTTGAAACAAATCGTACATACTCATACGAACTTGGCCCAACAAACTATAATAGGTTGAAAATTCTAATCAATCAACGCAGTGAGTAAAAGTTATGTGGGATGAAGTGTTTGGTGTAGCGCTTACAAATGGCATTTTTGCCTGTTTGTTTGTTGCACTTTTAATTTATGAATTAAAAGATTCACGCCAACGCGAAAAGAAATATCAAAAAACTATTGAAACTCTTACATCAAGACTTGTCACAATAGAAAAAGTGCATGAAGATGTCGACGAAATTAAACAAACTATTATATTAAAAAGGAGAAAAAAGTTAAATGAAAACATTTAAAGAAAGAATAAAAACATATAGTTTTTGGACTGGACTTAGTGCATCAGTGGTTTTGCTTATAAATGCCATTGCAAAATGTTTTGGCTTTTCGGTAGATAATTCTCTTGTTGAGGATATAATAATGTCAGTGTGTGGAGTTTTGGTCGCTGTTGGTTTTGTCTGCGCACCAAAGTCGCAAAAAACTGACACAACAAATACAGAGGAAATAAAAGATGAACTGACTGAAGCACTAGATGAAGAAGAAAAAGATAAATAGCAAAAAAAACTCACAGACTGTTTCTGTGAGTTTTTTTTTGTTTAATAAATTGACTACTTCAATGATTTTTGATATTATCGTTTTGATAAAATATAACTTTCTTTTTTTATCTTAACGGAGTCATTATGCAAATTTTTGGAATAGAGCATATCTTGTTTTTAGTAATTAGTATAGTAATTATGGCTGCACTTATTGTAATATTTAAGTTGTTTGTACCAAAAGAGAAGATGTACATAGTTATGAAGGTGTGTGCAGGCATTGGACTTATCCTTATAATCATTAATAGAATAGTCGTTTCATTGTCAAGAGATGGCACTTTTTTAGACTTTTTACCTGATACATATTGTAGTATGATGGGTTTTATTATGCCAATAGTTGTTTTGTGCTTTAAGCCTAATTCAAAAACTTTTCAATATGCCATGTTTGCCGGTATGATTGGTGGAATTTTGACAATGTTTTATCCAGATTTTTTTGTGTACTTTGATAACGTTTTTAACATTCATCCCTTTACTGGATATTTATATCACGCCAATATGTTTTTTATGTTTGTTGTCGCTATTGCAACAGGGTACTTCAAGCCAACATTCAAAAACTTTATGTCACTTGTTGTTGGACTTGCGTTTATGGTAGTTGTGGGAGAATTTGGTAATAGTGTCCTTGGACAATCAAACAATATGTATCTAAACGCTCCTCTTATAAGTAATACAGTGTTTACTTGGTGGTTTGTTGGTATACTATATCTTGTCATCTATGCACTATTCTTGCAAATTTATGAGATGCTTACTTTAAAGCCAGCAGATTGGAGTGTTGTTAAAGTTTGGAATTTTTTGAAAAATAAACTTAAAAAAAGTGAAAATATTGAAAAATAAGAGGAATTATGATTCATTCTCTTTCTGGTGGAACGGCAAAAGAATACAATAGATATGAGTATGCAAAAGTTGATGTTTTGGGCAGGGTGATTTTTTTTATTTCTCCATTCAGTGAATTAAAGGCTGGAGATAGAGTTGAAGTGCCTATAAAAACAAAAAATGAGATTGGAGTAGTTCTAAGAGTAGATAAAAATGTGACGGAGCAAAACTTTCCAATTCCCGCTAAGC
>CALWPE010000021.1 GCA_944383345.1 uncultured Clostridia bacterium | reverse complement strand
AAAGTTAAATTCAACATATAGTAGTGCTACTTCAAGTGTTATTGGTGGATTTGCTGGTGCAATTGGCTCAGATTCTTCAATATCAAGAACATTTATGTTTGGAAGTGTAAAGGCAAGCAATATGCTTGCAAATGTCGGAGTATTTGCTGGTACAAATTCAAGTCAAAACCTTCAAAACAATTATGCATGGAATGTAAATAATTATAGGCTTGTTTTTAGTGGTGATGTTCAAGATAGTCAAATCAAGTTTTTAACAACAGATGAATTTGCATCATCAAGCAGTTTTGTAGATTTTCAATTTGGTGAAGTTTGGACAATGGGAGATTATTGTCCACAGTTTAATTAAAGAAATTACATAAAAACAAATGTAATTTCTTTTTTTTAACTAAACAAATTTTAAATAGAAAGCCTTGAAGATTTTTAGTAAAATATATATAAAAAAATTTTATAATGTAGAACGGTTGCTATTTGTTACTAATTTTGTAATTATATATATAAATAACCACATTTAAAGGAGGGGCTATGGAAAACCAATACAACCAAAATATACCTAAAAAAAGCATATCAAAACTTGAATATAAAATTGTCAGTCAATTACAAGAAGGCGCTTATAAACTAAAAGTCGAATTTTTTAAAGACAGTTTAAAAATCAAAATTGATGGTGGCTTATATAAAATAAATTTGGATACAAAAAACAATATAAAATTTATTTCATCACTTTCTAAGGCACTAACTGATTTGCATATAGAAAACTGGGAAGATGCTTATGTAATATCCAACACATTATTTATAACAGACTTGCCGAGATGGAAATTAAAGATAAAATACTCAAATAGTGAAGTGAAAGAAATTAGTGGCTACGGTGCATATCCAAAAAATTGGGAAGATTTTAATAGGGTCATTAACGAATATAGCGAAACTGCTATAAATTCAGTTTTAAAAAAGTTAAAAAACAAAGCATAAACGATTTTAAAAATTTACAAATAAAGACATAAGACAATTTTTATTTAGACTTTTGCAAATATTTTTTATAAATAGTAATAAATTAGTTATTTTCAAACTTGGGCTAATTATGTTACAATAAAATTAAGGAGATAAAGGATGATTTCATTTAAAGAAGAAAACAGAAAATTCAATTATCGTGTTGGGGCAATAATACTAAGTGCTGATAAGCAAAAAGTTTTACTACATACAATAAAAGGTTATGGATTTTATCTATTGCCGGGTGGAAGAGTTGAATGGATGGAGTTTGCTGAGCAGGCAATAAAGAGAGAACTAGAAGAAGAATTGGGTTTAAAAAATATTCAGCCAAAGGAAAGATTGTATTTAGAAAATCTGTTTGAATTTAAAGATGTTGAATTTCAAGAAGTTTCAGTCAATTTTGTTGTGGAATTGACAAAAGAACACGCAGAACTTGAAAAAGAACAACAATTTATTGGTGTTGAAGGTGAAAAATATATTTACAAATGGGTAAAGATTGATGATTTAGGCAATTACACAGTTAAACCGGCATTGTTAAAAGATGTAATAAAAAAATACAATGGCAAATTTGAATATATGAAAGTTAGAAGAAGGAAAATAAATTTTTTGTAGAAATTTTAAGAAAAAACAAGTTTATTATTTTATATTTTTTATTATATTTATAAAAAAGTGCTTAATATTGAAAATTATGAAAAATTTTGTTTTAATATAACTAATCAATTAGATATGCAACAGAACGCAAAAAATACACAGCAGGAAAAAAACGAATATATTTCTTCTATACTTGAAAAAGCATACAAACTTTATGGAAGAAAATAAAATTTTAACACAAGTTTTTTTGAAAAAAAATGAACTTGTGTTTTTTTAATATTCAAATAATTTTTAACACATAAATAATTTTTGTAGGTAGAACGGGAAAAATCAACGAAAAATAAATCAATTCAACCACAAGTTGAGAGAAAAAATAAAGAAAAAAATATTTTTATATGTTATACTATGGACAAAGGAGAAACAGTTTTGAAAAAATTTGGCGATACAATTAGCAGGTTAAGAAAAGAAAAAGGATTAACTCAAAGTCAACTTGGAAAACTTTTGAATGTTTCATATCAAGCCGTATCAAAATGGGAAAACGATTTGGCTGAACCAAGTTTGCAGAGCATTGAAGAGATGTCAAAAATTTTTGATGTTCCTGTTTCGTATTTTTTCAATGAATCAGATGATGAGATTGAAACAAGTCAAAAAAAGACAGATATAGATATTAAAACAAATGTTAAACAAAATAAGTTATGGTTAAAACTAAAACCTTTTTTATCAATAATTATATCAGGTGTAGTCGCTTTAACGCTTGGCCTGATTGCTCTTTGTGTTCCAGTTAAATATTCGAGTACACAAATTTATAAAAATTTAGACCCTGCAGTTTTCTGCATAGTCGCAGAGTTTCCACAGGGAGAAAAAAGCGGTTCTGGGTTTTTTATAAATAACTCGGGGTTAGCAGTAACAAACTATCATGTCATTGAAAATTGCACCTCGGGGAAAGTGTACTTAAATAATGGTCTTGATTATGATATACTAAAAGTAGTTGGCTGTGATGAAAAAAGAGATATTGCGATTTTGCAAATTGATATAAAAAACAATAAAAGTGTAAAAATCGGCAATAGTGATAGAGTTTCGGTTGGTGAAACGGTTTATGCAATTGGCTATCCCAACTCTTTTGCATTTGGAAAAAACAATAGCACCTTGACAGAAGGTATAATTTCTAAAAAATCATTTATTTATGAAGATAATAAATACATTCAATCAACAGCAAGTATGACACTCGGCAACAGTGGTGGGGTACTTGTCAACGAAAGCGGTGCAGTTATTGGTATAACAACACTTATGATAACCGATGGGTTTGTTGATTATATGAATATGGCAATACCAATCAACGATTTAAAAAAAGTTAAAAGAAATTTGAATCACACACTAGAAGAATATGTTGATTTACATCAAACATTTATGTTTAACATTGACAACTACAAAAGAGAAGAAGTTGAGTTTGTCGCCGGAGAAACAATCAAGCCAATACAGGACCCACAAAAAACGGGATATATTTTTAAGGGTTGGTTTACAGATAAAAATTATATAACACCTTTTGACTTTTCTAAGCCAATAACTCAGGACAACAAACAATGTTATGCTAAGTGGGAACCAATATCTTATACCATTCAATTCGATGGAAATGGTGCAAATGGTGAAATGCAAGAAATATCTGCAGTTTATGACCGATATGTCACTTTACCAAAAAATCTTTTTGAAAAAGAACACTATGATTTTAAAGGCTGGCAAATATACGAAGGTGGCGAGGTATATAAAGACCAACAACAAGTTGTAAATTTAACTACAACGCAAAATGATGTTATTGTTTTAAAGGCAAGTTGGGATATTCATATAAATAACATAGTATTTGATGCTAACGGTGCCACGGGGACAATGCAAGATTTAAGAGTAAGGTCTGGTCAAAAATTTGTTTTACCACAAAACCAATTTACAAAAACAGGATACGACTTTAGTGGCTGGCTTTTCGGTGATGTTTTGTATAGTGATGGTCAACAAATAACAGAGTTTAATGATTCTGATGAAACATTGAATTTTGTTGCACAGTGGACTCCAATTACTTATAAAATCATTTTTAGATTTGCTTATGGAGAGGTTATAACAAGGGAGCAAATTTTAACTTATGACAAAGCAGAAGAGTTGGATTTAAACATATTTGAGGAAGAACATTATCATTTTGTTTATTGGAGAGACACAAATGGAAATATTTATCAAGACGTACAAACTGTTCTAAATTTAGCAGAAACAAGTACAGAAGTAGTGCTCAATGCTTGTTTTGAACAAAACACTTATTATGTTAAATATAATATAAGTATTCCAAACCTTACAAATTGGGAACCAATTATAGAAAGCAAAAAATACTTTGATCAATTTAAACTCAAACAACTATATGAAATAACAAATGATTATGATTATGAAGGATATGAATTGACTCGCTGGGAAGATTCACAGGGCAATGAATTAAGCACAGATACATATTATTCACAACTAGTTGATGAAAATCTAGGCACTTATGAAGTTTATGGCATTTGGGAAATTTGTACTTATGAATTGGTCTATTATAACTACAACAATTCAGTTCTTTATAAAGAACAACATGAATATTTTGATACAGTTAGAATTAGAGATGATTTAATAATAACGAATTGTAAAGGGTATATTCACAAAGGATTTTATTACTATGCCAGAAGTGAGAAGATTTATCTTGATTTTGGGCAAGTAGTGGAAAAAATGCCTAAGCCATATTATGAAGATAGAGTGTCATTAAATCCAGTTTTAGAGCCTATAAAATACACAATAAGTTTTGATGCAAATTCTGGGCAGGGACAAATGCAAAGTATTGAATGTGTTTACGATGATGAGACAACTTTACCAGAATGTGTGTTTACAAGAGAAAAATATATATTTTTGGGTTGGCAGTATAATGATATATTCATAGAAGATTGTGCTGTAGTTGAAAACTTAACAACAATAAATAATGATAATGTAATTCTTAATGCAGTTTGGCAAGTGCAACTTGACGGCGAAGGAACTCTTGAAAATAGTTATAAGATTTCAAACAAACAAGATTTTTTAAATTTTATTGCAGTTGCTAATTTAAACGATATATATGACACAAATACATACATTGAAATTACAAACGATATTGATTTAGAAAATGAAGAAATACGCCCTATACAAAATTTTGTTTCAAACTTAAATGCAAATAATCATACTATATCTAATTTATCAATTATTGCAGAAAGCAACGAAGATATTGCACTATTTATAAACAATAGTGGAAATATAAAGAATTTATCAATCACAAACATACACATAGATTGTGGAACTAATTTAGTCGGTGGGTTTGTTGCGAACAACACAGGCAAAATAGAAAACTGTAATGTTTCAGGTGAATTTGTATTACAAGAAGAAGTCTATACGATTGGTGGGTTTGTTGCAGATAATAGTGGTGAAATAACAAAATGTTTTAGTGATGTAACTATAAATGCAGAACTTGTCACAAAAGTTGGTGGTTTTTTCGGCGCAAATACAGGTAAAATACACTGTTGTTATAGTTTTTCGACAATAGATATAAATATCGCAGATAGATGCGTGGTCGGTGGATTTGGTGGTTCACATACTTTAGGAGAGGTAGAAAACTGTTATAGCATTAACACGATGAATTTAAATAGTTTACAGCCGATGAATCTATCATATATAGGTGGGTTTATTGGCAATGGTGGAATAAACTTTTCTAATCAAGTTATATCAAATTGCTTTGTAAAAACTATTATGGAAGTTAATATTCCTGTTCACTACATAAACTATTTATCACCAATAACAATAGGAGATTTTTGTGGAACATTACACTTTACAAATATATCAAACAATATATACAAAAGTGACCAATCAAGTTTTAATGTTGTGGTCAACGAGCAACAAGAATTAGTAAAAGAATTTGCAACAACAGTTGCCGATGAAAACTTAAAAAATGAAGATTGGGTTACACAAAATGTTTTAATGGCTGTAGGAATATACGAGTGTAATGGAGATTATCCAGTTTTCAAAAATGATGTATCAACAATAGAAATAAATACAAAAGAAGAATTTATGAAATTAAACAAAAAAGATATATATGTTGATGTTAATTTAAACTGCGATATAGATTTACAAGGTGAAGAGTTCTACATGTTAAAAAACTTTGCTACATTCAACGGAAACGGACACACAATTTCAAATTTATCTGTTAAAAATGCAGAGAAAAATAAGTTTGGACTATTTTTGAAAAACGAAAAAACCATTAAAAATTTACACCTTTTAAATGTTTCTTTGGAAACAGAAACGAGTGAAGATATAGTTATTGGTGTAGTAACTTGTGAAAATAATGGAACAATAAGTAATATCTCTTTGGACTTTGATTTAAATGTATTCACATCTACAACATGCTTTATTGGTGGCATAAGTGGAATAAATAGTGGAACAATAAAGAACTGTTTTGCCGATGTAAATATTTTGGCAACAATGTATAAAAATTGTTATATTGGTGCAATAAGTGGTCAAAATTTGTCTAATTCATCAGTTTATAACTGCATTACGCAAGGTGATATAAATATAGAAAAACTTGGCGAAGGAAGAAGTATTTATTGCAAAGTTGCAGGAATCGGTACAAGCAAAGTTATAAATTGTTACGATTGCATTAGTTTTGTCAACATAAGTGTAGATGGTTTGGCATCATATTATGTCAATCCTATTGCAGAAACTTACACTAATTGTTATCCATATATCCAACAAAGAATAGTTATCAATTCGTATAATAGAGAAATAAAGGATGGTAAAACAAAGCAAGAATTATGTAGCGATGAGTTTTTAAGTAGTTTACATTTTGGACAATTTCAATCTCAAGAATATTTAGAACAAAACGAAGATTGTGTTTGGATATACAATCAAACAGAAAGGCCATCTCTTTGGTTTGAAGTATAGGAGAAGTTATGAAAATTTTAATAAACAATGACAAAACAAAAAATAAAAATTTAGAGTATGATGAAAATTTTTGGACAGGGAAGAAAAAAATAACATATGATGGAATTGTTTTAAACAAACTAAACAAAAACACATACGAATACAATGATGGAACCACCGTTCATTATTTTGAATTGAAAGGCAATTATCTATTTGGAATTACCATAAAAATGTTTGAAAACATAGTTCAAATACGAGAAAAATTATCATACTTAGAAATTATATTATCAGTACTAGTTTTATTGCCGGGGATTTTCTTTGGAGCAATAGGTGGCGCAATAGGTGGAGCGTGCTTTGTTTTAAATATATTTTTAATAAGTCAGCAAAAGAATATTTGGTTTAAAATTTTAATTTCCGTATTCCTCATCATAATATGTTTGTCTTTAAGTTACATAATGGCATATTTGGTTTTCAAAACTTTGTTTTAACTAGTGCAACTATAATTCGAACAAATATGAAAGCATTTATTCAAATAAGAATAATTTAAGACAAAATAGTTCAATGCTTTATGAGTTTTTGAATTTGATAATATAACTCTATAAGACAGACAAAACTAAAGATAATATCGTTGTATATTTTAAAAAATAAAATAAATTAAAAGTAATTATAAGAATGATTATTATGTTGCTTTAATAAATTGATTTTTATAGGGGTTTTATAAATCTATTGATTATAATAAAATCATATTTAATATTTTTGGTGAAAAATATCTAAAAATAGAAAATATCAAAATATTATCAAACTTATTAGAAATAAATAATTTAGAGAAAAAA
>CALWPE010000020.1 GCA_944383345.1 uncultured Clostridia bacterium | reverse complement strand
CCGGACAAAATGCCATATAAAATTGTGTTTAGCGAAAGTACAATGCGAGAAGATGGCACTTATTTTACTGACCATGATGTTCACAAATTATTAGAAAAACAAGGATTTGATAATGTTGGTGGCGAATGGTTTAAATGTTCGGTTCGAGATATTCAAAGTGCAGTATTCACAATAAAAAATAGAATTGAAAATAAGGAGCGAAGAACTCAAAATTTTAAACTTCGTCCTGAACAAATTGAAGCAATAGACAAAACAATAAAATATTTTAAATCTATTAAAGCAGAAAATCCTAAAATGACACCTCACTTTTTGTGGAACGCCAAAATGAGATTTGGAAAAACTTTTACAACCTATGAACTTGCCAAAACTATGGGATTTAAAAAAGTTTTAATACTTACATTCAAACCAGCAGTTGAAAGTTCTTGGGAAGAAGATTTAAACTCTCACATTGATTTTGAAGGTTGGCAATTTATTTCAAGACATACCGAATTAAAGTTTGAAGATTTAGACATGTCAAAACCTATTGTATGTTTTGGATCTTTTCAAGATTATTTAGGTTTAAAAGATGGAATGATAAAGCCAAAGAATGAATGGGTTCATACAACTAATTGGGATTTGGTTGTGTTTGACGAATATCATTTTGGGGCTTGGCGTGACAATGCAAAAGATTTATTTGAAAAAGAAGATTATGATAAAGATGTTTCAAATAAGCTTTTTAATGACAATCAGAACGCAAGTGATGTTGAAGCGATTATGCCAATAACAACAAATTATTATTTATATTTATCTGGCACGCCATTTAGAGCTATTGCCAATGGCGAATTTGTAGAAGAACAAATATACAACTGGACTTACTCTGATGAGCAAAAAGCAAAAGAAGATTGGAAAGGTCCAAACAATCCTTATTCTAGTTTGCCAAGAATGGTTTTGATGACATATCAGTTGCCAGATGCAATTAGAGAAATTGCACTTAAAGGAGAATATAACGAATTTGATTTAAACACATTTTTTTCTGCAAAAGGAGATTATGAAAATGCAGAGTTTGTTTTTAAAGAAGAAGTTCAAAAATGGCTTGATTTAATTCGTGGAAACTACCTTGAAACAACTGTTGACAATTTAAAGCAAGGTGCAGAAAAAGCAATACTTCCATTTACAACAAAGAAAGCAAATATGCAAGAAATTCTTGGGCACACATTGTGGTTCTTGCCAAATGTTGCAAGTTGCTATGCGATGAATAATTTATTGCATGAAAAACAAAACTTATTTTATCAAAGTTATAACATTATTGTTTGTGCTGGAACTCGTGCAGGGATTGGTCTTGAAGCATTAAAACCAGTTAAAAAAGCAATGACAAGCGATCCATTAAAAACAAAAACTATTACTCTTTCTTGTGGTAAATTAACAACTGGTGTAACGGTCAAACCTTGGACTGGAATATTTATGTTAAGAAATTTATCAAGTCCGGAAACATATTTTCAATCTGCATTTAGAGTTCAATCTCCGTGGGTATTAAAAAATCCAACAGGACTTAATCCTAATGAAGATGAAATTATAAAAAAGGAATGCTACATATTTGACTTTGCTCCAGACCGTGCACTTAGACAAATTGAAGAATATTCTTGTAGATTAAACATTGATGATATAAATCCCGAACAAAAAGTTGCTGAATTTATCCAATTCTTACCAGTGCTATCTTATGATGGTATGACAATGAAAAATATTAGTCCTAGCGAACTTTTGGATATTGCGACAAGTGGAACGACAGCAACATTACTAGCTAGACGTTGGGAAAGTGCTTGTCTTGTTAATGTAGATAATATAACATTGGAAAGATTACTGAATAACCAACGAGCACTCGATGCCTTAATGAATATGGAAGGCTTTAGAAATCTTAACTTGCAAAGTGACATTGAGATAATTGTTAATAAATCGAATGCCGTAAAGAAAATAAAAAAAGAAGCTTCACAGGAAGGCAGAGATTTAACTGATAAAGAAAAGAAAGAAATTTCTGAAGAAGAAAAAGAATACAAATCAAAGCGAAAACAAATTCAGGAAAAACTTATTAAGTTCGCAACTCGTATTCCAATTTTTATGTATTTAACCGATTATCGTGAACAAGTTCTAAAAGATGTTATAACGCAACTTGAACCCGGATTATTTAAGAGAGTTACAGGCCTTGAAGTAAATGATTTTGAATTATTAACAAGTTTAGGATTATTTAATGCAGAACTTATGAACCAAGCAGTTTTTCAATTCCGTAGATATGAAGACAGTAGTTTGTCTTACACAGGTATAAACAAACATGCTGGCGAAGTTGTTGGTGGTTGGGATACTACAATTTCTTACGCTGATATGAAAAAAATTTAATTTAAAAATACTCTGTTTGAGTATATATAAAAAAATTTAAAAAGACCATCTAATTTTATAATAGATGGTCTTTTTTCTTCCCTTTTTAGTCTTTTTTATTAAATTTTTAATGCAAAACTATTTCATTTTAGCCTTTATAATTATATTGATTGATAGTTTTAAATAATATTTTTATAACCCTTTGCCACTTAATATAAAAATAGAAGTTAGTTATAATAAGTGGAAATACCATCTATTTTATTCCCTTTATATA
>CALWPE010000019.1 GCA_944383345.1 uncultured Clostridia bacterium | reverse complement strand
AAGAGGCATAGCCTCTATTTTTTTTTTTTTTATTTAAAATAATATTTTAATTTTTTATATGCTTTGCGTTTTTTTAGTGATGAAAGTGCATCGAGCGACCAAGCATAATATTGTTGTATTTCATCTTTTGAACCATTAAACTTTTTCCACATATTTTCAAAATATATTGAATCTAGATATATGCTTCTTAAATTGCTAAGTTTATCGGCAAGATTTACAAGTTTTGCTCGCTCATCTGCATTTTTTAGTTGTTGCATATGTAACTTTTTTCTTTGAAGATAGGGAAGTGACTTGTCTTCTCTATCTGCTGAAACCAATTTGGCGACATCACTGCCAAATTTTTCTTCAATCTCTTCTATTTTAGTGTCAGTATCTTCAACTGTGTCATGAAGTATGCCGGCAATTATTGTGATTTCATCTGCCTTTTCTTCTTTTAAAATCTGAGTTATTTCATACAAGTGCACAATATATGGAATTTTTGTACCTTTTCTAAATTGACCACTATGTTTTTTAGTGGCGAACTCAAATGCGTCATCATATTTTTTTTGGAAATCTTTTGAAATATTCATATTTTTCCTTTTATTTTACATCCACTTTATAAAGTCCATGAATAGTACAATATTCATAAATTGAAACAACATCTTCTTTTTTTACATCAAATGTAACAATAGGTTGCATAGAAGGTGAAAGGTACTTTAACAAATATCCGTCTTTTAACTCTAAAACAACAAAACTAATATAATGTTCATCAGTCATTGGGTGCAAAACTTCACCGACACTTACTTTTACACTTGTTTCGTCAAAAGTTGCTACTGGTAGATGTTTTTCAAGTGCGCCATCACTTTGCATAGGGATTAGTTCTTCCATTTTCTCGCCACAACAAACAAGTGGAACTTTGCTGTCTTGGACTTTTACTGCAATGTTTTTGCAATGTTTACATTTATAAAATTTTATCATTTTTTACCTCCAAATTTATTTTTAAAATTCACAATACAATCTGCAATAGCCTTTTTCGCTACATCTGCACCCCCAGCAGTTAGAACTTGTACTTTTTTGTTTTCAAGTTGTTTATAAACAGTCAAAAAGTGTTCTAACTCGTTTAAAATATGGCTTGGCAATTCACTGATATCTTTATATGAATTGTACTGAGGGTCTCCAAATGGGATTGCAATTACTTTTTCGTCTATTTCGTCTTTATCGGTCATATTCACTATACCTATTGGGTAACACCTCACTAAACTTGCCTTTTCAATGGGTTGACTACATAACACAAACACATCTAAAGGGTCACCATCACCAGAATAGGTTAGTGGAATAAACCCATAGTTCATAGGGTAGTGCGTGCTTGTGTCACGCACTCGGTCCAATATAATTAGTCCAGTTTCTTTGTCAAGTTCATACTTGTTTTTGCTTCCTTGCTCAATCTCAATAAAAGCCACAAAATCTTCGGGTTTTATTCGTTCTTCATTTATATCTTTCCAAATATTCATATCATCTCCGAAAAAATTGTGACAATTTTATTTTTTTTTGTCAAGCACCTTATAAAAATTTGTAATTTTGCCATATAAAATTATATAATAATGCTAAGGAGAAATTATGGAAGAGATAACAAACATAAAGGCAAGACAAATTCTTGACTCTCGTGGAACACCAACAGTTGAAGTTGATGTGTATGTTGACGGAGTACTTTCGGGCAGAGCAAGCGTACCATCGGGAGCATCAACAGGCGCATTTGAAGCGATTGAACTTCGTGACGGCGACAAAGATTATTATTTTGGAAAATCTGTTTTAAAAGCAGTAAAAAATGTTAATGAAATTATTGCACCAGTACTTTTGGGAGAAAATGTTTTAAATCAGCGTAAAATTGACGAAAAGATGATTGCACTAGACGGAACAGATAATAAAAGTGTACTTGGAGCAAATGCAATACTTGGCGTATCACTTGCAGTTGCAAAAGCAGGAGCAAGCATAAAGAAAATGCCTTTATATAAATACTTGGGTGGTGATGATGCACATATCTTGCCTGTTCCTATGATGAACATAATAAACGGTGGAAAACACGCAGATAACAGCATCAACATACAGGAGTTTATGATAATGCCAGTTGGCGCAAAAACTTTTGCAGAAGGTCTTAGGTGGTGTGCAGAAGTTTATCATAGTTTAAAAAATGTTTTAAAATCAAAAAACCTTTCCACTGCAGTTGGTGATGAGGGTGGTTTTGCACCAAACTTAGATGATGACGAACAGGCTTTTATGTGCATAAGTGATGCAATAGAAAAAGCAGGTTACAGATTGGGAAAAGACTTTAAACTTGCAGTTGATGTTGCTGCTACAGAAATGTATGATGAAGCCAAAAAGATAGGCAAAGAAGGTTGCTATTATTTTTGGAAAACAAACAAATTATATACTGCCGATGAGATGATTGAATATTGGGAAAAGATGGTTAAAAAGTATCCTATATTTTCAATAGAAGATGCTTTATCTGAAGAAGATTGGGAAAACTGGAAAAAACTTACCAAGGTACTTGGTAAAAAAGTCCAATTAGTAGGTGATGACCTTTTTGTAACAAATGTAAAAAGACTTCAAAAAGGTATTGATATGAAAGTTGCAAATGCCATACTTATAAAGGTAAATCAAATAGGCACTTTAACTGAAACAATAGATGCAATAAATCTAGCAAAACAAAATGGTTATAACAGCATAGTTTCACATAGAAGTGGTGAAACCGAAGATGTAACAATTTCGGATATTGTTGTTTCTCAAAATTCTGGGCAAATTAAAAGTGGTGCACCTTGCAGAACAGACCGTGTTGCAAAATATAACCAATTACTTAGAATTGAAGAACAGTTAGGCAAAAAAGCAAAATATATGAAATATTAGTCTATAAAATATCCACAAAGTTTTGTGGATATTTTTTTATTTTATTATTGAAAAAAATTTAAAGGTTAAAACCTTTTAAAACTAGCAAAAAAACATAATGATGCTACAAAATTGAAGAGTCGTTTTTTTATAATAGATATAGTTTTTATATCATGATAATTTTTTTTGCTAAAAATATTGATTTTTCTTTTATCAATGTTATACTAAAGCCAATAAGGAGGTTTTCTGTATGACAAAAAAAATAAACATGGGTAATAACAAATCTAAAAGCCAAAAATTTAAAGTATTGACAAGTGTTTTCTCTCTTGGTCTTGCTTTAGGACTTGGAGTAACATTAACAGCATGTACAAATAATCCACCAAAGACTCCAACTATTTTAGTAGAAAATGTATCAGCACTTGTTGATGATTATTATCAAGACACAAAAAGTTTTTTGGACAATGAAGTTTTGGAAGATGTTGTTAAATTTTCAACAACAACTTATGATGAA
>CALWPE010000018.1 GCA_944383345.1 uncultured Clostridia bacterium | reverse complement strand
CAAATCCAATCAATTTCAAGACGTAGAACTCATAGATATTCTAAACTTCAACACCACAACGTTCCTAATCTTCTAAAAAGAAATTTTACTGCAAATACTTCCAATGAAAAATGGTCAATAGATATCTCTTACATATTCGCAAACAATGGGTTAATGTATCTTTGTGCTATTAAAGATGTGTTCGATAAATCAATAGTAGCATATACAATATCTAATTACATTGACTTAAAATTAGTTTTAGATACTGTAAAATCTGCAATATCTAAAACTCCATATTTCCAAAGAAAAAATTTGATACTTCATTCAGATCAAGGTTGGCATTTTACTAACTGGCAATATATGAAACTACTAAAAGAAAATATGATAAAACAAAGTATTTCAGCAAAAGGTAGTTGTGCAGATAATATGCCAATAGAATCATTTTTTTCAATACTAAAAACTGAATGTATATATTTACAAAAAAACTTAGAGAAAAACAATATTCCAGAAGTTGTAAAAAATTTCATAATATATTACAATACAGAAAGATTACAAGAAAAAATACAAGAGCTTGCTCCTATTGAATTTAGAAGACAAACTCTTGCATCGTTCTCTTTTTAATACTGGTCCGTTTTAACCCTACGGGTTATATGTAGAGTTCCTTTTTGTTTTATTTTTTTGATAGTTTAAAAGATTTTTATTTTCTAATATTTTTAGAAAATATTATCAACAAATTCTTTTGCGTCAAAAGTGTCTATATCGTCTATCGTTTCACCTGTTCCAACAAAAACAACCGGAAGTTCAAGTTCGTCTGCAATAGCAAATACAACTCCACCTTTTGCTGTTCCATCTAGTTTGGTTAAAATTATTCCATCAATTTTTACATATTCATCAAAATGTTTTATTTGGCTAAGTGCATTTTGACCTGTGGTTGCATCAAGAACTATAAAAGTATATTTGTTTGCCTCTGGATATTCCTTATCAATAACTTTATCTATCTTTTTAAGTTCTTCCATTAAATTTGTCTTGGTTTGAAGTCTACCAGCAGTATCAATAATTAAAACATCGGTATTTTTTGCTTTTGCACTTGAAACACCATCAAAAACAACTGCAGCAGCATCTGTGCCTTCAGAATGTTTTACAATTCTTACTTTGTTACGATTAGCCCACTCGCTTAGCTGGTCACTAGCGGCAGCACGGAATGTATCACCGGCAACAAGCGTAACATCTTTTTTCTGTTGTTTAAAATATTTTGCCAACTTACCTATTGTAGTGGTTTTACCCACACCATTAACACCAACTATTGTTATTATTGCTGGATATTCAATCTCTATTTGTGGAGTTTGCTCCATAATTTCGATTAAAATTGTTTTTAATGCCTTCTTAACTCCATCTGCTGTGTGAATTTTATTTTTCCTTGCATACAAACGAAGTCTATCAACAATTTTTTCACTACATTCAAAGCCGACATCTGACGAAACTAAAATATCAGTTAAATCTTCATAAAATTCATCGTTTAGTTGCCCACCAGAAAAAAGTGAGTCAAGTTTGCGAGCCAACGCCTCTTTTGTCTTTTTTAATGCTTGTGATATTTTTTTAAAAAGTCCCATTATTTACTCTCCTCAACTGTTTTTAATGCATCTGCAAGTTGAACGCTTACCATCTTTGAAACGCCTTTTTCTTCCATAGTAACACCATACAAGCAGTCAGCAAGTTCCATAGTAGGTTTTCTGTGTGTGATTACAATAAATTGTGTAACCTTACTAAATCTTCTAAGGTATTCTGCAAACCTTCCAACATTTGAATCATCAAGTGCTGCTTCAATTTCATCTAGTAAACAGAATGGCATTGGTCTTAGTTTTAAAATAGCAAACAAAATTGCAATCGCTGTCAATGCTTTTTCTCCACCAGACAAAAGTGTGATGTTTTGAAGTTTCTTCCCCGGTGGCTCTGCTACGATATCAACACCAGATTCTAGTAAATTATTTGGGTCAGTCAATTCAAGTCTTGCATTTCCACCACCAAATAACTCCTTGAATGTTGTTTTAAAGTGTTCATTTATTTTATCAAATTCAGTTTTAAATCTTTGCATCATTTCAGCCGACAACTCTTCTATAACCTGCAAAAGATTTTGTTCTGCTTTTTCAAGGTCATCAGATTGCTCTTTTAATGCATCATAACGCTCTGAAAGCAATTTTATATCATCTATAGCATGTACATTTACATAACCAAGTTTTGATATATCTCTCTTTATTTCTGCAATTTCAGGCATAGCCTTGTCGATATCAAAATCTTGACGAACAAAAGGTTGACAAGATGTATATGTTAATGAATACTCCTCATATATTCGTTCTTGCATCTGCTCTATTTCAATATCTACTTTTTCAAGTTGATGTTGAGCATTTGTGCGTCTGTCGTTGAGTTTTGTAATGTTATCCATAATTTGCATCTTTTCATCATTCAATTTTTGAATTTCTGCCTGCAAAGTCTGCTTTTTGTTCTCAAAATTTTGCATTTCTTCACGAAGGCTATTTAATTTATTTTTTGCTTCTTGATTAGCCTGAGTTTCTATCTGTGCCTTTATGATATTTTCTGCTTCATAAATTGTTTTATCCAATTTATCAATATCATTTTGATAATTTGCTTTAAGTGCAGTATTTACTCTTATTTCTTCATTTAATCGGTCAAAATCTTGTTCAAATGATGTTTTTTGTGCCTCAAGTGATGCAATCTCTACTTTTACACGAGTTAAATTGTCATTTAATTCATCACGCTTTTTACTAAGTTCTTGATATTTTGCCTGCCTTTCTTCAATAAATTTGTTAGCAGATGTTCTATTTTGCATAGCAGTGCTTTCAAGTTCATCTATGCTCTCAAGTTCCTTAGTCAATGTTTCAATACGAATAGATGTTGCATTTTGTTGATTTTTTAAGTTTGTCTGCTCTTCTATTTCATCATTAAGAATTGATGTAAATGATGCCAACTTTTCATTTTCTTTTGCGTAATTTATCTCTGTTGAGTTTTTAATGTCAAACAACTTATTTATTTCAAATTTTAATTGTTCGTATTCTTTTTGTGCCTTTGCTATATCAGTTGTTTTTTGCTCTAAATCTGATTTCAATTTTGCTAGTTCAGCAGTCAAAGTTTTAATTTCTCGGTCACGACTAATCAAATTTGCAACTTCATGCTTTTTAGAGCCACCTGTCATAGAACCTTGTGGATTTATTACATCTCCGTCAAGTGTTACTATTTTATATGAAAGTTTTGTTCTATTCGAAATTGCAATGGCTGTATCAAGATTGTCTACAATTATAGTTGCTCCCAAAAGATTTGATATTATATTTTTTATATTGTCTGGATACGAAATTAGATCACTAGCAAGTCCAAAGCAACCACTAAAAGTCAATGCTTTTGCGTCTTCTCGGTCTATTGACCTTGGTTTTAGTTTTGTTATTGGTAAAAATGTAGCACGACCAAATTCGTTATTTTTCAAAAAATTAATTAAGTCTTTTGCGTTTTGTTCGTCAAATGTAACAATATTTTGTACTGCATTTCCAAGTGCGATTTCAACAGCAGTTTCATATTTTTCTGGTACTTTTATTAAAGATGCTAGTACACCAACCATCTTTGATTTAATAACTGCGTTTTTCTCACTTTCTTTTAAAAGTCTTTTAACTGCATAAGAATATCCATCATATTCTTTTTGCATTTCTTCAAGAAGTGCTTTTCTGTTTTCATAAACTTGTATTTTTGAACTAGAACGATATCTCTCTTCCTGCATTGTAGCAATATCTGTTTTTAATTGTTCTTGTTTTTTTCTCGCCAAGTCCAAATTTGATACTGCTTCGTCTTGCTTTAACTTTAAGTTCAAAACTGAATTTTCAACTTCTTTTTTTGCTTCTGTTTTTGCTAAAACACTTTTATTTATTTCACTTACTTTACTTTCAAGTTCTGCCAAACTATCTTTTAGCATATCTCTCTCAGCCTTGTACTTACTAAAATTTGCTTTGATATCTGTAAGTTTATCAAGTGCATCTATCATTTTTTGTTGAGAGTCTTGTGTCTGGTCCTCATGTAAACTTAGTTCGTCTAGTGTTTTTAAATAGTCATTTGATATTTCATCGTATGACAAATTCAATTTTTGTAAATTTTCTACAACTTCATCATATTTATCTTTTTTAAACTTTAATTCTGCATTATCTTTTAAAATTGTATTTGTGCTATTTAATAAATCAATACCTATTTTCGATTTTGTTTCATTTAAGTTTGAAATACGCTCACGAATAACATTTGCTTCACCTGATTGTTTTTCCAATTCAACAGTAAGGTGCAAAATAGATTCGTGGTTTGCATTGATTTGTGTATCGATGTTATTTACTTCTTCAGTATGTTCGTTGTACTTATTTGTACAATCAGTAAGGTCTTGTTGTCTTTGAATAAGTTCTTCTTCAATAGCACTTAGTTTTGTGTTTATTTGTTGCTTGGTAATATTAGCATTGTTGTAACTATAAACATATGTATTTACTTCCAAATCTTTTAATCTATCTTTTAATCCAAGCCAAATTTTAGCATTTTCTGCCTGTTTCTTTAAAGGTCCCATTTGCCTTTCAAGTTCTGCCAAAATATCCCCAGCACGAGAAAGGTTATCACGAGTTCTCTCCAATTTTCTTTCAGCATCAACTTTTCTTGACTTAAACTTGGAAATACCTGCTGCATCTTCAAAAATTGCACGCCTATTTTCAGGTTTTGATGAAATAATTTCATCAACTTTACCTTGTCCAATAATAGAATAACCATCTTTACCAATACCTGAGTCATATAAAAGGTTTACAATATCTTTTAATCTTACAGGTGTACGATTGATAAGGTATGCGCTTTCGCCACTTCTATACAATTTACGAGTTATTGCAACTTCATCATTGTC
>CALWPE010000017.1 GCA_944383345.1 uncultured Clostridia bacterium | reverse complement strand
CATAACAACACTAAGAGATTTTGTCATAACTTCTTGCGTGTATTGTTGTTGTTTTATTTGAAAACTGGATATCTTTCCGTCTTTTATTTTATAGGTAACTTCAATAACTGTGCTATTCCCTGTTGCTAGCTGTTCGCCTGTTTGTTCGTCGCTTGCCTTTTCAACTTCAACAAATACAAAACTTAACTCATAAGAGTTGTCGCCTGTTTTGAAAAGTTCTTGCGAAACAACATCTTGCGCAAACATACCTTCGGTTAGTGTAGAGATTATTCCTGTTAGGTTTGTAAAATAACTTATATA
The DNA here is from genome assembly GCA_944383345.1 of uncultured Clostridia bacterium. Classification (GTDB taxonomy): domain Bacteria; phylum Bacillota; class Clostridia; order Christensenellales; family UBA1242; genus UBA5893. The sequence goes on along the minus strand of CALWPE010000017.1, from coordinate 5,775 downwards.
TTCTTCCAGTTGCGCACCAAGACTTTCATATACTTTATCTTTGTCATTTACCTTATAAGCAACACCATCTATATTTCCAATATAGTACTGAGTTGTATAAGTTTTGTTTTCTTCGCCTTCTACTACACCTTCTTGTTTTATAGTGGTTGATAATGAAGATGTCTGTAGCGCAACTTGATTGTCATAATCTACTTCCAAAATTTCCTGTTGTTTGGATACTGTCGTTGAATTTTGTGTAGTTGTAACTTTCTCGTATGCGACTTTTGCAGTATAGTCTTTGACACTTTGAACTTCTTCACTACTTAAAGAAACATTGATTGCATTTAGTGCTTCTTCTCGTGTTATTTGACTTTTCCCACAAGCACTAAGTATTAGCACAAAGACAAAACAAAGCCCCACCAAAAATACTGATTTTAATTTTTTAAATTTTTTTAACTTTCCCATTACTTACCCTCCTTACAGCCATCATAACAAAAAAAAACAAAATATGTAAAGCATTTATACCATAATTGATTTGCAAAAAAAAATCACTTTTTTTATAATATACTAAGGTTTAGTATGGTAAAAAGAATTTTAACAATAGTTTTTATGGCTTTGGCGCTTGCGTTTTCAGTTGTTATGGTCTTACTTTTGATGTTTTGGCCTAAAAATCTTGAAAATTATTGGCAAAACCTTAATTATTCAGAGTCATCAGGTTATGTGAAAAATCCAGACAATGGTTTTTATACACCTGTTTTTGTGAAACTTGACGAAAGTGGTGGAACTTTTACCCCACCTACTTTAAATGATGATATAAGTATATACCACCTAAGAATTGACATAAGTGATATAAAACAAGATATTCCAAATCAATCTTTAAGAACACTATCTAGCACACTTGAATACTTTTTTGAAAAACAAAAAAATGTAATTGTTCGCTTTGCATACGATTCTTATTTTGAAGGGAACATAGATAATGAACCAAGTATTGATACAATAATCTCACATATTGAAAAGTTAAGTGAAGTTTTAAACAACTTTAAACCAACAATAACTGCTATTGAAGCAGGCATGATTGGTCCTTGGGGCGAGATGCATTCAAGCGAAATTGCTACAACAGAAAATATAAACAAAGTAATAGATGCATGGCTAGAAAACACAGACGATATCTCTATTTTGGTTAGAACTCCAAAGATGATATATGACTATCTTGGAATAGATTACAACAACTTAGAAAACTACGAATTTGTACCAAATGAAAAAACAAAAAGGCTTGGACTTTTCAACGACGCATTTTTGTCCACAGAAAGTGATATGGGTACATACACAAATAGAAGTGAAGAAGTTGATTGGATAAGTAAAAATATTGTCAATACACCATATGGTGGAGAAGTTCTATCTTCAAGCATTGGGTTAAATAGTTTCCCAAACTGCCTTGATGAGATGGACAAACTGAATTTGTCTTATCTTAATTATGAATATGACGAAAATGTTATTCAAAACTGGAAAGATACCACTTATGAAAACACAACTGCTTTTGAATATATACGCTCACATATGGGATACAGGTTGGTTTTAACAAATTCGGTGTTTAAGTACAACGAAGACTTTAAACAACTTGAAATTGCTTTAACAATCGAAAATAAAGGCTTTTCATCATATGTTCGTGAAAAAGATATCACAGTGCTATTCGTCACCAAAGACAAAGAAATAATACAAAAAAATTGTGGAACCTATAACGGCGAAAGAAATTTACACCTTTCAATAGATGACCTTCCACAAAAACAAGACTACGAAGTATATATTTCTTTTTCAAACATTGTAGACAACAAAAGATACTATGATATAAGGTTTGCAAACACCGAACTTTTTAACTCTACACTTTATGCAAACTTGATAGGCAAAATTACATTTTAAAATTTAAAAATAGCATAAAAAAATAGGCAAAAATGCCTATTTTATTTATGCTCTTGTTGCAAGTTTTATACCTGCGCCCATTGTTGTAGCAACAACAACATTGCGAATGTATTGACCTTTTGCAGATGCTGGTTTTGCTTTGATTAGGGCTGACATAAGTGTGTTGTAGTTTTCAACAAGTTTGTCTTTTCCAAAACTAACTTTTCCTATAACTACATGTACATTGTTTCCTTTGTCCAAACGATATTCAACTTTACCTGCTTTGACATCGGTAATTGCTTTTTTGACATCCATAGTAACTGTACCACTCTTTGGGTTTGGCATAAGTCCTTTTGGTCCCAAAATTCTTGCAATTCTACCAACGACACCCATCATATCAGGTGTTGTTATGCAGACATCAAAGTCAAGCCAGTTCTCTGTTTGAATCTTTTGAACAATCTCTTCTGCTCCAACGACATCAGCGCCTGCCTCTTCGGCTTCTTTTGCTTTGTCGCCTTTTGCAATTACAAGAACTTTAACTTTTTTACCTGTTCCGTTTGGGAGAACAACAACTCCACGAACTTGTTGGTCTGCGTTTCTTCCGTCAACACCAAGACGAACATGAAGTTCAACTGTTTCATCAAACTTTGCTTTTGGCAAACTTTCAAGAAGTGCAAAGCCTTCTTCTACATCATAAAGTCTGTTTTCGATTTGGCTTTTTGATTGTTTGTATCTCTTTCCTTCCATATTAGCCTCCTCTACTCTTCAACTGTCACGCCCATACTGCGTGCAGTACCTTTAATCATTTCCATTGCTTGCTCAACACTTGATGCGTTAAGGTCTGGCATCTTTGTTTCTGCAATTTCACGAACTTGACTTAAAGTGAGTTTTCCGACTTTTTGTTTGTTTGGTTTTCCTGAGCCTGACTCAATTCCAAGCGCTTTTTTAATAAGCACTGCTGCTGGTGGTGTCTTTAAGATGAAGTCGTATGACCTATCTTGATAAATTGACACAACAACAGGAATAATAAGTCCTGCTTGACTTGCAGTTTTTTCGTTAAATTCTTTAACAAACTGCACACTGTTTACACCATGTGGTCCAAGTGATGAGCCAACTGGTGGGCCGGCTGTTGCTTTTCCGGCAGGTAGTTGTAACTTAACAACTGCTGTTAATTTTTTTGCTGGCATAATTTCCTCCTATGTGGTGAATATTGAGATATACGCAAAATTTTATATCTCTCCCACTTATTTATTTTAACAAGGCTAAGCCTTGAAAAAACCTAACTTAATTTTCTTTGATTTTGATTATTTGTGAATAGTCAAGGTCAACGACCGTGTCTCTTCCAAACATTTCAACACTAACTTTGCATCTTGATGTTTCTTTATCCATCTCAACAACAGTGCCTATCATTCCTGAAAGTGCACCGTCAATGACTTCAACTTTGTCACCTTTTTCAAGGTCAACACTAACTGTTACATGTTCAAGATGCATACGCTTTACTTCATCATCAGTAAGCGCAAGTGGTCTTCCTTTTGGACCAGTAAAGCCTGTTACTCCATGAGTAAGAGTTACATTGTGCCAAATGTCATCAGCATAACGCATTTTTACAAGAATGTATCCCGGCATAGTCTTTCTTTGAATAAGTTTTTTCTTGCCATTTTTTTCTTGTATGACATTTTCCATTGGAATGACAATATCCATAACTCTGTCTTCAAGTCCATATTTTGCTGCCATGGTTTCAAGATTTTCTTTAGCAACATTTTCATAACCTGTGTAGGTGTGAAGCACATACCACTTTGGTTCAATTTTTTCTACATCAACTTTTTCCATAATATCGCTCCTTTAACCTGATACAGATGTTGTCAAAAGTTCAAACAACCAAGATAACAACCTGTCAATACCAAAAAGTACGACTGCAAAAATTATAACCACTGCCAAAACTACGCCTGTCTTTTTAACTACAGTACCAAAACTTGGCCATGTTACTTTTTTTAATTCACTTGTGGTTTCTTTTATTCTCTTAGCAGTTTTAGATTGTTTCTTTACTTTTTTGTTTTTCTTGTCTTTGACTTTGTCGTTTGGCTTGTTGTCTTTTTGCTGTTTGTCTTTTTCTTTTGAGTTTTCTTTTTCTTCTGCCAAGGCAATATCACTTGTTTTATCATCTTTCTCCTCTATTGCTACATCAGTAGGCTCTTGTGCAGATAAATTTTTTTGGACTTTTTTGTTTTTCTTCGCCACTTTTTTACTCCTTACTTGGTTTCTTTGTGAAGTGTGTGTTTGTTACACCTTGGGCAATATTTTTGCATTTCAATTCTTTCTGCCTGATTTTTCTTGTTTTTGCTTGTTGAATAATTGCGTTCTTTACATTCTGTACAAGCAAGGGTAACTAATGCTCTCTTTGGATTTGCCATTTTTATATCTCCTTAAAATTAAGTGTTTATTTTACTTAAAAAATAGCACCTGCTTTTCATGGTGCAGTGCTATGCTATCATATTGCAAGCATTTTGTCAATTAAAATTTTGACATTATCTTGTAAATTCTTCTTCGTTTTGGTTTGTTTCTTTGCTATCTTGTTCTTTTGCCTGTTGCTTTATTTGTTGCTCTCTTTCCTGTTCTTCTTGTCTTAGTAGCTCTTCTTTTTTCATCTGCTCAAGTGCAGATTGTCTTGCTTGATTTTCGGCTTGAGACTGTGCAACGGCATTTTGGACTTCTTGTTCAAGTGCGTTTGCATCAAGTGACTTATCTTTTAATATTTTTGCCTTTTGATATACAATCTTAGAACGCTTTTGAATAAGTGACATAAATTGCATAATAAGTGCCTGCATATTTGCTTTTTCGGTAAAACTATCTTTAAGTAAGTCGCCAAGTTCACCGTCAAGGCCATAAAGTTCTTTATACATTCTTAGTGCATCAGCATCTTTTTGTTTAAGTTTGTCTATGCACATCTTTAAAATTTCATTTCTATTTTTTAATGTTACTATGGTCTTTTTTATTTGTTGTTTAACTTTTGGGTCAGAAGAAACAATTTCTTCATTTGCCAAAGCACCTATAAGGTCTTGACCATTTTGAAGTGCTATATTAAAATTTTTAGAAATTTCTTTGTTTGCCTGCTCCAAAAAGTTTTCAGTTAAAAGCGCAGAAGTGTCTTTTTTGTTTTGCAAAATCTCGCCAGCATACTCTTCTGTCAACACAAAATTTTCATCGTATGGATTGTAGCCCTTATCTACATACAACTTCCCCAAGTTTTCATCACAAAGCGAAAGTGCATTAAAAACATCTACACTTTTCCCTTCTGGAAGTGCGTCTTTTTCAACTTCAAGGTCATCAAACAAAAATTCATTTTCCATGCCTTCATATTAAAATAGTTTAGTAATTTTGTCAAGCGATTGTAAAACACACAACTTTTTTTGCTTTTATTTTATATATAGAGAGTTTACTATCTACTTTTAAATATCATTTATTAAATGTCTTTGATAAAAAATATCATATTGCCTAATTTTGACAATAATTTTAAAAAACCAACAAATTAAAAATAAAAATTATTAAAAAAATATAAAAAATTAAAATTATATCTAAAAAAATTAAAATCATATCTAAATAGTTTAAAAAAAGGTTAAAACCTTTTAAACTAGCAAAATAAAAGAAACTTTACACATAAAAGTAAAGTTTCCTTTTATATTAGTTTTAAAAATAATAGCCTATAAAAGTATTTTTTAGTAAATATTGACTTTTTTTAGAAAATACCTATATTTTAAAGTGAAAGTTGTTCTTCTTTTGCTTTAAAATAATATATCTCTTTGCTAGAATGTTTAAAATCTTCTTTTGCATCAACTGGCTTTTCAAAATTATATCTATATCCGTTAAATATTCCAAAATCTTCAAAACCTAGTTTTTTGTGAA
>CALWPE010000016.1 GCA_944383345.1 uncultured Clostridia bacterium | reverse complement strand
AGAAATACCAATAGGAGTCCAAATCTTACCAGACAAGTCGATATCAGTTGTCAAATACACTGTTTTTCCACTATAAGTTTGTGAACCACTATTTACATTGGTTACAACTGAGACAAGCTCTTCAGCCGAACTAATTGCGACCATGGTTCCTGCAACGACAACAGGTTTATGCCCTATTTCTATATCTGTCCAGTTGTCATCTATTATTCCGCCAATGCCGCCTATTCCGCCAATTTCGCCTTTATCAATTTCTCCTAAGCCACCACCGCCGACAATTCCACCTAGGTCACCCACACCACCAATAGAAGGGCGCCCGGCTGCCTGTGTATCAACTTCTGTTTCTTCAGATGTTTCAGCAATAGCATAGTTTTGTGTCTGTGGCACAAAGTAAGCGCAAAAAGCCAATATCACTGCAAGCAATGATATAACAAAAGATAACACTATGCCCTTATTAGACTTCATAACTTTTGATTTTAACATGGACTGGTACTTCCTTTATTTATTTTTAGTTATATTATAAATTATATACAAAATTTTGGCAACCATTTAAAGCAGTGTTTTCAAAAAAATGAAGATGTCTTATTCACCTAATAACTCATCCATAAAACAATTTATTTTTTTTATTTTATTTTTTTAATTACAAAAGCGATAAATTAAACTTAAAAATTATTCATAATTTTTAAAATAATAAACAAAAATTTACAATAAAATTATGTGTATATTTTTTATTTTTGATGCTTTTTTAACACATTTTACATAAATTTCAAATTATAACCTAAAATATAAAATATTATTTTAAAAATTGTTTTTAATTTTATATTTTTTGTGGTACATTAAGTATAAATGGAGATTCATATGAAAAAACAGATATATTTTGTGTTTTTTGCATTACTGCTGTTTTTAATTGGTGGGTTTGCTTCCACTAATGATATTGTGCATGCCGAAATGCCCGATGGTGTTAGGCTTGATGGTTTAGAGATTGCTCTATATGATTCCACAGCCAACTCAACACCCCTTGAAAACACCAGTTCTGTATACAACTTGGCTTTTGACAATAACTTTGATGAAAACTCACAAATTAGCACAACAAATAACCCATACGGAACATACTACATAGGCATAACAGTCAATACCCAACCAATTTATGACGGGTTAAGTGTTGATGATAAATTAAGAATATTTCGTGAAATAACTGCCAATATTTCAATAAATGGTTCAAAAGTTGTATTTTCAAACGGTGAAGCAAACAACGAAGGAAACTATATGTTGTATGCTCCAGAGTCCCCAGAATACTATCAAGACTCCAAGATTTTCATAAGAATAACACCAATAAAAGCAGGAACAATGCCTATCTCCTGCAAAATAAATGATATCACTACCCAAATGACATTAAATTTAATGTATGCAACACCAAGTGTGGTCACTCTTGAATGTGATGAAGCACTTTTAAATCAGTTGTTTGAAAGTTATAACCCTGTTACATTTACAGCAGTTTTAAACTATCAAGAATGGTTAGATCCAACAAAACAATACACTTTTGATTGGACGCTAAATACTCAACCGGTAAGTGGTCAAAATTCACAAACATTAACAATAGAAAAAGATATGATTGCAGTCGGTGATTACATCGTAGCAGTTACAGTACCGGGTACAACACTTCAAGCATCTAAAAAATTAACAATTATTACAGAGCAAGATTATCCAGTAACAGTTACTCACTCATCACAACTTGAATTTACACTAGGTGAAACCCTCACCCCTGTAAGTTTTACTGCTACTATCCCTGTTCAAGATGACTATGATGTAAATTGGTACTTAAAAACTCCAGATAGTGTTTTTTATCAATATCAAACAACTTCATCTGCCCTAAACTTCAACACTATGCAATACGATGCAGGAGAATATAAAGTTCTTGCGATAGTTAGATATCAAGACAAAGATTATTATTCAAAAATATACACAATAAAAATCAATCCTGCAAAGATGACCGAAGAATATGATTTCACAGTTGATGTAATTGAATACTCAAACGAATATACAGGTTTAACAGGTTATCAATTCTCTATTGATGTTCAACAACACTTTTTAGATAATCAAATAGTTTGGTTTGTAAGAGATGATACAGGAACAAGCAGACGACAAACAGGTTTTACATTTAATTTTCAACCAACAGAAATTAAAAACTATGTAATAACAGTATTTAGTCAAGTAGGAAGTCAATTAACACCATTAACAAAAACTGGACAAAGCATAACTCCAAGACGCATAGGAAACACAGTAAATATTTGGACTTATGTTGCAATTGTTGTATCGGTTATATTAGTAGTAGGAATTGCTTCAATCATTATCTCAAATAAAGCAAGAGAAAAAATTAGGTAAATAAAAAAACACCTAAAAATTTGGGGTTCACTTCAAAAATTTGGGTGTTTTTTTATGTAAATATTACAAAAAAAATATATTTAAAAAAATAAAAAAATATATTTAAAAAAACACAAAACAGTGTTAAAATTATTGTTTTTTCGCAAAAAATGCATAAAAATCACTACTTTTTCACAATTTTGTGTTATTTTTTTAAATTTTTAATATTGACAATTCATTGGAGTTCTTGCAAAAGGAATGACATCTCTTATGTTGTCAACACCTGTTAAATACATAACAAGTCTTTCAAATCCCATGCCAAAACCAGAGTGTACACATGAGCCAAACTTTCTAAGATTTAGGTACCAATCTATGCTTGAAACATCAACACCAAGTTCTTTACAACGCTGAATAAGAATATCATAATTATCTTCCCTTTGACTTCCACCAATAAGTTCACCAGCAAGTGGAACAACAAGGTCAACTCCTGCAACAGTTTTATTATCGCTATTGACTTTCATATAATATGCTTTTATCTCTTTTGGCCAATTTTTAATAAATACTGGGCCATTGAAATACTCTGTAATATATTTTTCATGCTCTTTTGCTATATCTGACTCATAGGTAGGTTCAAACTCCCACTTCTTGCCCGATTTTTTAAGCAAATCAATCACATCTTTATGGTCTATTCTTGTAAACTTGCTTTTAACAAGTGTTTTTAATTTATCCAAAAGTCCGTTTGAAACAAATTTATCCAAAAACTCCAATTCATCTGGGCATCTTTGAACAACATAATTTACAACACTTTTTAACATATCTTCTTCAATGTCCATAAGCCCATCAAGGTCACAAAATGCTATTTCAGGTTCTATCATCCAAAATTCGTTTGCATGGGTTTTGGTATTGCTATTTTCAGTTCTAAAAGTAGGTCCAAAAGTGTAAATCTTTTTAAATGCTAAAGCAAAAGCCTCGCCGTGAAGTTGTCCAGAACCTGTAATAAATGCAGTCTTTCCAAACAAATCTTTCGACATATCAACTTTGCCATCTTTTGTTTTTGGTAAATTATTTAAATCAAGAGTTGTCACCTTAAACATTTGGTCACTGCCCTCACAATCTGCAGTAGTTAAAAGTGGAGTATTTACATACACATACCCATGCTCTTGAAAATAGGTATGAACAGCCATTGCTGCAACACTACGGATTCTAAAAACAGCACTAAACAAGTTTGTTCTTGGTCTTAGGTATGAAATTTCACGCAAAAATTCAACAGTATGACGCTTTTTCTGTAATGGGTATGTGCTATCTGTAGCGCAGAAAACATCAACATCTTTTGCGACTATTTCAAAAGGTTGTTTGTTTTGTGGAGTAAGTTTTACAACACCTTCAACAATAACAGTTGAACCAGTATTCAATTTTGAAACAACATCGTAGTTTTTAAGAGTATTGTTTAAAATAACTTGGGCTGATTTAAAGCATGTTCCGTCAGTAAAATCAAGAAAAGCAAAATCTTTACTTGCCCTAACGCTTTTTACCCAACCACCAATTTTAACAGTTTTATCACCAAAACTATCAAGGTTACTATATATAGTTTTTATCTCATCTTTCATAATATTCTCCTTTAATAAACGATGTGACATCTTTATTTGATGTAATTACAAGTTCATGAAGTGCACGAGTGCATGATGTATATAAAAAGTTTTTATCCAAAAATGTTTTATAATTTTCATGCGTTGCATTTGGAACAATAACAAAATCAAATTCAAGACCTTTACACATAGATACAGGCATAATCATAAGTTTAGCAAGTGGCATATTTTCATTCATCAATACTAAATCTGGTAAATTTCCAAGATACTCATAATATAGTTCTGCCTGTGCTGTAGTTTTGCAAATTATGGCTATTGTATCATAATTTTGTGCATTTTTAACTGTTTTTTCAATAAAACTCGCTTCTTTTTCAATATTTTCGAATTTTTCAACTACAACTTTTTTCCCATGCCTATGGACCGGATTACTATGAACATCTTTAATTTCATTACAAAAATTTGTGATTTCATATGTACTTCTATATGTTTTTTCTAGTCCAAAGATTTCTTTCGCACCTATAGCCTTTGCATATTCATCTTCATCTTTTTGTGTCATTATTTTTTCTATACACTGGTTTATATCGCCCAAAATACATTTTGGACAATCAAAAATCTCATTAAAAATTTCAAAAAGCAATATTGGATAATCTTGATATTCATCAATCACTAAATATTTAACATTGCGTTTATTTAAACCTAGCATATAGTGTTTAATATACAAAATAGATGGTATATCTTCATATTTTAATGTATTTTTTGGTGTTAATTCAAATTTCAAGCCTATTTTATCAAGAAAATCTGCATATATATCAATCAAAGAAATTTTATCAAACATTGTATAGAGTATTCTTTTTACTCTTGTAGCAACTTCGTCAGCATTTTGTTCAATATTCAATTTATCTAAAATATAATCTGTTATCCAGTTTATCCTAACTGCAGGGGTCTTTTGTATATATTTTTTACTATACAAATCATCAAGTTCTTGACTTTTAATTTTAATGTCACCAAAATTCATATCTTTTGGCTTAAAACTTAAATTTACATAAGTTTTTAAATATTTTCGCAAACTATCTGCAAAATCAAGACAATTTTTATATACAACTTCATTTAATCTATTTATATTTTCTGTAATTTCATCTAGCATATTCTCTCTTGTTTCAAATTCAGGAACAAGCCCACGCAATTCTTCGTGTGCCAGTTCAACAAATGTTTCGCTTTGTATATTTTCTTCACCAAGCGAAGGCAACACTGCAGAAATATAATCACCAAATACATAGTTTGGCGACAAGATAAGTATATCGCTAGATGAAAATTTTTCCCTATATTTATACAAAAGATATGCTACTTTATGAAGTGCTATTGATGTCTTTCCACTTCCTGCCACACCTTGAACAAACATTATTCTTTCATCATCACGAATCAATTTATTTTGTTCTCTTTGAATGGTTGTTATAATATTCTTCATTTTATCGGTAGCATTTTTAGACAATTCTTTTTGCAAAATATCGTCATCAATAGTTAAAGAACTATCAAAACAATATTCCATTTTACCATCTTTTATTTTGAATTGTCTTTTATTAGTTATCTCGCCTTCAATTATGCCTTTTGGTGCAACATAACTTGCTTTACCAACTTCGTAATCATAATACATTGACGACACAGGTGCACGCCAGTCGCAAATCAACGGAATCTTGCCACCATTCGTCAAATTAAAAATTCCTATATAATAACTATTATTTTCACCATTAGAAGAAAAATCAATTTTCCCAAAATATGGCGACAATCTTTGCTTTTTGTAGTTATAAAGTTGTCTTGTCTCATCGTTTATTAGTGCTTCTTCTCTATCAAGTTCTTGCCCACCAAGCATTTTTTCTTCACCATCAATGTAGTAGTACTGCTCAGCATAATACTTCTTTAACTGTTCAAATTCTTCTTGAAGTTCACTAATTTTTTTATCTGTATCAACAATTTTTTGTTTTAATACATCATCAACATCACTTAGATATTTAATTTCTTTTTCATATTCTAATTGATTCATTTTTACCACTCACTTAATACACCAAAATATGTGTAAGAATTTCTTACATCACTAGCAACTTCATTGCCTTTGTCATCATAACTAACTTCATCAAGAGGTTTACCACTTATAATATAACCACAAACATCATTGCCCCTATTGCAAAAATTTTCAAGTGTCAATTCTTCGGTGCTTATACTTTCACCGGTATTTTGTTTTTTAGATAATTTTAAGTTGCAGTCATCTGCTGTTGAAAAATATCTTGCTCCATAGCAATAACTATTTATAGAAATTTCAACTTGCAATGCTTTTTGACTGTTTGCAAGAGAATAAAAAGATTTTGTAACTTTTGTGGTCTGCCCTTCAGTATCTGTTGAAGTTATGTCTAAACTGAGGAAACTTGTTTGTTGATTAAAATTAACAATAGCGACAAATTGCGATTGTTCTCTAGCAATGCTATTATACTCAACAGAATAACTATTATTGTTTCTTGAAACTCTTAATTGATAAATACCCAAAGTAACACCGTCCTCGCCAACAAGTGTACATTCAAAAGTATTACCACTAACTCCCCTTACATTCAAAACCCCTTCACTGCAGTCAACCACAATTTGTTTTGTAGATTCGGAAACTATATTAAAGCATTCGATACTTGCAAGCACAACACTTTCTTCCCTTGACAACACACCAATATTATTGACAATGGTATTTGCTCTTGCCCTATCGCTATCATCAGAAAATCCTGTTTGTGAGATTTCAACCAACAATTCATTTTGTGCTGGTAGCAACGAATCACTATAAAACTGATAAGCGCCACTTGTTGTTGAAATTATTGCAGAGACATTAGTTTCTCCACAACCCACCATAAACATCGCAACAAATAATAATGCGAATACAAAAAGATAAGACTTTTTCATATCTCCTCCATATATGTTAATAGTTTACTAGATTTCTTAAATTATTACAAACAAAATATCATATCTTGAAATTTTTTAAATAGTGTTTTTTCTCATCTGTCATGCGATAACTTTCACACGCTTTTTGAATTGATTTATTAAGTACCCACTTGTCTTTTATTAAACTGTTTTCAAATAGTTTAATGGTTGCTTCATATTTTTTTACCAACGCAACAGAATAGTACCAACTTTGTGCCATTTTTACATAATAATTTTCACATGTAAAATTTACCAAATCCAAATGCTTTTCATCAAAAAAATCATCTAAAAAATACGATAGCAAAATTACAATCGCAAAGCGTTTTACAAAGAATTTTTCACTTTTTAACCATCTTTTCACTAATTTTTCAAATAAATTAGGATATTTTTTAACAATTTTCAAATTTGAGCAAGTCATATCACATGTTGCCCAGTTATCAATGTAAGGCAAAAATTGTTCTAATAATTTTGTCGTAATATCAACATCTTTTATGTGTCCAATCATAAGCCCATGCACAATATACTCATCGGTGCTTTCATGTGGAAGAGTAGAAAGAAAATCCATGCCTTCACTTGTTTGTGCATATTTTTTTGCTATTTTCTTTGCAACAGGTACACGCAAATAAATTTGTTTAGACGGAACAATTTTTGATGCAAAATTGCAATAATTTATATCTTTATTATTTAATATTTCTTTTTGAATATCATTCATGAAAATAGGATACAAAAATTGCAAAAAAAAAGCAAGTTTATTACTTGCTTAATTCTTCAGTTTCTCGTTGGATTTTGTCTGCAAAATCTTTAAGGTCTTCAAGTCTTGCTTCTTCTTCTGGATTCAATTCCTGTTTTTTCAAAAACTTGAAATAAACATCAAGATCTTTCCTGTGAGCATGGTCGTCACCTTTAACAAAATAATGATGTATAAATTTAGCCAATTTTCTTAACTGATCTGGTGTTACAAAATCAAACTCTGCTGATGGTGCATAATATGTAAATGGTTTAAAGCGACTTTCAGTATCAGGCTGTACAGCAAGTTCATATTGTTTTTTAACATCGTTTATATCAAGAGCAAGTCTTGCCTTTTGTCCAACTTTTGTTGGGACTACATAATATTTACCACGTTCTTTTATAAGTAATACATAGTGATATGAAACTAAATCTGCCTGCATTGGAGTGTCAAAATCATATGCTCCACCAACTCTTGTTGCACTATAAAGTTTTCCAACATATAATTTGCTTACTGGATGTGGTTCATTAGTTGGGTCTTTTGGTAACTTAAATAAATCCAATATATTCATAATTTTCTCCTTTATAATTTTCTCCTTTATCGTAACTTATAATATCATAATTGACAAAATTTGTCAATCCTTAAATTTTTCGAAAAATTTAATTGCATTTAGTTTAAATATTTTTTTAATATCAAATTCTTTATAGCCAATTTTTTTTAGTAAACTTGTAAGGTTTGACATATGTGCATATGTCTTTAAATTCATTGGCAAATCATTTGTCCCATAAAAATCACTTCCAATACACAAATTATCTGTACCGAAGTTTTGCGTAAAATAGTTTATATTTTTTGCAATCTCATATATGTCACATCTATTATTTGATATATATTTACCTACAAAAAACAAACCAATAATTCCACCTTTTTGAATTATGTCTTTAATTTGTGATTTAGTTAAATTTCTTTTGTCTTTTACAATATCATAAAAACCCGTATGTGAACAAATTATAGGTTTTTGAGCAAATTGTACAATATCACAAAACGATTTATAATTTAGATGAGCCGTATCTATCAATATTTTTTGTTTTTCAAAAATATTTATAAGTGATTTTCCTTTAGTTGTTAATCTTGAATTACCGTAAGCACCACCTGCGAATTTGTTATCATCATTCCATGTAAGTCCAACATATTTTGGTTTTAACTTTAAAATTGTTTGCAATTCTATTTTCTCTAAAAAACCTATATCTTCTATGCAAATATCACAAAAATCATAATTTTTTAATATTTTTTTTGATTTTTTTATAAATTTTAATGGATTTTTTAATTCTGTAGTAAATACAGGGCACATCAATTTATCTAAAAAAGGTTTATTGTTTTTTAAATATAATTGAATATTTTTTTGAGAAAGTTTTGTTAAAAAATCATTATGTAAATCACCATACTTGCTCGCATAATTAAAAAGTTTTTCTATGGCATCATATTGATGCAAATATATTTCTTTCAAGTTGCTTTCTCTTATTGGGTGCGATAATTTGTCGCTTCCAAGTTCTATTGTCAAACTTGCAATATTTTTACTATACAAATAATCACTTAACCCACCATACGAATTTTTAGTTTCTATGGTCTTATAATTTAACATTTTTGATAAAATGCTTGCTAATTTTTTAGTTTTTTTCTTTAATTTGCTTGAATTTCCATCATTTCTATAATAAACCACTTCACCTTTTGCGTGATAAGATAGCGAAACCTGTATATCAAATTTTGTTAAATATTTTAATAAACAGATGTTTTCAATTTCGCTATTTGCATATTCACCTATGTAATTTTCACTACCCGGAACTTTTTTATTTAACTTTCCCTTTCCCCACATCATATCAAAATTTACATTTAAATCAACACCTCTTGTATTTGCTTTCCAAAGAGAAAAATCAGTTGAATAATTATTCAACCTTAAAACAAAGTTTTTATATTCTTCTTTTACTGTTGATAAGCCACCAAGGCACAACATAACCCCATCTGGATTTAATAATGGAATAAATATACAACCATAAGGCAAGTTGTAATCTTTCAATAAATTCATAACAACAAATGACGAGATATATTCTCTTGCGTGTATTCCACCAGTAATCAAAAATTGTTTACCAAAATTGTTGCCCTTGTGAAATGCCACAAGGTCACGACCTAAAAACGACTTACCATATACATATGAATTTACTTGTTCATCTTTTAGTAGGTTTTGAAAATTTTTTTGCAAAGTTTTATAATCATCAAAACAGCAATCATTTATCATAAACTCTCTCATTAAAAAAATACAATGTCTTATATGAAAAAAAATGTTGTTTTGCTACTGCAAAACAACAATAGTTATTCCCGGGTTTTTGTGCCCCAAATCAACATCATTATAATGTCCACATAATCTTGTAAGAATTTGAAAGCACTTTTCACTTGAGATATCCCATTCATTACCATAAAGATAATCCTTTATTTCCCCATGCTTTTTCAGTTGTCTAATATATTTTCTCACTTCCAAGCAAATTGTTCCACCAACACCATGAGAACCATAGCCGTGTATTATTTTAACAACTTTTACACCTTCGTTTCTATATATTTCTAAATTTATTTCCAAAATAGCAAGTGCTTCTTGGACTGTTGGAGAATTTTCTTTTAAGTTTAGTTCTACATAGTCCATTATTGCACCATTTGCTTTTCTTTATTCTTATTCTTTTTATAGTCAATCAAAAATAGTACTAACAAAAGCACAAAACCACAACAAAGTATTAGTACATACCAAACATTATTATTAACTTCTATTGTCCAAGTAGATATCTGCCTTGCACTATTTTCTGTAGTTATATCCCACTCATGATAGTAGACACCATCGGCATAATGATAAACTCTATCAGCATCACTATGCAATTTGCCTGAAGTAGTGCCATAACTATACACAAAGGTAGTTGGAACAACTGATGCTATCTGCTCGTCTGTAAGACTTGTGTTTTGCCTTAATAACTCTGTTGAATATGAAGTGATATATTCAGCAAGTGTTTGATTTTCTGAAAACCTTGTATTTTCACCATAAACAGTTGTACCAGTATTTACTATACGGTTTGTTAAAAAGCCATTTTCAACAATGCTTGTATCTTGATTTAAGTAATCGATTAGTTCTTGATAGTTCATATCCGAGTTGTAATAATAATAGTGAATAGCAGAAGAAAATGTTAATGTGTAAAGTAACCCTATTTCAGATAGTGCAGGTGTAATCATTTGAGTTGGACAACCTGCAAACATCAAAATTTTATCTTGTGCAGAAAGAGTATCATCACCATTTACTTTTGTTATAAAATTTTGTTGTAGATTGGCAAAATTGGTATTAAATTTCTGCATAATTGTATTTTTGAGATTTGTTACTGCGTCATTATCAACACCTAGTTCTGTTAGTTCGCTTTCCACAAACGGAATAAAAAGCGTTTGGGTAACAGTCCCATCAGGCTTTTGTGCTAAAGAATATGTTGGGGCATTAGAGCAACCACACAACATTAAAGACATTACAAAAACAAAAAATAATAATATACTTTTTTTCATACTCATTATAATATCATATTTATTTCAAAAATAAAAATATTATTCAAAATTATTAGACATAACTTGAATAAAACAAGATTATTGTGTATACTTTTAAAGCATGCTGATGTGGTGGAATGGCAGACACGCTAGATTCAGGTTCTAGTACTCGAAAGAGTGTAGGAGTTCAACTCTCCTCATCAGCACCATGAGAGAAAAAACTGCGCTTTCGGCACAGTTTTGTTTTTTTATAAACAAAACTTGTGCTTGGTGCTTGTTTTTTCTCTTTTTTTTTGCAACCAAACAAAAATGCTTAAAAGATTTGTTAAAGGTTTGTAAAAAATATATATAAGTTCTTTAAATATAATGCTACCTAACTTATATCGTAATAAGTTTAAAACATATCTTAAAAACATCATATAAAAATTTTAATTAAATTTATAGATATAAACTTATTTATTTTTATAAGTCTTTTTTCTTAATTTAGTGTACTGGATTATATACCAACAAGATTTTTTAAAACATTATTTT
>CALWPE010000015.1 GCA_944383345.1 uncultured Clostridia bacterium | reverse complement strand
ATTGTTGTTCTTCTGCTAAGTCCAGTTAGTTTTAAACCTGTAACAAAACTCAATATCTGTACAATTTCAGCACCAATTAAAAGACCTATTGGAAGAAAATATGATATGTAGTTAACAATTTCAATGTCAGCCATCCAAACATAGATGCTAAGAGTTATAACTGATATAAATGTTAAAAGAATTACAGTATAATAAAATTTAGCAAGAGCATATTTACCATCAAGTTTTTTCGTTGTTACTATATCGCTGATACATAGTATAAATAAAACACATGACAGGCAAATAAGTGTTATATCAAGCCACATTACTGAGTCAACATTCTTATATATTCTTTGCGAGCAAAGAAAGATAGTAACAAATAAACATAGTATACTAATTATAAGCATTGTTCTATATAATAAAGATAAAAGTGTTCTTTTTTGTTTGTTATCCATAAGTACCTCTTTTAGTTAACATACAATAAATTTTTAAAAAAGTCAAGTTTATGAAAATACTTGCATATTAAGAGTTATTTGTTTATATTAAATGTGGAGAAAAAATGAAGGTAGTTTTAATTACAGGTTCCTCAAAAGGAATAGGAAGAGATATTGCAAAAGTATTCGCAAAAAATGGATATGCAGTTGTAGTTTGCTATAATAAATCTAAGGAAAGTGCTGAAAAAGTGTGCAACGAAATTGTAAACAGTGGTGGAAATGCAATACTTACAAAAGTAGATGTAACAAATATTGACGAGATAAAAAATATGGTTAGTTATGTTATTTCAAGTTTTGGACATATTGATGTACTTATAAATAATGCAGGAGTAGCACACAACGCACTTTTGATTGATGAAAGCGAAGAAAATATTGATGCTATACTAGACACTAACTTGAAAGGTACAATTGAAGTTACAAAGTATGTTTTACCACATATGCTTAAAAACAACGGTGGTAAAATCATCAATATATCTTCCATTTGGGGAAGTGAAGGTGCTTCGTGCGAGTCTGTATATTCTGCATCAAAAGCAGGAATAATATGTTTTACAAAATCTATAGCGAAAGAATATGCATATAGTAACATCACTGCAAATTGTATTTGCCCGGGTGTTGTTGATACAGATATGAACAAAAATCTATCTAGTGAAGAACTTAAAGACCTTGTTGATAGTATTCCACAAAAGCGAATGTTAAGGGGAGAAGAAATAGGAGAGTTGGCACTATTTTTAGCAAATAATACTGGTGACTATATAACTGGTCAAAGCATAGTAGTTGATGGAGGCTTTTTGCTAGTATAAAAAGTTATTTGATAATTTATGAACATAAAAAAAACACGAATCCTTCGTGTTTTTTTGGAGCTGATAGCCGGAATCGAACCGGCGACCTATTGATTACGAATCAATTGCTCTACCGACTGAGCCATATCAGCAAAAATGCAAAGATAGTATACAATATTTTAACATCATTTTAAAATGATTTTTTATTATTTTTACATTTTTCTAAGAAGCCCAATAACTTTACCAACGATATTTACATTGTCGCTTTCAATAGGTCTATAAAGTTCGTTTGCAGGTTTTAAAATTATTTTGTTTTGTTGTTTATAAAAATACTTTACGGTCGCACCATCGCCAAGCATTGCAACGGCTATTTCACCATTTTCTACTGTATTTTGAGAATGTACAATAACTAAGTCACCATCATTTATGCCGGCGTCAATCATACTATCGCCACGAACTTTAAGCGCAAAAATTTCTGCCGGGTCAACATTGCCAATCAAAGATTTTGATATTGCTATATAATCTTCAATATTTTGTTCAGCGAGTATTGGTTGACCAGCAGCGACATTTCCAACAACAGGAAAATCAACTATATTTTGTTTTGGTTTTACGATTTCTATGCTTCGACTTTTGTAATTTTTTCTTGAAATATATCCAGATTTTTCTAGTCTATCTAAGTATTCTTTAATAGAATTTATTGACTTCAACTTGACGCCAAAAGAAATTTCTCGATAGGTAGGAGGATATCCAAATTCTTTGATGTATGAGTCCAAAAATGTTAAAATCTCTTGCATTTTTTGTTCTGATTTTTTCATAAAAATTCCTTTTTTCAAATTAAATATAACAAAAACAAAAGAAAAAGTCAAACATTTGTTCTATTTTCTAATCTCTTAGTTTGACTTTATTTGCAACGCTTCGTCTAATATCTTCGCTCATTGCGGCATAATGGCGTTTTGTAGTATTTACATCTTTATGTCCTAAAACTTCTGCTACAACATAAATATCACCAGTTTCTCTATATAAATTAGTACCATAAGTGCTTCTTAATTTGTGTGGAGATATTTTTTTTAAAGGTGAGGCGATTTTACTGTATTTTTTAACCAAATTTTCAACGGCTCGAGTTGTTATACGCTTTTTTTGCAATGATACAAAAAGGGCATTTTCCTTGCTATCTTTAAGCCAAACTTCACGGTCTTTAAGCCAAGCCAAAAGTGCAGTTTTTACTTCATCAGAGAAATAAAGTATTACTTGATTTCCTCCTTTTCGGGTAACTTTAAAAGAATTATTATCAAAATCTACATCGTTTATGTTAATGCCGACACATTCACTAACTCTTATGCCGGTAGCCAAAAACAAACTTAAAATTGCAACATCACGATTTTTTGTATGTTTGTTAAATGCTTGTTGTCTTTTCGTCATATGGTCAGGACAATCGGCTTCGTTGATAAGTTTTGCCACTTCATCGACTTCAAGTCTTATAATTTCTTTGGTATGGATTTTGGGCGTATCAACTTTTGATGCAACATCAGATTTTATATTATCGTTTTTAAAATTGTATTTAAAAAAACTTCTAATGGTTGCAATTTTTCTTGCTTTTCCTTTTTCTCCATTATGATAAGTTTTTCCATTGTATTCATAGTAAGAAAGATAACTCAAAAACATCTCTATGTCTTGTTTTCTTAAACTTTCTAAGTCTGAAAAGGTGATATCTTTTGCGTTTTTATGAAATATATTTTTTGCTATGTAATCAAAAAAAATCTCAAGGTCTTTGCTGTAATTCAATCTTGTTAATGGTGATGTATAATTTTCTATTGATAACAAAAAGTCTAAGCAATAATTTGGAAGTTTTTGCAAATTTTTGCTAATTCCTTTTCTGCATTTTTCAAATCTATCTAACAAAAAATCACTCATGTCTTTATTTTAACAAAACATAAACAAGTTGTAAATAATAATTTGACTATTTGATAGTTTTAAGTTTATGATATAAATATGAAAAGACAACTTTTTTCGTTTGATAAATCGTATATCCAAACATTTGCGAATGGAATAAATTCTTCGTATGCAAATAATGCATATAATATAATGTTGAATGTAATAGACGATGCTATGAATTCGTTATGTAAAAATCGTCCAATTGTTACAGATTATAACTGCCAAATCGTGAACGAATGTTTAACACATTCTGAAACTCAAAATTCAACATTAGATATTTTTATGAGCATAAAATCTCCACAACTTGAATTAGGAATTGTGAAGTTTTCTAATAACTACTTCAACAAAATTCTAAATCGCTTTAAATTAGCATGGAAAGACTTTAGAGAACAAAAACCTAAAAAAAGGTGGTGGAAAAGAAAAAGTAAAGACACACAAGAAAATGATAAAAAGATACTAGAAACAAATTTGCAAAAATACACATTCCAAATTTTTAAGCGAGAACTAATGCTTGAACTTGCTAAAAGATTTACTGATAAAACCATGTTGTTTGTGTCTAATTATGGAATAGTTTTACTTTGTGGCGAAGAAATTGGTATGGATGTCAATCTTTATATTGTGTTTTCTAATGGCGAAGAATTCACATTGTTCGATGAGTTAAAATTAAAATTGATTGATATAGAATTTAAAGATAGAATTAAAAATATAGACAAAAAAAATCAATCAACAAATGGAAATTTTGTCTCAGCACTAAGAATTTTTAATGGTCTTTATAAAAACATATATTTTAAACCACTAAATCAAATTTTGTTAGAAAGCGTGCTTTTTAATTGTCCAGACGAATTATTTTTTGATGAGCCATATGATATGTTTATAAAACTTATAAATTTTATAAATGCAAGTACTATGCAAAATTTTAAATCAATTACAGATGAAGATAAAACAATAAATTATGAGAATTTGATAAATCAATCGTCAATGTATGATTTTGTGAATTTTGTTAAAAATTTGGCAAAGTTTGTTTAAAATGCCCATTTCTAGCCTTATTTATTCGCAAAAGTTGCCTTTTGCGAATAGTTTAGTTAAGTTTTTGTATGCATTTTCTGCTGTCCCCCACAGTGAAAATGCATATATTTTTTTTAAAATAGTTGAAGAGTGTAAGAATAATCTTTTAAGATTTTCTTTATATCCTTATAATTTGGCACATATTTTGAAACATATTCCCAAAACTTTTTACTGTGGTTCATTTGCAATATATGAGAAAGTTCATGAATACACACATAGTCTATACATGAATAAGGTAACATAACAAGGCGAAAATTGAGTCTTATGTCATGTTTGTTGTCGCAACTCCCCCATTTTTTGCGTGCCGAGGTCAATTCTCCCCTATTAAAAGCGATTTTCATAACATTTGACCAGTGTTTTAGCCTAGTTAACACTATTTCCCTAGCCTGTTTTACAAGCCATTTTTTTATAGTTTGTACATTATTTTTGCAGCTTGTAGAAAGTGATGTTTCACCTATCACAATTTTATTATCTTTATATATGACATCATATATGTTACCAAGTATAGATATTTTTTGATATTCAAAAAACTGCTTAGATTTTGAATTTTGAGTATTTATCTTTTTTAAATGTGATACAATCCATTGTTTTTTATCATTTAATAGTTCAAGTATTCTTTTTTTGCTTGTATTAAGTGGACAATATACAATAACTTTTCCTGTGCAATCAATTTTAATCGCTAATGTTCTTCTTCGACTATATTTAATAAATATGTTATTTTGCATGCACTTATAATACTATATTTTGGGTATTATGCAAAATAAATTTTAGTACTATGCAAAAACATAATACTGCGTTAATTATTGACTTTAATTGTTTTTCGTCTTATACTCTATATATGAAAGGAAGTTATTTATGGCTAATGAAGAAATCCCTCGTGGGCAACTATCGAATATAATACTCTCTACCCTATTTGATAATGATAAATATGGATATGAAATAATTGAAGTTGTTAAAGAAAAGACTGATGGCAAAGTAATTATCAAGCAACCAACTTTGTACAGCAGTTTGCGTAGAATGGAAGAACAAGGATTGATATCATCGTATTGGCGTGATAGTGAAATTGGTGGAAGGCGTCATTATTATTCAATAACAGATTATGGTAAAAAATATGCTGATAAATGGCAACAAGATTTAAATAATCTATTACTATCCTTAAAAAATATACTTGCTAACACAAATAAGCAAAGTACCATACTTCAACAAGCAAACCTTGTTGATATGACGAAAAGCAAAATTGACACAAAAGAAGTGCAAGAAAATAAACCTGAAAACAAAACTTTTGTACAGTACGATTTATTCACATCCCCTACACTTATCTCTGAGCCATCTAATGAGTTATTTGACAGAGTAAAGAAATTAAGAGATGAAGACGCTGAAGAGTACAAAAAACAATCACCTTCCGACAACATTGAAATGCTTTCAAGTTTAAGGAACTCTTCCCCTACTCAAGAAGATATTACAACAAATTATGTTGCTAAAAATTATGAACTAAAAAATCAAAATTTAGATATGCGAAAGACATTTTTTGATTTGACAAAAAATAACAAAAGTTTTGCAACTGCCGTTCGTGATAATGAAGTTAAGAATATAACTGATTCTAACCTTTCTAATGATATTGATAAAATAATCGATACTAAAGAGAATGAAGATAAAACAAGCGAAAATGAGATAAAACCTGTTTTACAACAAAGTCATGATGAAAAAGTTAAAGATGATACATACAATGACACAATTTATCAAAGCACAAAGTTTGATGATAAGAGTGTATCTTTTGTTGATTTGAATCAATCAATAAATGAACCACCTATAAGCCAGTTAACCACAAATGAAGATATAAATAACCAAGTGCAACAAATGCCATCATCAAATTTAGAGCAAGTTAAAGATGTTGCTTTTGTGCAAGAGAATAAAAAAGTTGAAGAAACAAAACCGAAAGATGATGCAGTTTACATCACAGCAAAACCTGCTGAAAATGAAATACCAAAAGTTAGAAGAATAACATCTGAACGATTTGAAAAGATTACTCAAAATTACACTTCATTTTTAGATGAAAAGATAAGAAAAGAGCAACAACAAAAACTTGATGAGATGAAGGATGAAGATGTGGATAATGTTACAGAAACAGAAGATGTTGAACATGAAAGTGATATACTTGAAAACTATTCAGAACCTGAGACATTTCAACCTCAGCAAATAAAAAATCTTAATGACCTTGCAAACTATTATCAAAAAGTCAATTTAAAGTTTAATACATACACTGATAACAAGAAGTCAAACATGAAAAAATACACAAAAATAAATTGGCTTAACCTTGTTTCATTTAGTACAATCACCGTCTTATCCATAATTTTGTCAGTTGTAATGTATTGTTTGATTGGCAATTCCCAACCAAATTGGAATTTTCTTTACTTACTCATACCATTCATTTTTATAGCCATAGATGCACTATTTATATACAAATATGTTAAACACCCAAATACAATAACTCTTACTTCAAATGTTTTAGGTTTTAATTGGTTATATCAAATAGTTTTAAGTATAGTTACAATTTTGGTTTTATGTTCAATCAATGTTTTAGCAGGACTTAGTATTGATAATTTGTATAACTATCTTACTACTTTACTTTATACAAGTTTAGTTGTTGTACTTTATCCTTTATTGTCACTAATAAATCTTATAGTAATAAAATATAAAAACAGATAAAAAAAGGGTTTTAAGTTTACACCATAAAATATGTAAACATTAAAACCTTTTTTTTATTTTGCTATTTCTGAAAATCTGCTTTCACGAATTACATTAACTTTTATTTGACCTGGATATTCCATTTCATCTTCAATCTTTTTAGCGATATCTTTTGCCATAAACATTGCATCTGCATCAGAAATTTGCTCTGGTTTAACAATAATTCGTACTTCCCTTCCTGCTTGGACTGCATATGATTTTTCAACACCATCAAACGAATTAGCAATTTCTTCCAACTTTTCAAGACGCTTTACATATGTGTCGAGAGTTTCTCTTCTTGCTCCCGGTCTTGAACTTGATATTGCATCAGCAACTTGGACCAAGATTGCTTCAACACTGTGAAATTCTACACCAAAGTGGTGTGCTTCAATGCAGTGTATAACTTCTGGTGATTCTTTATATTTTTTAGCAAGGTCGACACCAATCTGCACATGTGTGCCCTCAATTTCGTGGTCTAATGCTTTTCCAATATCATGAAGCAAACCACCACGCTTTGCTATCTTTACATCAGCGCCAACTTCTGCTGCCAACAAACCTGCTAAATAGCAAGTTTCAAGACTATGCTTTAAAACATTTTGCCCATAACTTGTTCTATATTTTAATCTTCCTAAAATTTTAACAAGTTCTGGATGCATATTATAAATTCCTGCATCTTCAACTGCTTCTTCGCCTGCTTGTTTTATGCTTTGTTCAACATCTTTTTGAACTTTTTGTACTATTTCTTCTATTCTTGTTGGATGTATTCTTCCGTCTAAAATAAGTTTTTCAAGTGCAAGTCTTGCGACTTCTCTTCTTATTGGGTCGAAACATGATATTGTAATTACTTCTGGAGTATCATCAACAATCAAGTCAACACCTGTTGCACTTTCTATTGCATGAATATTTCTTCCTTCACGACCGATTATTCTTCCTTTCATGTCATCGTTAGGAATTGCAACTGATGTAACAGTAACTTCACTTGTCATATCTGTTGCACATTTTTGAATGGCTAAACTTACAATGTTTTGTGCCTTCTTTTGTGCTTCGCTAGTTGCTGTATCTTCAATGTTTTTAACTAATTTGTATGCATCTTTCCTAGCATCTTCAACCATTGAATTTACTAAAATATCTTTTGCTTCTTCTCTTTTTAATGATGCGACTTTTTCAAGTTGTGCAATCATATCTTTTTTGATTTCTTCTTGTTTTAAAAGTTCGTCATTTACTTTTGAAAGTTTGTCATCAAGAACTTTCTTTTGATTTTCAAGGTCTTCTTGCTTTTTGTCGAGATTTAAGTCCTTTTTGTCAATAAAGTCTTCTTTTTGTGACAATCTGTCTTCTGTTCGTTGAAGTTCAAGTCTTCTATCTTTAACTTCTTTGTCAAATTCAAGTCTTTGTTTATGAATTTCCTCTTTTGCTTCAAGTATTGCTTCTTTTTTTACAGTTTTGGCTTCGGCATAGGCATCTTCCAATATTTTAACGGCTTTTTGTTTACCCTTTGCCATTTTTTTTTTTTTTATTTAATGAGTGGCAAAATAGCCACCAACTATCCCAACAATTAGACTTCCCAAACCGATAAAAACAGAAGCAATTGTACTAACTGCACAAAGTGCACTAATAAAATTGTTCATTATGTTTTTACCTCATTTTATATTTTCGACTAAATTTATCGCTAATTTTAATCAACACTATTAGTGTAATTTAGTTAAGGTATACTTGTCAAACAAAATTTTAAATTTCCAAAATTTCAATTTGACTAATAGCATCATCTATTAGTTTATCTATGTCGAGTTTGTTTTCTTCGTAAATAACTTTTTCAAGTTTTGGTTTTATTATTGGGTTTTTAGGTAAAAAGACAGTACAACAATCTTCATAGGGTAAAACTGAAGTTTCTAAAGTTCCAATTTTATCAGCAATAATGATTATATCTTGTTTATCAAAAGCAATTAAAGGTCTAAAAATAGGAATTTGTGTTTGAGCAAAATTAGTTGAAGTCATACTTTCAACTGTTTGACTTGCTACCTGTCCTAAATTCTCACCGGTAATTATTGCCTTTAAGTTGTTTTGTTTACATACGATAGCAGAAATTTTCATCATAAATCTTCTCATTATGGTAATCATATATTCTGGTGAACAATGCTTATGAATTTCCTCTTGTATGTGGGTAAATTTACACATATAAAGTTTAATATGTCCAACATAGTCTGTTAATTTTTTTGCAAGTGTAATAACCTTTTCTTTTGCAAGTTCGCTTGTATAAGGAAAACTATAAAAATGTATTGCTGACAAACTTAGTCCCCTTTTTGCTATCATATAGCCTGCTACGGGGCTATCAATTCCACCACTAAGCAATAAAAGTCCTTCACCTGCAGTTGATAGTGGCATACCACCAGCACACTTAATCTTTTCAGTTGATATATATGTTTTTCCATTTTCACGAATATCAACAGATAATTCTAGTTCATAATTTTTTAAATCTACTTTGAGAGTTTTGTTATTATTTAATACTACTGCACCTAGTTGTCTTTCAAATTCGTTTGATTTTATTGGAAAATTTTTATCTGCCCTATTAACAGACACCCTAAATGTCTTTGCGTCAAATTTTAATGTTGATACATAACCTACGATATTATCAACAGAAGAGTCTATTTCAACTGCTCTTGACAGTGAAACAAGACCAAAAACTTTGGTCAATTTAACTATTATTTGAAGTTCTATAGTCTCGTCATATTGTGTGACAAAATATCTTCCACTACTTTTTACTACATGGCAAGATAAATTTTTTAAACTATTTTTTATGTTGGAAATTAAAGTTCTTTCAAAATATCCTCGATTTTTACCCTTTAAGTAAAGTTCTCCAAATCGAAGCAGTATTACTTTATTCATTTTTACCTCAGTGTTTTAACAAGTTCTTTATAACAGTTTTTTAGTGTAGTTGATGCAGTTATTATTTCTTCAATTGTGTTAAATTTGGAGAAACTAATTCTTATACAACCTTTTACATCTTTTGGTGATATATTCATTGCGCTTAAAACTCTATTGCCAGACCTATGGCTAGAACAAGCACTTCCTGTGCTGACATATATTTGTTTTTGTTCTAGCATATGAAGTAAAGTCTCTCCATTTACGCCATAAAAGCACAAACTTAATATATATGGAGAATTATTCTCTGACTGATTGATTTTTGCACCGGTGTCTTTTATGTTGTCAATAAAGGTATTCCTTAATTGTTGGACATAATCGAAATTGTGTTTTATGTCACCTATTTCTTTTGTTGCAGTGATGAATGACATAATTGCAGGCACATTTTCTGTACCAGAGCGAATGTTGTTTTCTTGTCCACCACCCAAAATTTGTGGTTTTAACTTAATTGACTTTTTTACATATAGACAGGCAACACCCTTTGGTCCAAAAATTTTGTGGGAACTTATTGTGTACATATCTACACCCAAATAACTAAGATTAACATTTATTTTACCAAATGCTTGAACACCATCTGCATGGAAGATAGCATTTTTACACTTTCTATTTCTTATTTCATTTATTCTCTTTAAATCGTTTATAACTCCTGTTTCGTTACAAACATGAATGATTGATATAAGATTTGTGTTTTCATCAAGTATTTCTTCCAAAGCATCATAGTCTATTTCTCCATTTTCTTGTAAAGGACAATAGTCAACCATAATACCCTGTTCTTCAAGTTTTTTGCCTACATAGTAAACAGAGGCATGCTCTGCAGATGATAGCACAACTTTTTTGAAATTAGATTTTATACAACCAAAAATTGCTAGATTATTTGCTTCTGTTGCAGATGCTGTAAATATGATGTCGCCGTCAATAGCACCTAACATATTTTTTAAATGTTCTTTTGCATCTTTTATTTCTTTGCCTATCTTTACTCCTTTATCATAAACTGCAGATGGATTAAAGAAGTTTTTAGTGGCATACTCTTCGTATGTCTTTAGTGCATTTTGTGACATTGGAGTTGTTGAAGCATTATCAAGATATATCATCTTAGCACCGCTTTTAATTTAAACTCAAGGTCTTTTAAAATTTTGTGTACAACTTGGTTTATTTCATCATCTGTAAGTGTTTTGTCTTTGCTCTCAAGCCTAAATGAGAATGCTACACTTTTTTTATTGTTTAACTCTGAACTTCTATAAATATCAAACACTTTAGCACTATAGTACAACTTACCACAAGATTTTTTAACGCAATCAAGTATTTGTTTAACTGTTACATCTTCATCACATACTATAGCAAGGTCTCTATCTACATAAGGATATTTTGAAATTGGTTGAACAGAGTGCTTTTTCTCTTGACATGAAGATAGAAAATCAAGATTTAATTCACCGTAATATGTGTTTGGTGAAATATCGAAATTTTCTGCAACTTTTGGATGTACTTTACCAAAACTACCTATACATTTGCCAGTTTTCTTGTCAATAATATCTGCACTGATTCCCTTATGCAAATAGCATTTTGAAGAGTATACAAGGTCATATGATATATCAAAATCTCTAAGTAGATTTTCAACTACCCCTTTAAATACAAAGAAATCATCTCTTTTGCACACACTACAAAATGAGAGTATATTTATTTCGTCTGGAAGTTCGGTTAATGGTAATTGTTTTGGTAAATATACCCTTCCGACTTCAAATAATCTAAATTCGTCATTTTTGTGTGATAGATTGTATGCTACGGTATTAAACATAGAATTTGCCATTGTTGTTCTTAAATATCCTATGTCCTCACTAATAGGGTTTGCAATCTTTATCATATTGTATAAGTGATTGGTTTCGTCTATTAGTAATTTATCTCTATCATTTACAGAACAAATTGAGAAATTGACCGTTTCATAAAATCCGTAAGAACATAATTGTTGTTTCAAAGAACGAGCAAGGTACAACACAGAGTCGTGTTTACCAATAGTTACGCTTGTTCCGCTAAGTGGTTTTGCGTCTATGTTGTCATATACTTCATAACCATAAATTCTTATGAGTTCTTCGGCAATATCTGCATCACATTCAATATCTTGCCTGTAATATGGAACAAGACACTCAAGATCATCTTCTTTAATTGATGACTTTATTCCAAGATTATTTAAAATGTTTAGAACATCGTTATTAGGAATAGTTACTCCCAATAATTTGAATATTTTACTTAGCGAAAATTTAAAAGTTTTATCTTTTGGGATTTCTTTTATCGTATCTATTTCTCCTTTGATAATTTTTCCAGCGTTTAGTTTATAGACTAAATTAAGAGCCCTTTTCATACCTAGTGGTTGCAATGAACAGTCTACTCCCTTTTCAAATCGTGCAGTTGAATCTGTCCTTACGCCTATTTTTCTGCTTGTTCTACGAATACTTGCTCTATCAAAGCAGGCACTTTCTAGTATTGTAGTTTTTGTTGTAGGTTCAACACAACTATTCATTCCACCGATTATACCAGCAATGACAATTGGTTTGTTTTTATCACAAATACAAAGCATTGAATTGTCTAAATCGTAGGTATTGTGGTTTAATGTCAAAATCTTTTCGCTGTCTGTTGCACTTCGTACAATTATTTGTTTTCCATCAATATAATCATAATCAAAAGCATGCATTGGTTGACCATACTCAACAAGTACATAGTTTGTTATATCAACGATGTTATTTATAGGTTTGATTCCAACACTTACAAGTCTTGCTCTTAGCCACCTAGGAGATTTTTCTATTTTTACATCTTTTACTGCGCAGGCAATGTATCTTGGACACAATTTTTCGTCTTTAACAACAACATTGATGTAATTTGATACATCTTCATCACAATCACAAGTTTCATAGGATAAGTCTTGTTTTTTTAGTGGTTTTCCTGTCAATGCACTTATTTCATGTGCAATACCAATAACACTCATACAATCAGGTCTATTTGCCGTTACATTGATATCAAATATAACATCGTCCATTAGGAGTGCTTTTGCTATATCTTCACCGATTACTGCATCATCGTCAAGAATCATAATTCCATTTGCGTCACCGTCATAGTCTGTAACTCCAAGTTCTTCAATAGAACAAAACATTCCGTTTGATTCAACGCCACGAAGTTTGCTTTTTTCGATGTGAATACCATTTGCAAGGTCTGCTCCTGGAAGAGAAACAGGAACTTTATCTCCTACCTTAATATTCTTTGCTGCAGTTACAATTTGTATTATTTCGCCAATATCAACTTTGCATACAACAAGTTTGTCGGCATTTGGGTGTTTTTGTATGTCCAATATTTTACCAACAACTACATGCTTTAAAAATCTATCCTGATAGATTATTTCTTCTACTTCATTTCCAGAATTGGTCAACTTGTTTGCAAGTTCTTCTGGTGTTAAATCTATATCAATAAAATCTTTTAACCATTTTAATGTTACTTTCATTTTTAACTCCTATTTCATTTGCTCCAAAAATTTCATATCATTTTCAAACATCATTCTAAGGTCTGGGATTTTGTTTACTACCATTGCAAGTCTATCAACTCCGGGACCAAAGGCAAATCCAGTATATTGGTTACTATCTATTCCACTCATTTCAAGAACTTTTGGATTGACCATACCTGCACCAAGAAGTTCCATGTATCCTGTATTTTTACAAAGTCTGCAACCTTTTCCACCACATGATGGGCATGTTGCATCAACTTCAACACTAGGCTCTGTGAATGGGAAGTATGAAGGTCTAAATCTGATTTTTGTATTTTCACCAAAGAGCATTTTTAAAAGTTGGGTCAGCATTGATTTTAAATCTACCATTGAAACATTCTTATCAACTACAAGTCCTTCAAACTGATGGAATACGGGGCTGTGTGTTGCATCGCTATCTGCTCTATAAGTTCTGCCCGGACTTACAATTTTAAATGGTGGTTTCATTGACTGCATTGCTCTTACCTGAACAGAAGATGTTTGAGAACGCATTAAAATATTATCTGTAATAAAGAAAGTGTCCTGCATATCTCTTGCTGGGTGGTCTTTTGGTACATTCAATGCTTCAAAGTTGTAGTAATCATATTCTACTTCTGGGCCCGTTAATACCGTAAAGCCCATTGAAACACACGCATCAATCAATTTATCGAATACTTTATGAAGTGGATGAATTTCACCTTTTTCAATGACTTTAGAAGGCTCAGAAATATCAACTTTTTCATTTGCCATCTTTTCTTCAAGGACTTTTTCATTTAATTTTATTTGGACATCTTTTATTAAACCTTCAATTTCTTGTCTTGCTGAGTTTATAAGTTGTCCTGCTTTTGGTCTTTCTTCTTTATCAATGTCTTTCATTGAGTGTAAAAGATTTGTAATTTTGCCTTGTTTTCCAAGATATTCAACTCGTATATCATTTAAAACTTTTAAATCTTGGCACTCTTCAATTTGTTTTTTTGCCTGTGAAAGCAAACTTTGTACTTGTTCTAACATCTTTAACTTCTCCTATAAAAAAATAAAAACCTTGCAAACCTTAGGGCGACAATAATGCCACGGTACCACCTAAGTTATGCAAAGCATACTCAATTAAGCTGTAACGGGCTTTCCCGACCAATCCTACTATAAATTTCAGTTGGCAACTAGAAAGTGAATTCGTTGCACCTTTGCAAAGAAAATTTCTCAACTACAAATTTTCATCTCTGTTTGCAGATTATGCAATTACTGGTCTTTCATCATCGTTTTTCAAACACATTGCAAGATAACATAATAACAAAATTTTGTCAATCATTTTACAATCATATTACAAAAGTGTATTATAACTAATATGGAAATAATATATAAAGATATCATTGTTGAAAATCCAACAACGAAACAAACCATTTATTCATACTTAAGAAAAAATGGTTATAGTGAAAATTATTTAAAAAATTTAAGAAAACAGTTTGGATTCATAAAACTAAATGATTCTCCATGCAATAGCGATTGCATAGTTAAAGATGGAGATAAAATTTCAGTAAATGTTAATCCAAATACAAAAACAATGATATACCCTTGCATAATACCACTAGATATTGTGTATGAAGATAATGATATAGTTGCAGTAAATAAGCCTAGTATGCTTGCAACTATGCCATCTAGGTCGCACTTTTCATATAACCTATCCGGTGCACTTGTAGCAAGATATGAAAACGAACAAAACTTTGTTGTAAGGATAATAAATCGCTTAGATAAAGAAGCATCAGGAATAGTGTTAGTTGCAAAGAATAGTTTAATTAGCAACTATTTAAATCAACCAAATTGTATTAAAAAAGTTTATTATGCTTTATGCGAAGGTAACATTGAAAAAGATTTGTCCATTGATAAAAATATTGAAACTGTGCCAAACCAACTTGGTTATAACTCAAACAAACGCATTACATCAAATAATGGAAAACCTGCAATAACCCATGTTCAGATTATAAAAAATTATAACGACTATTGTTTAGTTAAAATCACATTGGAACATGGTAGAACACATCAAATAAGAGTACATCTTTCTTCCATTGGTCATGCATTATTAGGTGATTCATTGTATGGAAAAAAATCAAATTTAATTTCCCATACTGCCCTTGTTTGTAAAGAGATGCATTTTAGTATGCCAGATGGACGCAATATTGATTTATCTATACCCTTTCCAAAAGATTTTGAAGCACTTTTAAGGGACTAAGTTTAGCATATCGTCAATAGAAGATGAATTAAGATATGTATCAGGTATCTTCCCTACAATTATGCTTTCTGCAATCATTAGTTGTGATGTTGTTTGGACGGTCTCATTTGCCGTTGGTAATATAATTGATACATTTGTTGTTACTGTTAAATATATCTTGTGATTTGTTTGATTTATTCCTGCATCTAAAAATTCAGAACTAAATTTACATGATATGCTTCCAATCGGTAGTAGTTTTATATTTATTTCGGGACCTCTTCCAACAAAAATTGGCATACCTGTGAATGTTCCTAGTGGGATATCTATTCCTGTATTGCCCATTGTTTCTAACTGCTTTTGGGAATTTTTTGCGAGGTCTCTTGCTAAAAGATTTATTTGTAGTGAGTTTGTGCTTATATACATCACATCACCATTTTCATCATGAGTTATATTTATTAAGTCATCGTATATGAAACCTTGATTTATAGTTTGATACACTGCTTCTTCAACGGCCTTTTGCGAAAGTGACCTTGTTTTTGCTATTGAATATTCTATGATTACTGGATTCACAATATAGTTTAAATATAAAATAATAAACAAAATTATAATAAATATGATGCTAATAAATATGCCAATTTTTAATTTAATTGGCTTGCGTCTTTTTATTTTATATTGCAAACTTGACATATAATATTTATATGCTTAAATTTTTTGTTTTTCTACAATTTCTTTGTTTTTGCCCTAAATATAATACCAAAGATAAAAGCAAAGAAAATTGCAGCAGCAATACCACCAGCAGTTGCAGTTAGTCCACCTGTAAATATACCTAGTATACCATTAGACTTAACTGCACTTATTGCACCTTTTGCCAAAGAAGCACCAAAGCCAATAATTGGTACATTTATTCCTGCTTTACAAAAATTGCTTATTGGGTCAAAAATTCCAAATGCTTCAAGCACAACTCCAAGTAAAACAAAAGTTACCAAAATTCTTGCTGAAGTCATTTTTGTCTTTATGATAAGTATTTGTCCTAAGAAACAAATCAAACCACCAGTAGCAAAAACAATTAAATAAACATACCATTCATTCATTTTTAACTCCTTCTACAACAACTGCATGAGCAATTCCCGGAACTGTATCTCCCTGCTGAGAACTAGTTGTACTTAAAAGAGCCCCTGTTGCCATAAATAAAACTTTTTTATACTCACCTGAAAGCAGTTTTTTCATTATGATTGAATTAAACACTGTTGCACTACAACCACAGCCACTTCCACCCATAAGGACATCTTGATTTCTTTTAAAAATTATTTGTCCACAATCTTTGTAATTCAAACCAAGTTTGTAGCCTTTATCTTCCATAAGGTCAATAAGTATTTCGCTTCCAAGTTTGCCTAGGTCACCTGTTAAAATCAAATCATAGTCTTTTGGTGATGTGTTTGTATCTTTAAAATGTGTAACAAGTGTATTCATTGCCGCAGGCGCCATTGCTGCACCCATATTGTTGACATCGTTTATTCCATAATCTGTTACTTTTCCAAATGTAGCACATAAAATCTTTGGCCCACTACCTTTAATTGACACTATATCGGAACCTGCACCTGTAACAGTCCATTGTGAAGTTGGAGGGCGTTGATTGCCAAGTTCAAGTGGAAACCTAAACTGCCTTTCTGCTGTTGAAAAATGGCTTGATGTTGCACAGGCTATTGTATCAAAATGTCCACCATCGACGAGACACGCACTTAATGCCAATGCTTCTACCATAGTAGAACAAGCACCAAAAACGCCAACATATGGGATATCAAAAGACCGTGCGGCATAACTAGAACTTATGATTTGATTTAGTAAATCACCAGCCATAACAAGACGAATATCGTCATATTTTAAGTTGGAATCTTTTATTGCCCCATCAAGTGCTCGTTCTATCATTACCCTTTCTGCCTTTTCGTAGGTTTTTTGCCCAAAAAGGTCATCATCTTTATTTATCTCACTAAAATACTTTCTTAGATTGCCTTTGCCTTCTTTTGGTCCAACAATGCTGTAATGTCCAATTATTTTGGGCTCATTTTTAAAAAAAACTGTTTGATTTTGTCTTCTAATTTTCATGTTCACCTTACAAATTATAAAAATAAATATATTAAACCAACAATCATACTAGCAACAGTGCCGGACACAATAACAGGTCCAGCAATAATAAACATCTTTGCACACATACCAAAAATAATGCCTTCGTTTTTAAACTCGAGCGCAGGACTTGCAATGGAATTTGAAAATCCAGTTATAGGAACTATTGTTCCAGTACCTGCAAAAGCACCAATTTTGTCAAATACACCTATTCCTGTTAATAGTGATGCTAAAAATATTAAGATAATTAGCGTGTAAGTCCAAGCACTTTGAGTAGATACGCTTGGGAACCAAAGCAAAATAAGGTCATTTATTAGTTGCCCTAATGTACAAATAAGTCCACCTACCCAAAAAGAATTAAAAAGACTTGGCCATGCGTGAGTTTTAGCAATTTTTGCTTCTACATAGGCATTATATCTTTTATTGCGTTCTTGCTCCTGCATAAAATTCCTCCAAATCAGTTATTGACAGTTTTTGTTTCTCTAAACAAAGAATACATATTTTTAAATAAATTACAAAAACTAAAAATGGAGGAATTATGAAAAAAATTCTTTTAAGTGTAATTTTACTTGTATCTGTTTTTGTGTTTTGTGCGTGTGAATCTACATCATTAAAGACATTAAACAAAGTTACTTCAACAATAGATAAAGTAGAAAGTTGTGTTGTCAATATAGATAAAATATCAAATGATGACCTTTTGATTGATTCAATTATGGACGACAATTCAAATGATAATAATAATACGGGCTATGATGGTGCAACATTCACTAGTGGCTCTATTGTGATGGACGGATTTATAAACAGTATTTTAAAACTTAGCAATCAAGCACATAATGCTATAGACCTAAATAATGATACAAACGATATATTAACTCAAATATCAAATAACATTTATGATATAAAGCAGTTAGGAAAACTTATAGATAAAAGTAATCATTCATTAGATGATGATACATTAAACTCTATAAATGATATTTGTAATAATATTTTAATGAATACGAACAGACTTATGATAACAAAAGATGAAGTTACAAATGAATTATCTTCAACATTGGCCTTAAAAAGAAATTATACTAATAATGTTGAACAACTAACTACAAAATACATTAGATTATGCTCTGCCCTTCAAAATAAAAATGCCTATCTTGAAAATGTTGATAATTCCCTAGATAATCTCTATGAAACTTTATATATTAGTTATAGACCAAACCAAAAGACGACAAATAGCGTAAATTCTTTTTCTAATATAGACACATACGAAAATGCAGGAAAAAAGACAAACAATACAATAAAACAAAATAGTAATAATTATCCTTATAATAGTAATGGAAATTATGGTGGTGCTGGATATGGAATGTCTAACCCATACTATAATTATGGTGGGTTTATGGGTGGTAGAAATTATGGTGGCTATGGTTATGGTGGATACCCTTATTCGCCGTATGGCAGATACAATCCTTATATGCCAAACATTGATACTTTTGGCACTTACAAAAATATTGATACCTATAAATCACTTGATGAATTACAAGAAGATGCGAAAGACGAAGATGAAGATGAGGAACAATACGAAAATGAAGATATTTTACTAAGGCAACCAAAAATAAGGAGATTAAAACAGAAATAAAAAAATAGTCCATAATTTTGTGGGCTATATTTTTATAATATAAGTTTTTAATTTAAAATCCATAATGCAAAATTAAACGATGTGGCAACAAATAGCCAAATGATATATAGCCATAAAAATTTTACATAAAATTTATCTATTTTGTTTAATGATACTAAAAGAACAGTACCTAAAAAGGCATTTAAAATTATAACTATATTACCTAATAATAATTGATTTAAAGTGAAAAATGTTAAACACCACAAAACATTCAAAATACCATTCACGATGCAAAGATATATATTAAGTTTAGATAATAAATTTTGTTTTGAGAGCAATGACAAAATTATAGCGAATAAAATATAAACTACTGTCCAAACAATTGGTATCACAAAATTAGGAATCCATTGTTTTGGAGTAATTAGGCTATTATACCAAGTCATTCCAAGGTTAACAAATATGCTTCCTAGCACGGCAACAAGTATAATAGATACACAAATAACTATCACTTTATAGTTATTTTTAAAAAATTGTTTCATATATAATCACCTTTATATTACACTTAGTTTATCTTTGATTTTTTCAAGTACCTTATTTTCAAGTCTACTTACCTGCACCTGAGAAACGCCTAAAACCTTGGCTATTTCACTTTGAGTTTTGTCTCTAAAAAATCTTAGCAAAATAATCTTCTTATCTCTTTTATCAAGAGATTTTAAAACTTCTTTTAACATGATGTTATCAATCATCTTTTCATCAAAGTTGTCTGGATTTAACCTATCAATTAAAAGTAAACTTTTTGAGTCATCTTCAAAAGGAGTATATATTGATATAGGCATAGCAGCAGAGTCCATTGTAAAGATTACTTCTGCTTCGTCTATATCAAATTTCTTTGCTATCTCTTGTGGAGTGGGTTTTCTGTAATTTTCTCTGTTAAATTCTTCTATAAATTTCCTAATCTTTAAATTTAAAGTCTTTATGGTTCTGGATACTTTTATTGCTCCATCGTCACGCATAAAACGCTTGATTTCGCCTATTACCATTGGGACAACATAAGTGGAAAATTTTACATTAAATTTCTCATCAAAATTATTTATTGCTTTTAACAAACCTACTGTACCAATTTGATACAGGTCATCATATTCTATGCCTTTATGCAAAAACCTTTTTATAACACTTTTTATAAGTGGAGAGTTTTCTTCAAAAAGTTTTGTTTTAGCGCTTTCGTCTCCTTTTTTTGCTTTTGTAATTAGGTCAAGTGTTGTTTTGGTATCAAGCACAGTTATTCACCTACTGCTATTTTTGCACGCTTATGAAAAAATTTTTGCATCTTGACAATTAGTCCAGAATTTACATTGTTTTTTAATTCCAGATTGTCCATAAAACTTTCCATGACAGAAAAACCCATACCACTTCTTTCTTCATTTGGTTTAGAAGTATAAAATGGTTCTCGGGCTTTTGCGAAGTCGTCAATACCTATACCATTATCTATAACTTCAATATCTACACTTTCTTCATATAGTTTAACTTTTATACATACATTTCCCGGTATGCTTGGATAAGCATGGACAACGCAATTTGTTACTGCTTCTGAAACTGCTGTCTTTATGTCGGTTATTTCATCTAATGTTGGATTGGCTTGCACGCAAAATGCAGCAACGCAAGACCTAGCAAATCCTTCGTTTATTGATATTGCTTTGAAATTTAATTCCATTTCATTTAATAATTTCATATATTCTCCTTTTAAGAAATTTTTGGCATGATGTCATATAACCCAGTCATTTTAAATATCCTTTCTGCATGGCTAGATGGATTGCATATAAAAATGGGTATGTTTTTATCTTTCATTCTTTTATATCTTCCAATCAAAACTCCAATTCCTGTACTATCCATAAAATCAAGTTCTGATAAATCTATGATTATTTGCTTAAATTTAGGCATGTCAAATATCTCATCAAGCCCTATTCTTGCATTGTATGCCGAATGTTCATCAAGTTCTCCACTTAATACAACATATAATGTGTTTTCATAGATTCTGTGTTTAATCTGCATATTTATGCCTCCTTGCAAATATTGTAACAAATGCTATGTGTAACAAAATATAATACATTGTCTAAATAAGTCGAATTAAGAGAAAAAAGACTTATGAAAAAAGTGTTGAAAATTTTAAAAAAATGCTTGACTTTAATTGCAACTTATACTAGTATAATAAAGTCGCAAGACATCGGGGTGTAGCGCAGTTGGTAGCGCACGTGGTTTGGGACCATGGGGCCGGGAGTTCGAGTCTCTTCACCCCGACCATTGTGGGTCTTTAGCTCACTTGGTTAGAGCAACCGGCTCATAACCGGTCGGTCCGG
>CALWPE010000014.1 GCA_944383345.1 uncultured Clostridia bacterium | reverse complement strand
CTTTTCTATCTTTTCTTTGTCATACTCATTTTGTGCGTTTGATTTTAGTTGCTTTAAACTTTCTACTCGCTTTCTAATGTTTTCACTGTTTTCATCTAGTGCCAAGATTGTAAAATTGTCTTTTGTTACCTTTACGCTTTTTGCTCGTCCAAGGTCCGATAATTCTAGTTTGTTTAATTCCATTCCAGTTTCACTTGTACAAAGTGTTGCACCACATAATGTACATATGTCATTTAAAACTTCTTTTCTTTCATCTCCATAGTTTGGTGCTTTTACAACAACTGTATGGAATACCCCACGAAGTTTGTTTACAACAAGTGTTGCTAAAATTTCACTTTCTATATCATCACATATTATAAATAGTTTTTCACCTGTTTGAACTACTTTTTCAAGTAATGGCAAAAGTTCGTTTATTGAAGATATCTTTTTGTCAGTTACAAGTATGTATGGGTGGTCAAGATTGGCTTCCATCTTCTCCATATCTGTACACATATATGGAGAAAGATAACCCCTATCAAACTGCATACCTTCAACTATGTTCAGTTCTGTTTCTATGCCTTCCCCTTCTTCTACCGTCACTACTCCATTTTCACCGACTTTTTTTATCGCCTGCAAAATCAACTTACCAACTTCTTCATCTTCTGCTGAAATTGATGCTATTTGTGAGATATTTTCATCTGTGTCAACTTTTTTCGATAATTTTTCTAGATTTTTTACCACAAAATCAGTTGCATATTTTATACCATTTTTTAGAGATATTGGGTTTGCGCCTGCTGTGAAGTTTTTTAAACCTTCACTAACTATCCCTTGTGCAAGAACACAAGCAGTTGTTGTTCCGTCACCTGCTATGTCGTTTGTTTTTACACATACTTCTTTTATTAAAGATGCCCCCAAATTTTCAAACGGGTCACTTAGTTCAATCTCTTTCGCAATTGTTACACCGTCATTGGTGATAAGTGGTGAACCATATTTTTTATCTAATACAACATTTCTTCCCTTTGGCCCTAATGTTATTTTTACTGTGTCACAAAGTTTATCTACCCCTGTTTCTAATTTTTTTCTTGCATCGTCTGAAAAAATAATTTGTTTTGCCATGTTATTCTCCTTTAATTATAGCCAATATATCTGCTTGGCGTAATATCTCATATGTTTTATCTTCAAATTTATATTCAACAGCAGAAAACTTTGAATACAAAACTTTATCACCTTGATTTACTTGCATCTCTACATTTTTGCCGTCAAATGTCTGTCCATCTCCACAGCACACTACAATTCCAACTGAGCATTTTTCATCACTAACAGATGGAAGAATTATCCCTCCCGATACCTTTTCTTGAGCATTTGTAGGAACAATCACAACCCTATCATATAATGGTTTTAAATTCATTTTTATCTCCTTTAATTTAATTTTATTTTGTCAAAAAAAATGTTGCAATTTAATTTATGAATAAATAAATCATATGTTGTCTATTTTTGACATAAAAATAAAATGTAACTAATTTAAG
The DNA here is from genome assembly GCA_944383345.1 of uncultured Clostridia bacterium. Taxonomy (GTDB): domain Bacteria; phylum Bacillota; class Clostridia; order Christensenellales; family UBA1242; genus UBA5893. The sequence continues at coordinate 4,590 of CALWPE010000014.1, read as the reverse complement.
AATAGTGTACAAATTTTAGGAGTTCAATTTTTTATGACAAATAAAAATAAATCACATACATCTTCAAAAATATTTGTGATACTTTTAACAATTTTTTGCATTGCACTTTGTATTAGTTTTGCCGAACTTTTTTCAAGTTTGATTACAACTAGTGGGCTCAGTTCTGTAAAAGATGGCGAAGTTAAACAAAATGCTTTTAATCTTTTTGCAATAAACTTATATCAAACAGAAACACAATCGCTTGCCTTTGAAAATGCCGTACTTGCAAAAAAACAAGGAGGTGCTGGCTATATTTGGGAGGGAGATAACTTTTATGTACTTGCTTCGTGCTATGAAAATGAAGCAGATGCAAAAAAAGTACAAGAAACATTGCAAGAAAACGGAACAACTTGTAGTATTTACACCTTAACATTTGATTCACTAGCAATAGAAACTACAAGCAGTGGACAAGAAAAAAACACACTTTTACAAAGTGTGCAAATATACAAAAATTTGTACAAACAACTTTATGATTTGTCTGTAAGTATCGATACCCAATTACTAAGCGAAATTGAAGCAAAGATAAATCTAAATGAAATTACAAGCAACTTTAAAAAAATTAAAGCAAACTTTACGGCTCTTTTTAACAGTCAACTCACTTCAAGCATACTTGAACTTAAACTTAGTCTTGAAAATGTAGATGTTATTTTGGACGAACTTACGCAATATTCATCAACCGAAACTCCATACACTAGCATGGTCAAATATGCATATTTTGAAATTTTAGATGAATATACAGACTTAACAAAAGCAGTTTAATAATCCCATTTTGGTATGTACACAGTATCAGCGCTTTCACGATCTTGGACAAATCCCGAAATATTTAAGTCTAGGTACGCATTTACTACTTTGTCATATTCCCTTTTTGTTATTCTTCTGTTTATCTCGCTATGTTTTGATGCTTCACCATAAGGAACATATTGTGCCATTAAACTAACCATTGTGTCGCCAAGATTTTCTTTTATCCATTTTAGAATTTGTATGCTTTGTTCTGTCATAAGTGGCATAATAAGATGACGGACAATAACTCCTTGTTTTAATATACCATTTTCAATTATGTCTGGTTTTTGCTCTCGCATGAACTTTATTGCTTTTTTTGTAATCTCTACATAATTTTCACAATGTGAATATTTTTTTGCACAATCATTGTCAAAATACTTAAAATCAGGAAGATACACATCTACAAAATCATTTAATAACCTTAGTGCTAGTAAACTCTCATACCCATGAGTATTGTAAACTATTGGAATTTTTGGTTTGTAAATTTTTAGTGCTTGCACTATTTGTAATACATAATGAGTTGGATTCACAAGATTTATATTCTCTGCACCCATATCCTCTAACTGTTTAAATATTTCTGCAAGTTGTTCTATGGATATCTCTTTGCCTTTTGAAAGTGTTGAAATCTCATAATTTTGACAAAAAACACATTTGAGTGAACAACCACAAAAAAATATGGCACCACTGCCATTTTTTCCACTAATTAAAGGCTCTTCAAAATTAAAAAGACAATATTTTGCTATTTTGACTTTGTCACTCTGTCCACAAAATCCAACAACTTTGCTTCTATCTACATTACATTGTCTTGGACACAAATTACATAACATACAAAAAGAATAATAAATAATTTTTTATTTGTCAAATAATAATTTTTTATAGTACGCTTTAAGTTCTATATATCTTGGATAATAATAGTCAGTCAACACAATATGGAATGACTTTGTTGATTTACTTTCTACACTTTGCTTTACTTTATATGCTATGTCTTTTGTATAATCCACTATTTCAACACTAGGTAAAATATTTTTTATAATTTTTTCCACACTTTTAAAATGCGTGAAACATAAAACAATGTTATTTATATTATTATATTTTTTATTTTTATAATATTTTTTTAATATTTTTTCTAAAATATATAATTTACTTAAATTATTATCAATCATTTGTGGAAAATTTTTTATATAAAGAGTTTTTATATTTATTTTATTATATTTTTGTTTAATTTTTTTTATCGTATTTTTTGTTCCAAAAAATAATATTTTATCGTCAACTTTTTTTAATTTATCATCTGGTATTTTGGTTAATATTATTGGTATATTATATTGCTCTTTTAATAAATCGCCAATAGTGTAACTAAGAGTATTGCACGCAATAACACAACTGGATATTTTGTAATGCTTTATTAAATAGTCTATATTGTCTTTTGTTATTTTATATAGTTTTTTTATGTTTTTGTTTCCATATGGTGCATTTTTATTGTCACACAAAAAAACAAAATCTTCACCAAAAAGTTTTTGGCACTCGCTCATTACATTTAAACCACCCACTCCACTATCTATGAAACCTATCATATTAGTAAAGTATGCTAAAATGGTTTTAATGTTTCCAAAATTTGCTGTCTTGTAAGTGTTGTACCTATTCCACAATTTATTGCAGTTGATATAATATCTGCACAAGTTAAAACATAATGTTTAATGTCTTTTGGCGCAACGATTATGCTTTTCTTGACCTTATCGGTCACTCCCTTTAAATCTAACAACAATGGAACACCGATACTAATACATGGCACGCCTATTGTTTGAAAGGATATCTCTTTACTATCTAAAAGTGCTCCACCCGGAACCATACCAACACTTGATAATTGAAAACAATGTCCTAGCCTTTTTATATTTTCTGTAAGTAGACTATCTATTAAAATAACTAATTTTGCGTCTATACTTTTTACTATACCATTTACAATATCAAAAGTTTGTAGTCCTGTCTTAGCTTGTACTCCGGGACAAATAGTGCATATATTATGTTTTTTTTGTGAAAAATCAAAATTGTTAGTAGCAAGTATTTTTTTGCAAGTTTTTATTCCAAGACTATCAGAAATTATATCTGCATTACCAAGTCCACAAACTAACACTTTGTCTTGTTGCTTTATTTTGTGAAAACGCAAAAATTCTTTTAAGATTTTTTTTAGTTGTGCAACAACTTCTTTTTGATAGTCACTATGAAGATATAAATTATGGCAAGATACAATTTTGTACTTACCTTTTTTGAAGTGTTTATTGTCTTGTTGTATGTCAAGCGAACTTAATATTAAATTTTTTATCTTGGTTTGTTTAAATCCAAGTGCTGAAAAATCAACATCAATCTCATCAAATATTTTCATATGTATATCTTTTACAAAAAAATTAGTTTTATGAAATGTATGTTGTTACTCCTTTTATTAAATCAACATATTTTTCATTATCAAATGTCACAAGCGAAAGTTTTTTAAATGAATAGCCCAATATATTTAAAGTACAAATTTTGTTTTCACGAAGTAGTTTAAGTTTGTCATAATTTTGCTTGCTGATAATCCCTGCTTTAAAGGCATCTTGTTCTAACTTTAATTTTGCTTTTTCTGTTTGTGAGTATTTGCTCACATGTTGTATAAACTTATCACATAACATTTTAAAATCATCTTCCATTTTTAACTCCACTAGCTTATTGTAGCCTTTAAAATAAACTTTTTGAATAGCGAACAAATTGTAATAATGACACATATTGACAAAAGATGTTTTATATACTAAAATACGATAAAGGAGTTATCATGAAATATACTTTTCCTGCAATATTTGAAAAAGATAAGGAAAATCCCAAACTTATCAATGTAACATTCCCTGACCTTATGGGTGTTGTAACATTCGGCGAAGGAATGGACGATGCTAGGGCTATGGCAAAAGATGTGCTTTTATCTATGCTTGATTTTGATTATGTCAAAAACACAAAACCAACTTCACTTGAAAAGACAAAAGAAAACTTTAAAGACAAAATAGTTGAATTAGTGGAGGTGGAAAAATAATGGCAACATATAAATATAAAGATATTGAGCGTGCCCTACTTGTTTGTGGATTTAAACCACAAAAAAATAATAATGGTAGCCACCAATTATACTTAGATGAAACAACAGGGTTTGCACAACCACTACCTAAACATTCAAACGGAATAATCGCAACCGGAACTGCTGAGTCTATTCTTGAATATGCTGTGCTTGTTGCAAGAATCAAAGGTACAAACATTGGCAACGACAGGTACAAATTAAGCAATGAAGTTGATGCTTTTATTAAAAAACATCATTCAAAAATAAAGAAAAATATTATGTTTTTAATACCTGATGCAATAAAGATACAAAGAGGAATTAAAACACCAGTTGATGTAAAAAACTTTATTAAAAGTTTCATTAAAAAATGCAAGCCACAAAAACAAGCACAAGAAGAAATGGCACTTTAAAAAAGTTTAAAACAAAATTTTATAAAAAACACCTTTACATTAAAGGTGTTTTTTTACTACCACTATAAATTACGATTGAATAAACACTCAATTATTTATTTTAAAAAAAAGTTACACTTTTTGGGTGTAACCTTTTGTATTTTAAATACCTAACATTTTGGCTAAAGTAATGTCTACTTTTCAACAGAGCCATTTAAAAAATGTATAAAGCGCTTGCAAATACCTTTTAAAAGTGTTTCATCACTTGTTGCAATTAGTGTGGTCACCTTTTCATCAATAAACAATTTTTTT
>CALWPE010000013.1 GCA_944383345.1 uncultured Clostridia bacterium | reverse complement strand
CAAGCCCCATGACAACATCACTAAACATTTGAATAAATCTTCTGTAACTGTCATAAGCAAAGCGTGGATTTTGTGTCAAGTTTGCAAGTCCTTCTGCAACTTCATCATTGATACCAAGATTTAAGATTGTATCCATCATTCCTGGCATGGAAGCCCTTGCTCCAGAACGAACTGAAACAAGTAATGGGTTTGTTTTATCTCCAAACTTTTTACCTGTGATTTGTTCTAGTTTTGCAAGATATTCTTTAATTTGGGCTACAACATCATCACCTAATTTCTTGCCGTCTTCATAATATTTTGTGCAAGCCTCTGTGGTGACTGTAAAACCTTGTGGAACAGGAAGCCCTATATTTGTCATTTCTGCTAAGTTTGCACCCTTTCCACCTAGAAGGTTACGCATTGAAGCATTACCTTCACTAAAAAGATAAACATACTTTGTCATTTTTCCTCCATTTTTTCAAACTTTAATAGTGTAAAACATCATAAAAAAATAAGCAAACAAATCGTGCTTATTTTTTATAGTATTTTTAATTTTTTATTGAATCTTCTATCAAAATTTATATTCAAAATGTTAAGAACTTCATCTTCACTTCCCTTAGATAGTTTTAGTGTGGAAAGTTTATCATAATCTGTATCATTTAAAAGTTTTAGTGCTGTACCTGCCCTTGGAGAAATTTCTATACAATTTGCACTTTTACAACCAACGCAAACCACTTCCCCAAAATCAAGATTTAGATATCTTTTACCAGAAAATTTTTCACCACAAACTGAACAATTTGAAAGTGCAAACATATAGCCCATATTTGAAAAAATTGAAAGTAAAAATTTGATTAGCACATACTTATCATTGACATCACCATAAGCAACCATTCCAAGTGCCTTTAAAGTTTCCAAAAAAAGTGCCGAGTTTATTTCATTTTCTTTAAGTGTTGTATTTAATATCTCCAAAATTGCACACGCAACAAAATATTTATCAATGTTTTGAGTTATTTCAAAAAAGTTGTTTTCAACATCAACACCTGTGACAACCATTGATGGTGTCTCTATAAAAAAATCACCAAAGCAAAAAAGTTCTTTGGCAAATTTGAGTTTGGCATTTTTAGATTTGACCGATTTTAATATCGCATAGATTTTGCCTTTTTCAAGAGTGAATAGTGTGACACGCTTGTCCTTTTCTTTATAGTCATAAGAACCAATAACTATGGCTTTTACTTTTATGCTCATTAAAGTTGCATACCTTCGCAATCTTTTATAACTTGGTCAAGTATCCTATCATCAGTATGTTGAACAGCATGATACAAAAGGTATATGTTTACGCTACCTGTTTGTTTAAACATATCCCAAATAACTTTTGCATTTTCTGACACAAATTTTTCCATGACACACCTGCTTTTGTAACTCTTGTATTTATATTATACTAATATTGTATGCAAAAGCAAAGAAAAAATTTACTAATCTTCGTTTTTATATCCAAATTCAGTTAAAAAACTTAAATTTTCACGCCAATCTTTTTTCACTTTTACAAAAAGTTTTAGCATGACTTTTATCCCAACTAGTGATTCAATATCAACTCTTGCATATTGACCTATTTTTTTTATCATTGAACCACCTTTGCCTATTATTATACTCTTGTGACTATCTTTTTCGCATACTATGTCTGCATCTACATATAAAATATTAGGTTTTTGCTCAAAATTTGTTATGTTGATACTTATACCATGTGGTATTTCATCATTTAAAAAATATAATGCCTTTTCCCTAATAATCTCGCTAACCATAAACTTTAAAGATTTATCTGTGTAATAATCTTCATCATATAAAAAGTTTTTAGTTTCGCTTTGTGGCAAAAATGATAAAATAGTGTCTATAATTTGATTGGTATTCTCGCCTGTTTTTGCACTTAAAAATATGATATCGTTAAATCCTAAATCTGCAATTTTTTTTGACAATGGCAAAAGATTACTCTTTTTTACTACATCTATCTTGTTTATTAAAACAACAATTGGAGCATCTTCTTTTTGCTTTAAGGACTTTAAATAATCTAATTCAAAGGCATCTAAATTTTTTGTTCCATCAATTAAATAAAGTATAACATCTGCTCCACTTTCTGCACTTCTAATACTTTTATTCATAAATTTATCAAGTGCATTTTTAGATTTGTGAACTCCCGGAGTATCAATAAATACTAATTGATATGTCTTTGTAGTCAATATCCCTAAAATGTTGTTTCTTGTTGTCTGTGCTTTTGGTGATACTATTGCAACTTTATTTTGTGTTAGACAATTAACCAAAGTACTTTTTCCAGCATTTGGCTTTCCAACAACTGCTATATAACCGAATTGATAACTCATCTTTGTATATCTGCCTCTTTTAATATTTTTTCTTGAAGTGGAAACATTATCTCTTCATCTTTTTTCTCTATGTGGTCATAGCCAAGTAAATGTAAAAAACCATGGAGAGATAAAAAGCATAATTCTCTTAGCAATGAATGTCCATACTCTTTTGCTTGCTCCTTTGCACGAACTTTACAAATGACAATGTCACCAATATCACTTGTAATGTTTTCGTCTAACATTTCACCTGTTTTTAATTCATCTTTTTCAAAAAGAGGAAAAGATAAAACATCGGTTACTCTATCAATACCACGAAACTCATTATTTAACCTTTGAATCTCTTTTTGTGACACAATGGTAATATTTACCGAAATGTTATTTTTTGTATTTGTAACTTCTCTTGCAATTGAAAAAATTTTTGATATTTTTTCTTTTACATCTTCATCTTTTAAATTATTAAAATTGATTATCATAAACACCTAAACTATTTTTTTGCTTATGGTGAGTGAATATTCAACAACATGATATCCATCATATTCCCTCACCACATGGCTTTCACCTTTTATTATGTCATAATCTTTAACATTTAGCAAGGCAGTTTGGCGTGTTTTATCAATATAATAATCTAAATTTTCATTAAAATTGGAATATTTTATTTTTTCTTCGTATTCATAATAATTTTTATAATTTATTTTTATTGGCAAAAGAGTAGTAGTTGCATCAACGGTGTACTCTTTTGTTGTGTACTTTAAAAAATCAACTTCATTTTCTTTTTTGTATAAAGGAAGTCCCAAAAAGGTAATTTCATAGTTCTTTATTACATTTCCCGTAAATATTTGCTCAATTTGTTTATCATATACAACCAAATCACTTGTAATATATACATCGGCAACAATATCTGCAAGTGGTTGAACAGAGCATGTATTCCCTTGACTATCAGTTGAATATGGATACACAAGAACATCACCTGCCTCAATTGTATCACCGGCCTTTACTGCTAGTGTCCCTTGTATTAGTTTTATGCTTGTTATGGTACAATCATATATTGACACAATAGGCATAAATGTCCCAGAGTTCACAATCTCTACATTTGTTAGTTGTTCACGAATGTTTATTAAAAGTGCATTCCCACGGAATATTATGCTTACATAACTTATGTATGGTATGTTTTGAATTTGATTTTCAAGATTTTTTTTATCAATTTTTGATTTTAATATAAATTTATGAATATTGTTCTCTTTCAAAACATTATAAACTTCTCGTTCTGTAAAATCTATATCCCCCATGATTATTACATCTGTTATAAAAAAACTTGAAACAAACCAAACAACTGCACAAAAAACTATACCACAAAGTATACCAATGCTTGTAAATTGATTTAATATACTTGAAGTTTTGATGGGGTTACATTCAACATTTTGTATCCCCCAAAACTTTAAACTTTTTTTTATTTTCTTTCTGTCTTTATTATGGCAAATGAAAGTGACTTTTTCTTCGCTTTTTTCTGCATCAAAAATTTCAAACTTTTTAGATAGTTTGTCTAAAATCTTTTCAGTATTTCTTGGTGAAATGGTAAATTTAAACATTATTTGCTCTCTAATTTTTCAATTTTTCCAACAATACACACCGTTGAACCAGTGATTTTTTTTAATTTCAAGTTTTGTCCAAAAATAACTATTACTCCACCTTTAACCCTTATGGACATACTTTCAGTACCTATTTTTATTACCCCTTTTTGACCTTCTATGTACACAAGTTTGTTGGACATATTTACTATATTAAATGAATTTGCTTTGTCGACTTCTATACCAAAATCAGCGACAAGTTCACTAAAAAAATTAAACACATTTTGCCTCAAAATAAGATATGAAAGTTTGTCCCTACATATGCCAAAAGCCTTGACAAAATTTAGACATAAATATATGATTAGTTGTAACAAATTTAAGAGGTATTTTATGGAAGTTAGAACAAGATTTGCACCTAGCCCAACTGGTTATATGCACATAGGTAATTTGCGTACAGCACTATTTGCTTTTTTATTCGCAAAGCACCATGGTGGTAAATTTATTTTAAGAATTGAAGACACAGACCAAAAAAGATATGTTGAAGGTGCAACTGAAATTATTTACAGCACATTGAAAACAACTCATTTAAAGCATGATGAAGGCCCTGATGTTGGTGGCGACTATGGCCCTTATGTCCAAAGTGAAAGAAAAGAAATATATCAAAAATATGCTAAAATGCTAGTAGAAAGTGGACACGCATATTATTGTTTTTGTGATGCAGACGAAAAAGAAGAACAGGGCTTTGGATACAACAGACACTGCCGTAATTTGTCAAAAGAAGAAGTTGAAAAAAATCTAAAAGAAGGCAAACCACATGTTATTCGTCAAAAAATCCCACTAGACGGAACAACAACATTCACTGATGAAGTTTATGGTACAATCACTGTTGAAAATGAAAGTCTTGACGACCAAGTTCTTTTAAAAAGAGATGGCTTTCCTACATACAATTTTGCAAATGTTGTAGATGACCACGTTATGAACATAACCCATGTTATAAGAGGAAAAGAATAGATATACTCTACACCAAAATATCAACTTTTGTATGAGGCTTTTGGCTGGGAACCACCAAAGACAATTCACCTTTCAACAATTATGGGTAGAAATCCTGACGGAACAGTAAGCAAATTAAGTAAGCGTCATGGCTCGGTAAGTTTTAATAACCTACTTGATGAAGGGTATCTTAGTGATGCCATTGTCAACTATATAAGTTTACTTGGTTGGAATCCAAAAAGTGAACAGGAAATATTTACACTTGATGAACTTATACAACATTTTGATGTAGATGGAATTGTTAAGAGTGACGCAATTTTTGATTATAAAAAACTAGACTGGTTTAATGCGCAGTATATTCAAAAACTTGACCATGAAACTTTTGTGAAAGATTGTTTGCCTTATATAAATGAATTACCACAATTTATAAAAGACAAGTGGGATTTTGCATCAACTCTTGCTCAAGGAAGAATAAACAAATTTAGTGATATCGCTCCCCTATTTGAATTTCTACAAAACTTTAAAGTTGACACATCACTTTTTGAAAATAAGAAAAACAAGTTAGACAAACTTCAATCAAGAGATATACTTGTTAAAGTCTTTCCACTTCTTGCAAGTACAGATTTTGAAGTTGAAAAACTAAATAATTTGTTAGCAAAATACGCAGAGTATAAAGAGATGAAAATAGGAAAACTTATGTGGCCAGTTCGTATAGGTGTGACGGCAAATGTTGTTACTCCGGGTGGGGCTGGTGAAATGCTATATCTTCTTGGAAAAGAAGAATCACTAAAAAGAATAAAAGAAAGTATAGATGCTTTAAATAATGATTTGGGTGATTCAACAAATACATCTTTAAATCAACAATTAAATAATGAAGAAATTGAAATATTAAAATCTATAAATAATTAAATAAAATGCGAGTGTAATAACATTCGCATTTTTTGTTTTAAATAAAAAAGATGCCACCGCAGTAGCATCTTTGTGAAACAATGTCAGTGACAATGTTTCAAATTGACGGTAATTCAGTCGCTCTCGCAACCTTAACTTAAAAATAACACAAATTTATTAAAAAAACAACTATATTTAGATTATTTCATTGATATTACAAAATTTTTAATGAAAATATTAGCCAATTCATCATAAGATTTTGAATGAATATCTTCATTAGTGTATTTTTTTAACAAATCATATAGTTTTTGATATGACCAACCAATTTTTTTATTTAAAACTACGGCTTTGTTAGAAAAAAAGTTATGCCAAATACTATATCCACTGTTTGGATTATTATCTTTAATATAATATGGGACAGAAATATTTTGCTGAACAAAAGCATTTTTGACACTATCTTTCATAAAACGGCGAGTGTCTTCACCAATAAGTTCTGGATATTTTTTTAAATTTTTATAAAATTTATATGGAGATAGACTTATATTTTTGCTCGGCATACCTGCTTTTCGAATTTTTGTAACCAGACTACGAGTACTTGCATAAAGCATTATTCGCATTTTATCTTCATCTTGATAATTGTCTTTCACTGCCTTTGAAATAACTTTTTGATACCAATTTCTTTTAAAATCAGATATATCAAGTGTTATACCTATTCCCTGCCAACCATATGTTATGCCTATTTTATAACCAAGCCAAGTAAAGTTTGCAGGAAGTTTTGTATCATCTAAAAAAACATATTTTTCATCATCAATATGTGCTTTCACCTTGTTTTGATAAGGCAAAGTGTTATATTTATAGAAAACTTTTTTTATACATTCTAAAATTCCAAACTTGATATATATCTCATTGACTCTCTTTTTAAACAATAAAACAAAATCGTCAACATAATAAAAACAATTTGTTAAACCATCTACATGAAAAAAATCAATAAGTTCATCTTTTAGTGCTTTAGACATTATATCTGCAAAATTGCTACTTGTTGGTAAACCTTGAAGATTATATTTTATTTCATCGCAATATTTTTCAAAAAGAGGCCAATATTTTTTATCAATTTTATCTTTTATATAGTATTCATAAGCATATCTTAGTGATATAGATGGAAAATAATTTTTCATGTCAAATTTCACAATAGTGAAAAACCCCATTCTGTTTGCCATAAGTTTTTTAAATAGTGTTTCAACCATTTGATTTAAGTCTCTTGTTGATGTATCAACTAATGGATCCAGCACCTTTTTTATAGTCAATGCAGCCTTATATTCTGTACTGGTTTTATCTTTAAATGACACCAATTTACGAACTTTTGTTGGAGTTTTCTTCCTAAAAAAAGCAATCTGTTTTAAGAAATTCATATCTATCACCATATATCAAGATAAATTTACCATAAAAATATTAAATTAACAAATTATTTAATAAAAAATGCAAGGTCACCCTTGCATTTTTTATTTTAGTCGCTTTCTTTTTGAACACCCAACTTCTTGTCGATGTATTCTTTGAAAGATTTGCATCCAGCATTCTTTGGGCTGCTAACAAGAACTTTATCAGGGAATTCCATAAGTCTTAACCCTTCAATAAATTTCTTGTCAATACCATCTAGAAGTGATACCATACGGCAATATTTGTCACTATTTACAATGAATTTCATATTCTCATCTATCCTATACATATTGTTGAATGGTGTAGATGTAAGTATTCCATTTGTAAAACAGTTCATATGATAATTTGTTATTATGTTTGTATATGGTATCTTCTTGTAGATTGTCTTTTTAGAGACGATTGTAACTATGCTTCCGTCCCACTTCATTACTTTTGTGCCTATTGGTGTTCCATAATGCTCATTGCTTACGATTGGGGTAAAGTACCTGTCATCTGCATTATAAACTGTATGGTCACCAACAATATTTAGATAAGAACCATCGCTAAACTTTATTTGAGTATATTTATTTGCTATTTCTGTCCTTTGAATGAATAGTGGGTTTGCAAAATCAAAGCAACCTTTGTCGAAGTTCCAAACGAGTAGTTTGTCTTTGTATTTTACATTCTTTGCTCGTTTACGCCTAATCTTCTTTTTCTTCTCATCATAGTAATATATCCAAGTATTTTCATCAAAACATGCCTCAAATACATGATAATTATTACCTGGTGAAGCATCAGTAAATGGACTCCATGGAGAACCAGAATCTGCAACCCTATCACCAACATATATATAGTCAGTAGAATAAGTTATTGAGTATGCACTATAGAATACAGCCCCTGTTGTTCCTTCCCAATTATCATAAAATACATAGACAAATGAGTTGGCATTTCCTGACAATCTTGTTTCAAGATATATCGCAACTTCAGGTAAACTTGTATCACTTGGTGAACTATCATCTATCCAGTCAAGCCAAATTGAGAAGCCATTTCCGATGTCCCCTGAGATAATTATTTGTCCATCGACTCCACCGCTTGACCAAATATCATAATCATAACCTGAAATATTTAAACTAGCAGAAGTTCCGTCAAGTGTTACCGAACCATTTAGAATTTCAATTGCATAACCATTTGTAGAAGATATTGAACCACCACCTTCAATCGTTGCAGTACCATAATCTATTTGTATAGCAGTACTTGATGAATCACTCGCTGAATCATTTTTAATATTGACCTCTCCTGTTACATACAATTCGCCTTCAACTCTTATGCCTCCGGTTATGGTCAAAATCGTAGAAGTTCCATCGAGAACTAAAGTTCCATTTGATACAAAGAAATCACCATCAAGAACATTAGTATCGTCACTTGATATTATAGTTATATCTTTTTCTATTGTCCAAGTACCAATTGCTGTTACACTTTCCATTATTCTTAGTGTATCACCAGAACTTGCAGCCAGTATTGCAGAATTCAAATCAGTGTAATATGTCCCTTTGTCAACATTGTAAGCTCTATTTACTGCTCTTGTAATCCTCAAATATTGACCACTATATAATGAAAGTTCATATGTTGAGTTTGTCCAGTGGAATTGGCTTGCCCAAGAAGATGCGTATGAAGAACTTGAATAGTACACTACAAAGTTACCTAGAGTAGCAGGCGAAATACTTAATGTTATTAAAGCCCTTGGGTTAAATGTGCCAGTAACAGAGATACTTGCAGTCGTTTGACTATATGATTTTGTATAAATTTCAGATATCAATGGTGTATCAGAAAGTGATAGTGTTCCTCCACTATAAATATCTATGCCTGCACTTCTGCCTCTTATTGTAGGAGACCCACTAATTTTTATTTGGAAAGAACTTGTTTCACACGAAATACCATAATTATTATATGTATCCCCTATGACTGGACTTCCAGAAATTGTTAATGAACCAAGTGTACCAGAACCAATTATTATAGCATTATCACCATTTATAGATGCACTACCATTTACTGTGACATTTGTATTTCCTGACTGTGTCGCATTATATCCAATATACAAGCCTGTAATTCCATATAGACTTGCTGAACCGCCGATAACTGCTGTTCCATAGTCAATTACAATACCTGCCGTATCTCCATTGAATTCGCCACCAGTAATATCCACGGTTCCTGCTCCACTTCCAAGTCCAACAACTGTGCTTATAGAGTTTTCACCTATTGTACCTGCAGTTATAGTTATTGCACTAGAGTTAGAAGAACTATTATATATAGCAACAGAACCGTTTATATATGCTCTTGAATTTGTAATAGTAATCGTACTATTAGTACTCTGTCCATTAAGATTTCCATTGTGAATTCCAACATTATTTCCTGTTACCATCAACGCAGATGACCCACTTATTTCAACTGCCGAACCAAAGTTATATATGCCTATACCATCTGGACCAGTTCCCTTTATAGTTCCACCACCGATAGTTACTTTTGACCCTCTATTATAAACACCATATAAAGTACCTGTAATCGTAGCATCTGTGATTGTTGTAGTTGCACTTGTTGCTATACCTGCTAAGGTTCCACTAAATGTTCCACCAGTTATTGTTATGCCAGATACGCCTGTAGAATCAAATCCACTTCCATTGGCACCTGTGGCTTCAAATACACCATTTGAAATAGTTATTTCGCCTCGACCAAATCCATTGTCTCCAACTGCGTTACCATTCTCTCCAGTTGCTCTTACTGTTCCACCGGAAATATTCAATATACCATATGTATTTATTCCACGGAAAACTCCGACTATAAGCCCACCAGTAACATTTAGTCTGGCAGTCGTATTCATTAAATTTCCTAAATCAATACCCATACCAGAAGTTCCAGTACCCTGTACTTTACCATTGTATACATTTACAATTCCATTTGTAATATCTATACCATAGCGTATTCCACTGATTGTTGCATTGCTATTATTTACAGTAATAGTACCTGATGAAACATTGCTAATACCTGTACTTCCACTTATTGTTAATGTGCCTGAACCCGAAATGTTAACTGTTCCACTTTGATTATTGATAATACCAACACCAGAGTCACTAGCAGTTGCAGAGATTGTACCACCACTTATATTAACAGTGCCTGTCATGTTGTTGTCTATACCATAATTTGTACCTGTAATTGTACCTCCTGTTATGGTCAACGAATTAGTATTAGTTCCTTTGTTAGATATAGCAGTTGGTCCTGTTATTGTACCTGCTTGAATAGTTGTAACACCAGAACTTTCATTGCTTATACCTTGAAGTGTTGAAGTTATGCTTCCTCCACCCATAGTAAAGTTACCCAAGACTTGAACGCCGATATAACCCGTAACTTTTGCACTACCAGACATGGTTGCCGATGAACCTGCAAGAACATATAATGCTGGTCCACTGCCTTTTGCCTGTACTGTTCCACTGCTAATAGCAACACTACCACCTGAAACAGTTATTACTCTGTAATCTGCACTTAGTGTTGCACCAGCGACAGTTAGATATGTATTCTGTGGAATCGTTATATTATTTGTATTACTATTGCTTGAATATGACATGTTGTTCTTCATTGTCCAGTGAGTTACGCCAACCTTTCCAGTACCTACAAATTGAGTATTATTTAAACTTATAGGCCCTTGGATTGTGAGCATACCACTACCACCACCAAGAGTACCATTTCCTTCTTGTCCTGAAGTTCCAGAAAGATTAAATCCACCTGCAATGGTAACTCCCGAAGTAACATTCGTCAAAATTGTTAAATTCTTATTGACATTATAAGTTGTAGTTGAAGGCAAGTTAATTCTTACATCAAGTACATCTGATCCATTTCCACTAGCACCATTTATCGCACTTGTTAAGTTGCTATAACCTAAATGAAGAGTTGTGTTATAAACGGCTGCAGATGTCCATTTTGCATAGAATGTCTTATTGCCTGTTGAACCTTGTGGAATACTTGTAACTGCACTTCCAGAGAATGTAGAAGATGTATACCAACCACCAAAGATATAGTTTGTTCTATATATATTGCTTACTGTTGGTAATGTTATGGTTGACGAATTTATATTGTAAGACGAAGGAGCAGAATATCCACTTGTCCATGTACCATTATTTCTATTAAATGTTATTGTGTATGTAACAATATTTGCACTTGCAGTAAGTGTTACATTGCCTGCTGGGACTGAGAATGTGTAACTAGCCTTCGAAGAATTTGCTAAAAGTGATGTATTTGATGATGTCCATCTACTAAATGAATAGCCATTATTTACACTCGCTGTTACTGTTATAGATTTTCCATAGTCATATGTTCCACCACCACTTACAGATGAAATACCTGTGCCTCTTGATAATGTTATTGTATATGTATTTCTTGTATAGTAATATCTAACAACTGTTGAACCATCAGCATTTATTGTTGCAGTTTTTGCAGATGGGCTAGTAAATCCTGTATATGTTTTTCTTGAAGGAGTAACACTAGCACCCGTTGTGCCTGTAAGATTATCTGTTTGAGCAAGTGTCCAATGTGATGATGTACTCTCACTTGGAGATGCTACATCAATATTCTCTTGGTAATGCTCAACTTTGTATGCAGTATTTGTGTTTGCGCTCCAGTTTGCAGAAATCGTTATGTTACCATAGCAGTTTGCTGGAATTGTGAGTGTTGTTCCACTTACTGTTGGCAATGCTCCTGAATGTGTTGAATCGCTCCATGCGACTGACCAACCACTTAGTG
>CALWPE010000012.1 GCA_944383345.1 uncultured Clostridia bacterium | reverse complement strand
TTGCAAACGACAGTATAAACGAACTTTTAAACACAAAAAAGATAAAGCATAAAAACCAAAAATGCGAAAATCTTTATCTTATAAACAATGTTGACTATGCACAAGAGCAAGTAGTAAAAAAAGTCAACGAACAAGGCAACATGGTAATTTATGGACCACCCGGAACAGGGAAGAGCCAGACCATCGTAAATGTTATCTCCGATGCAATATGTAAAGGCAAAAGGGTTTTGGTAGTGTCTCAAAAAAAGGCAGCGATGGAAGTTGTCTACAACAGACTTGCAACACTAAACCAAAAAGCCATGTTTTTAATAGATGCAGAAAAAGAGAAGCGAACATTTTACGAAAGATGCTTTAAAATGCATACAATTACCGAAAATATGCCGTATGACGAAAACATATTTAAAGAGTATGATGATGTTACAGCAAAGTTAAATAGCGAGATAAACAACTTAAATATAATATCTAATGTACTCACCCAAAATACAGATTTTGGTATATCACTTCAAAGTATGTACTACAACTCTTTTAAGATAGGAAAGAGAAGTGGCGAATATCCAATCTATAAAGCAATGCTAAAAGATAAAGCGCTTATGAAGTTAAATTATGAAGAACTTTCATCGGCTCTTGAAATTGTAAATGAAAAGAATAAGGCAGAGATATATTATAATTTTGTTGAAGAGAAAAAGAAAAATCCATTTATAGACCATTTAAAAAGTGATTTAAGTGTACATGATGTAGCAATGTCGCAGGCAAAACTTCGCTCACTATGCTCAGAGCGTATGCCACTTTTTGACTTAGCGAATCACAAGTATTCAAGAGAAATTTTGACATATTATTCCCGTGCAAAATCTTATGGCGATATGAAACCACTTGCAAAGATGATAGCACATTTTGAACAACCAAAGACCTACAAACTTTTAAAGACAAGTTACATATTGTTCCCAATGTATCCATATGCAAAAGTCAAAGAACAAAAAGCAATAAACGAAATATATTCAACATTTAAAGATACACTTAGTGCAATGGACGAATACATAGCAGGCTATGACTTTTTGAAAAACATATTGTCAGATAGTGGTTATGTAATGGCTATTGATGGTATTTTAAATGGAAACAGTCAAGTGCTTAGGTTGCTTTTAAACGCAGTAGAAAATTACATAGAACAGCGTGATGTCTTGATGGTTTTAAATAGTTTGTCAAAAAATCAAAAAATAGTGCTTGATTTTGCTTATAAAAATTCAAGCAACTATGCAAAGTATAAATACACACTTGAAAAACTTTTGCCAATAAGAATTTATCACGAAGTTGTAAAATACGAAGATAGTCAAAAAGAAGTTCTATCACGCATGGTGGATTTTGAGAATATTCGTACAAGAATAGTCGCCCTAAAAAAGAAACAAAACGAAATATCCAAAAAAATTGCGCTTCAAAGTTTTTGTCCAGATTATCAAAGACTTATGGACGGCTCACCAAAGAGCAAAGACTATTTGTATCAAATTTCAAAAAAGCAAAACTTTTGGCCTATTAGAAAGACAATGGAAATTTATGGCGAATATCTTTTCAAACTATTCCCATGTTGGCTATTGTCACCAGAAAATGTTTCTACAATTTTGCCATTGAAAAAAGATATGTTTGATATTGTCCTATTTGATGAAGCAAGTCAGGTATTTATTGAAAACACAATTCCAACAATATATCGTGGAAAGACAATAGTTGTTGCAGGTGATGCAAAACAACTTAGACCAACAACAACATTTATGAAGAGATATATGGGAAGTACAATAGATGAAGACACCGACTATTCAATTCAGGCAGCACTTGAAGTAGAGAGTTTGCTAGACCTAGCCGTTTCTCGTTTTTCAAGCACAAATATTACATATCACTATCGCAGTCAAAACGAGGAACTTATAGACTTTTCAAACAGTGCCTTTTATTCAAACACACTTCAAATTGCACCTAATATTTCAAAAAATATAAGACACAAACCAATCGAGAGAATATTAGTTGACGGCACATGGAAGGACAGAAAGAACATAACAGAAGCCAAAAAAGTTGTTGACCTTGTAAAAAATATTTTAAAAACTAGAAAAAACGGTGAAACAATAGGAATTATAACATTCAATGTCGAGCAAGAAAGTGCTATTGAAGATATCATTGATAAAGAGTGTTTTGATGATGAAGAATTTAGAAGCCTATACCTAAAAGAAAAATCAAGGGTAGAAAATGGCGAAGATGTAAGTTTGTTCGTCAAAAACCTTGAAAATGTACAAGGTGATGAAAGAGATATAATCATCTTTTCAATAGCATACGCAAAAAATGAGTTTGGAAAAGTAAATGCAATATTTGGTTCACTTTCAGCCGAAGGTGGAGAAAATAGATTAAATGTTGCTATAACTCGTGCTAAAAAGAAAATATATGTTGTAACAAGTATTGAACCCGAAGAACTTAAAGTTGACAACAGTAAGTTCATGGGACCAAAACTACTTAGAAGTTATTTAGCATATGTTCGTGCAGTATCAAACGGAAACAACGAAGAAGTAAAGGTAATTTTAAATAGCGTTGGTCAAGGCTTTGGCCTAACAATGAAAAAACCACTTGGCTTGTTACCAATGGAAAACCAAATTGCAGAAAAACTTAACAAACTTGGTTACAAGACAGAAATCAATCTTGGAAATTCAAATAGTAAAATATCTGTTGCAATATACGACAAAAAGAAAGATAGGTATCTTTTGGGAATAGAAACCGACCAAACTGCAATATCTTCTAGCACATCAACACTTGAAAGAGATGTGTTTAAAAATCAATTTTTAACACAAAAAGGTTGGAATATGCTAAGGGTTTGGAGCAGAGATTGGTGGCACAATTCACATCAAGTAATATCGTCTATCACCAAACTCCTGGAAAAACAAAAAAATAACTCGCAATGACGTCGTTTGCTGTCGCACTTGGCTCCACAGTCATTTAGGGGGACTAAACTCCTGCGGAGCCAAATGCGCCGAGCCTAGTCCTTGCGGTTATTTTTTTGTTTTTCTATTTACTTTATCTCACAATTTTTGCTATTTATAAATTTGTTTTATGCCTCGTCATCGGGGCTATTTTTGTGTTTTTTGGTTTGAGTGGTGTCATTCCTAGCATATTATTTGTCATTTCGAGCGAAGCGAGAAATCTCACAGAGGTCTCACTTCATTCGACAGAACACGGAGAGTGTTCGATAAGACACGAGAGAGTGACATAAAAAATGGTGCATCTAATTTATTATTAGGTGTACCATTTTTGTACATTTTTTGTATATATTTTGTCTAACTATTAAAAGAATATCACCTTTTGACCCGTTTTCAAAATAAATTTTAATAATTTTTTTTAGAAGAAGTACACCTAATAATAAATTAGATGGTCCGGGGAAATGGGAAAAGGAGAAAAGTATGAACAGAAAGTCTAAGTTATTCTTTAGTTTAGTATCGTTATGTTTTAGTATAGCAGTACTATGCTTTGGAGTATACAGTGCACTAAGTGTAAGTTACACGGTAAGCGGTAGTGTAAGTTATGAAATAAAAGATGTGTTTGTAGAGTTAGATTTAAGTGTGTATAGAGCAT
>CALWPE010000011.1 GCA_944383345.1 uncultured Clostridia bacterium | reverse complement strand
TTTTCATCGGCTGAGATTGTGTAATCAACAGTATCACTTTCATCTTCTTTTGAAGGTGTTTCTTTTTTGTTATCTTCTGCCATGAAAGCATCGGCATTTACTACTTCTACTTCTTCATCATTATTTTTTTCGGTCATTTGTTCGTTTGTTGAACCTTCTTTATCCTTAGTTTCTGTAGTTTCTGTAGTTTCTGTAGTTTCTGTAGTTTCTGTTTTTGTATCGTCTTTTACTTCTTCGGTTTCATCGTCATAAGTGTAGTTAGGTACATTGTAGTCGGCACTTTCATTTATTGTAGAAACATTAACATTTTCGTCAGTTTCAACAGTATAGTTGACGGTGTTTGTGTCTGCGACTTTATTTTCACTTTCAGTAGTCTTAGTTTTTGTTTCGGCTTCTTTTACTGTATCTTCTTCGGTTTTTTCTTCTTTTTTGTCTTCATCTGTGTAGTTAGGAACAGTGAAACCATCGGTTTTGTTTACTGTAGAAGTTTCGGCACTCTTTTGTGCAGTTGCTTCGTCTGTGTAATTAGGGACATCATAGTTTGTAGGGTTTATAGTCGTTGTGTCAACATTTTCATCTGTTGTAACATGGTAGTTTATGTTGTCCTTATCTGTTTTTTCACTCTCAGTATCAGAAGGTGTTGTTTCTTCTTTATCTTCACTTTCTGATTTTTCTTCGTCTTGAGTCTTATCTTTTGTATCGTCTTTTTCTTCTTCTGCATCTGTGTAGCTAGGAACATCATAGATATTATCAGGAGTTATGGTAGAAACATCTATATTTTCATCTGTTGTAACTGTGTAGGCTACTTGGCTACTTTCATCTTCTTTTGAAGGTGTTTCTTTTTTGTCATCTTCGGCCATAAAAGCATCGGTATTTACTACTTTCACTTCTTCGCCCGAGTCTTTTGTTGTTTCTTCGGTTTTTGCATTTGATGAATCTTTAACACCTAGTGTGTCATCTTTATCTTTTTTAGCATCTTCGCCTATTCTATATGCTGATTTTGAATTTCTTAATTTTACATAAGATGAATCAGATGGAAGGGTAGGGACTGATGATAAATCTTCGCTTTTTCCAATAAATTTTTGAAATTCTTTTGCAGTTTCTTCGGATATTCCAATACCTTTTCTAACTTGATTTTCTTTCATCTTTCTTGTTTCGGTTTCAGGTAAAAATCTAAGAACATATCCACTTGGAGCATTGACAATATCTGCAAAGTTTGCAGTTGATAGTTTTGTTCCGTCTGGGAATATAATTTTTCCGTCAGGTGATTTTAAAACGACCATACCATTGTCGAGTTTGAATGTTTCATAGTGGTATTCTTCAACCAAAACATCTGCCATTTGAGCAGGGAAAGATGTCATACGAACATCACCATTTGTAATTTGTTGTGGTAAACTTTCTGGAAGAGAAACATCTAAAGGTTTGTCAAATTTTACAAGTGGTTCAAATGTTGTACCAACCTTGATGCTGAGTTCATGGTGAGAAACCCTCAATGTGCGTTTACCTTGGTCTGTGTCAACAGTGATTGTAAAATCGGTGTTGTATTGTGCGACAACATTGCTTATGTTAGGCAAAACAATGATATCTTCTTTTGATATCGCATCAAATTTGTGTGATGTGTTATCTATTGTGAATTGTTTTTTTAATGGTTCAACCATCATGATTGGGTCAGATTGTCCTTGCTCAGTTAAAACAAAAGCATCATCACCTTTTGCGACACTGAAAAATTGTTTTTCGACATGGCCACTGTACCTAATGTCGATAGAAAATCCTTTTTTTGTATCAGGCATGTTGACCTCCTATATTTTTCTTTGTTTATAGTATACAACTTGGGGTAGTAAATGTCAATAGTAAATAATACTTGCAAACTTTGTGCACAGTAAATGCAATTTTACATTTTATTTTATCTTTTTTAAAATTTATAAAAAAAATCAAAATTACAAAAAATTAAAATAAATTTAATTTTTAAAATGTTTTTATTTATTTATAATAAATAATATTTTTTTTGAATTTTATTTTTTATTTATTTTTTTAAATGTTATTTTCTTGAAAAATTTACCACTAGAAAAATAAATTATTTAAAATTATTTAAAATGAATTTTAAATTGTTTGACTTAAACAGACTCAAACTATATAATTATTTTGACTAATAATGTAAATAATAACTTAAAGTCGATTTGGTTATAGTGGAGAAGTGTTATGAAATTTACTACATTTTTAAAAGTTTTTTCAATTTCGTTGGCGATTTTTATTGGTGCCTGTGGAGTTGGAGTTGGTATTTTGGCGATTGCTGGATTTTTTAGCAAGCCAACTGTTTTACCACAAAATATTTCATTTAATCAGCAGGTGTACAATGTTGATGATGATTTTGACATAACTATTTCCACAAATACACCAGAAGTCACTGAAACGACATTGACTTTAAGTTTACAAAATGGCAAAGTTGTTACTTTGCAAGATGGTAGCGTTAGGATAAGTGATGGAGTTATCTCTATTCCAAGAACAGCAGTTATTGGCGAACCTTTTAAGGTCTACCTTGAAACCACAAAAAATGACAGTGAATGTAACGGTATGGAATGGATAACTGGTGGTCACAGTAAAATTACTGCAACATCTACAAACCAAAAAATAGATTCTATTTCAGCAGATGTAAATGTAGATGTTCCAGTTTACAGAGTAGAACTTGAAACTCGCCTAAGTGCACAGGGCGAAAACCTTAACTCTTTTGCCGTTGGTTCAACAATTTTGGCTAATTTAAAATTTTATCCAGCACGCAGTGCATATAGTTATAGCCAAGATGGTAAAGACGGTGGAAAAGTTGTTTATAAAAATACATATTTTATGCAAGCATCAAGAAACGATGTAAACATAACACAAAATGGCTTTACAAATGAATTTAAAACAAACAATATTGGTACAAGCAATATTGTAGGATATGTTTTCTCAACAACTCCAGTTGAAGAGAGGGTACTTCTTGGGTATGAAAACCTAGATGAAGTTACAAAAAATTCTGCAATTTTAGCAAGGCTTGAACAATTAGCAACCGATACATCAACAACAACAAAACAAGCATACAGGGCAGACAAAACTGTTGAAATGGTAGAAGTTGAAGTTGATAGTATGCGAATTGACGGTTCTGTTAGCAATGCAAATGTTGATACACTTTATACACTTTATGCTAACAACAAAGATGTGACATACACATCTTCACAATCTAGTTTAAATATTGTTTTATATTCAAGTCTTGATGAGTCAATTTCTCTTCAACACGAACTTAATAATGTTGGTATTAGGTTTTTGTATAAAGTTGGAAACACTTACTATGATGCAGTAAACAATGAAAACAATGCTTACAATGTAGTTACACTTCCAGATTATGGCTATGGCGAAACTAGACAAGTTAGCGAAAATGGTCAGACATATACATATTACATGCCAGTAATTACTCAAAACATAGATGAATACTTTTGGCAATTTGCAGTTTTGACACAAGTAGATTCAAATAACTTGCGTATCGAAGTAAAATATTTTGGCGATACAGCAGACGAAGTAGATACTGCATATGTTGATTTCTCAACAAATATGGTTCAAGACTCAATGGTATATTGGTCAACCGAGCAACAAACTTTAACCATTGTTGACGGTGAAAACCCAGTATATAATAGTCTTAATGTAGAAAAATTAGCAGTTGTTCCTCAAAACAATTTGTATAAAACTCGTGCTTACTTTGTTATGGGGACAGATGAATATAATGTCAGTGACTATATAGTGACAAAAGGCGATGCACAAACTTATCAACTAGGAGCCCAAACTGTAACCCTTTATGAGATTGAAGACGGTATAATTCAGCCAAAGTCAAAAGAGGCTTTTGGAAAGACTTTTGATGTTGTATTTGTTACTATTCAAACAGACTATCAAGGTAATCCAAAATATGATGCCGACCATAGATATGTTATCTCAAGGTTCAGTCAAGACTCGCTAAGTGCTATTTCAACTTTGCAAGTTTACATTGATAAAACATTGTATGGTTTAACAAATAATTTAAGAACATCACTTGCAACAAAGGACTTAATTATAAACCCAGATACAAACGATATCGCATATGTTCAAAACACCACAGCACCTTTTGAAGTTGTTGTTGGATACACTTTACCAAACGATGCAAGTCAAAACGAGCAAGCAAACGAGCAACTTATATTTAGAAATGTAATACAAAGTGGCAATATAAAAGTTATTGCAAAATTGTTGGATACAAACACCGAAACAACACTTATTTACTCAACTTCCGGAACTGAGCAAAGTGATGGTACTGAATATGTATTTTCTATGAATGTGGGTTCTCTTGCAGATAATGTTTCTGAAAGAAGAGTTAAACTATATGTTGTTTACACAAGTGATGTACTAGATTCTCCTATTGAATATGAGATTACAACATATAATGATGGTCAACTATTTGATTGTATCGAAGTTTATGACGGCTTGGCACAAATATTTGATTTTAATGCAAACATAGCAGAAGATGGTGCTTATAAATCAAGTGCAGACAATAGAATTTTAGTAACTTCAAACATTTTAGAAGAAAATGGCTATATAAACAGTATTCAAACAACATACACACTAAATGCTAACGATGTTAGTCCATATCTATTTAAAACAGTAGAACAGGGACTTGACTATTCAACCTTGGCTGTTGTTGTAAAAGATAAATATGGCAATGTACCACTTTCAAGCGAATACACTCTTGAAAGTTCAAATACTTCAATTTTGACGGTTTCAAATAACAATTTCACCTTTAATGGAGCAGGTGATGTTGAAGTTTATTTGCGAGATGCAAAAGGTGAGATAAAAGATACTTTATATTTCACTCGTCAGCAAAATGGTTATGTTTCTCAAGTTGAAAAAATGGTTGAAAGCACCCAAAATGGAATATCTGCAACAAAGAGTAGTTCAGTTATTTATAATAGAGATGTTCAAACCACAGCATACGACTTCCCACAAATATCTGTACCACTTAGAGGATATGCCGGCTCAACAATCAATTTAAAGGCAACTACCATTGATGTTGTAAATGTTATCTCTTATGAGTATACATATGACGGCGGAAAAGGTCTTTTGACTTCACTTGAAAGATTTAGTCTTGTCGATGCACAGGATATCGAATTGCTTGACGACTATGTAGAGTTCCAAGGCACTGCCGATGACCTTTCTAGTTTGAGAATATTGCGTGATTTTGGTAAGTCATATAGTTTACAACTTAGAGTTACTATTGCAGAACTTGGAATATCACAAACAATAGTTTTGGATATTGCACAAATTGTAACACTTTCAGTTGATTCATATGGCAATGACTACGAAGAACAACCAAAATCATATGTTGGCAATGTCCAATACCTTGGCGCATATGCAGATTCACTTTATCATGTTATGATTCAAATGAATTACTCTATCGGCACAGGCTCAGATGACTTCTATTTGGACAATTCAAAATATTCATTGTATCTATATGAATACGACTCTTTAGGACAACAAATTTCAAGAACATTGTTGCCACAAGGTGACACAACTTCGGCAAATGCTTATATTGTAAACTTCTCATCAAAAGACGCAGATGCTAGCAACACAACAGGAATTGGCCGTGAAAATGGAACAGTTTTATCGTATGTTTACTATGCAGATATTGTATTTAAGTCAGGTTCACAAGACGGTGGATACAGATGGGTGATGGTCGCACTTGAAAAAAATGGAACTCAAAATACAACTATTGATAGTGTTGGTTCACTTTATCTTTATATAAATCCAAATGTTAGAGTAAAACAAAATTCAAATGAAATATTACTCAGTGTCGCAAATGGAATAATTGACACAGTAAATTATTATGGTCAAGCACCACTTTTAAGTACTGATTCAACTTTACCACTTGTTATTGATAGGGTGGTTGATAGTTCTAGCGAAGTTCAAAATGCTAATTTTGATATTGATTTATCTAAAATAGCATTTAGATTCGTAGATGATACAAATAATTTCTACATAAAGAGAAATGCAGACCAATTTGTTATTTACAGTCTTGCAAATATACAAAATAGTACTGAGGTTTCACTTGTTGTCACATACAATGGTGTTGATGTCTTGACAGGTGATGGCTCATCGTATGAAGTTAAGTTCACAATAAAACCTAATGTTACGAAAAATCCAGATAGTACAATGTGGGTGTTATATAAAGGCGAGTACTATCTAAAACTCATAAACGGCAAGCAGTATACTTTTGATGAAATATTAAATTCGTTCCAAATAACAACAGACGGTTCGGCGACAGTAACTTCGAGTTTGGAAATTGCAAGCACAACAAATGTAAGTGTTCAAGGACAAACAGTTACAATACAAGGTGTAAACAATAATCTTATTGATACTTTAAGTGCTACAATTCACCTAAACAATGGCTTGCAAGGCACGGGTGATAGTCTTGACTTTAAGATATTGTTGTTGCCTTTTGATGTACCTTTTGTGATTTATCCAAACGCACTTGACGAAGAATATGACTTATATGATTTATTAAATATAGATTATGTTATTGATGAAGGGTTATATTACACATTGCAAAATGGTGGTTTGGGCGCTACTGATATCTTAATTGAAGAAGGCGAACAAATAGACGATACTACTTTTGGTTTTAGATATGTTCCAACTATGCAACTAAGTGTTGAAAACCTAGACAAAAATGATAAAAACATTTACGCATACTTCGACGGTACAGATTTTTATACCGAAGCAGTTGGTCGTGATACTTTTGTTATTATAAGGGCAAGAATTAGCGTTGCAAGTGATAGTTTGGTTATACCATATCTTGTTAAACTTGAAAAAGTACTTGATATTAGAACATTCTATCCATATCAATCACAATATTCACAAAACACAAACATAACAGGTTCAATGCTTTATGGTGATGTAAACAATGTCACATTTGATATGGAATATTTAAGTTTTGATGACAATGACGAAGCAAGTGTTGATTTACTAGAACCATTCAGCGAATTTATTCCAAATTCAAAAAATGCAACCACAAGGGTAGCAATTGGAAGAACTCAAGATGGTGAATTTGAAGAACAGGCAGTTGCACTATCGACATTGACATTTAAGATAAGCGAAGTTGCTTACTACTTCTATCAATGGCAAACAGCACAAAATGTAGCACAATATGCAACTATAACTAGTGGTGTTCATGGAAATAGTGTTGTAAAAATAAACCGTGGTGGAGCACAATATGTAAGAGTTAAAGTACAGATGACCACGACAAATGGTCTTGAAGCCTACTATTATATAAGTGTAGGTGAAATCCCAACTCTTAGTTTCACACAAAGAACAGACGGTGGAGTTTATAGCACAGACATTAAAGATATAAATCTTTCAGCAGGTGAAAATCAAGGTTATGCACTTGGTGATGGAAAATATGGTTTGTCAATGACACTTGGTTCATCAAGCAGTACAACCAATGCAATAGATTTGCTAAAATTCTATGTTGTTCCATCATATTTACAAGATAAACAAGTTTGGGTTGATACAAACGATATGATTCTTTATGCAGAAGACACAACTGAGAATTTCAATACACAGTTTGTATTCTACACAAAGTTTGGTGTATTAAAAGTTGTCAATTTGTTTGTATTGTCAAATTATGAAGTTGCAATGGTAGAGCCTAACACTTCTATGCTTACATACAATGAAATGTTAGGACTATATGAAATTGATTGTGGAAACATTATCGATATAAATGACACATTTAAAGTAAACAAAAATGACGGAGATTTGGTATTCACAACATTCGACGACATAACAATAACTGTTCCAAGCTCAGTGAGTGCATCAACAATACTTGCAGTTGAAGAAGATGGACATGACATTATTAAAATCGGTATGGTAGCAAATGTTACCGATGTAAATATAATGGTCAAGTTTACCTTTATGGACCAAGACGAACAAATTGTTTACAACTTCACAATGAGATTGCGAATTTATCCTACATTAAGTGTTGCAACAGCACCAAACGGTCAACCTATTTCTTCAGTAAACATGTTGCCAGTAAGTGGAGTGCTTGCAGGCGATGTAACTCAACTTGATATACTTTCAGATTTGTTTAATTATAGTGGTGATGACTTTGATGCTTGGTACAAAAATGTAATAGATAACAAACTTGGCTTCATTGCAGTTGAACTTATAACTCAGTCAGTCAATGGCTCTTTTGAAGGCTCTGTAATAGACGATGGAAACGGTCATTATGTTATAAGTTTAAATGTCAGCGAAGTTGCAGATATTACCAACTTGTCATTTAGAGTTGTTTACTACAACTGTTTGAATGGTGTTGATGAGTACTTGTCACTCGTTTCGTACTTTGGTCTTACACTTAGTCCAAACTTTATCATAACCAATTCATATCCAGCACCAAACCAAGATACAGTTGCAGTTGCTGAATCGTATTGGTTTGATAGAAGCGAAAATGCTCAAAACATAATTTCACTAGCAGATGTTGCAGACCTTGCAGACAACGCAAGAATAGTTGTTCAAGATTTGAACGGACAAAATCACCAACAAAACATTGTTGTAAGAGTTGGGCTTGGTTCTGAGTTTGTATATGTAAATGGTGAAAAAGTTTACGAAAACTACTATGCACTTGATACAGATTTTGAGATTCGTGAAGATGTTGAAAATGGTGTTACTATAAAAGACGGACAAAGTATTCAATTTAGTTTGTTCTATAGAATAGATGGCACCGAAGTTACATATGTACCAGTTGGCGTTTACAATGTAGTTATTTTAAATAACATTTACTCACTAACAGGCTATAACTTTAACGCAAGTGTTGCTTTAAATAGTTTAAATAATAAAGAAAACATATATATTGGTTCAAACGATGACATTTTGACAAAGATAAGACTTACACTTACTATTCCAGACGATGCTGATTTATCTACAACAAAATACATAAAAGTAAGTTCTGTAAATGGAATAAATGCTCAATCAAGTATGATTACACTTGCAGAAGGTATGCAGGGTGACGAAATTGAAACAATGGTAGTTTTACTAGACCTCAATGTTGAAGATATGACTGCATTTATTGACAGCGAAGAAGGGGTAAGATTTGAAGTATACACACTAGATGCCAATAGCGACTATCAATACTCTTCATTAACAAATAAAAATGGTGAAGTGATTGAAGGAAATATCAAAACAAGTTTTGAATCAAGAATACAACTATCATATCGTACAGTAACAAGTTTTGATTCTCAAAGTGGAATAGCACAAACAAGTGCACAAAATATTGAGTTCTTTAAACAATATAAATTACTCAGTGGCACAAATTGCACACTAGAAACAGAAGATATAACAAGCGAAAGCAATATTCAAAAAGTTATTTCTATCAACAGTAGAAATGGTATAAATATTGCAGACGGTGTTGAAGTCGGTACATACTATGTAAATTATGGTTTTGATATAGAGTTTGAAAATACACAGGTAGAACTCTCTGCAGGACAAAACACAAGTGTGTTACATAATGGTACTTCGGCAAACGATAACTATATCTCACTTCTCAATATGAAGAGAAGTTCTGACAAGTCATATTATGTCAAAGAAGACTTCTCTGGCGATGGACTAACTCTTTCTATTGATCCAAGCAGTGTAAGTGAAGTCGCTACAAACGATGAGTATGCTGATTTGGTTGCTCGCAGAAATGGATACTTAAGATTTACACCAACCGAAAGTCAAGATGAAACTGGTGTTTATTACGATTATAACTTCATGGCACAAGGCGCACCAAAAGAAACTTCTGTAACAGTTACTTTGGCACTTACTGTAAGTTATGGCTCAATTGAAAAGCAATTCACATTGACATTTATTGTAAGCAATGACTATATAAATGAAACACTTAGAAACTCCGATGGTACAATAAATTCTGAAATCAACAGAAACATGATAAGAGATTACAATTTTGTTGATTATTTGATTTTTGCACATTGGGGAAGTGCTATACCAAGTGATAACTTTATCTTTATCGAACACGAAAACGAAAGCCAAAATCAAAAAGGCAATGTAGCATCATTATTTAATGTTACATACGCACAAGGTGGCGAGTATTTAACAAAATACGAACAAAGTGGTTCATCTAACTATGATTTGGCATTTAAGTTTACAAATGTTAAGTATGGCAATAAAAACATAGATTTAATTTTGACTGATGAATATGGCTATACAATAAGATATTACATAACACTTGTTGCACAATACAATGTACTATTCAACACTGGTTCACTTACAGCATTCGAACTTGAATCTGTTGGACTTGTAAATCAAGGCGAGTCAGGTAGTAAATACGACCATGCAATAACTGTTGCTTTCCAAAAGAGAGATGCAACAGACCCTAACATAAAGTTGTCAGAACTTATTGATTGGAAAGTCGTATTCACATACGATGACATAAACGGCGACCAACAAGAAATTAGATATGTTCCTGTACTTGAAAATGACCAAATTCATTTTAATGTTGATTACATAAACGAAACATTTGATGAAGGTAGGTTAAGTGGTACATTAACAATTAGTGCAAATTCTAGTGAAGAAGATGGTCTATACGAAATTAAAGTTGAAATTCCAACAACAATTCGTGAGAGATACAGTTTGGTATCAAACGAAACTCCTTATGTAAGAGACGGAGTAGCATTTAGTTTACTTGATGTAATTGATGTTGTGGATAATAGTCAAAATTATGTTGTAGGCGATAGGTCACTTAAAGACTCATATACAATTTACCTACAATACAATATCAGAAATGACAAAAACGAGAGTGTTTCGCTTGCGTCTGTTGCAAATGTTTTGCAACTAAGAATTAGAGCACATAACACAAAGACAAACGAAGATGTTTATGCGACTGTTCCAGTTGACAGTTCTTCGGGTTCATACCTTTCAATAGAAGATTTGTTTGGGTTTGAAGATATTTCTAATTATCAATTTAGAATATTCTATGAAGTCACAACCTACACATACAAACAACAAGAAGGTATCGACATCCCAGAAAAGACTTCAAGTGTACAAGAAAACTTCACATACACATCAAACGGAAGTTCAGTAGCATACGATTTGTCTTTTGAAACATCTTCGGGCTACAAAGGTAGTTCAAATTTAAAACAATTCAGTTATACATACTTTGATGGTTCTGATGGACAAACAGTCCCAGAAGGAGATAAATGGCCAATATATAGTGTACAAATTTCAAGTTATATTGTACAAGACCAAATCTTTACAATAGGTATGCGCCAACTTGACAACGATTCTATGATTACAATACATTTTGTAAATCAACAAAACAGTGATGACAAGCGTACAGTAAATATCTCAGCAGATAGAAATGCTGTTGTTAAATATTCACTTAAAGAACTTGGAGTTATTGATAGTACTCGTGGCGAAAAGATGTCACTTTACACAAACAACTCAAGGACAATAATCGACGGAATAAATGTTACAAGTTGGGCTAACCTTAAAGGTATTTCATTCACAACAAGCATAAAGCCGGGTGCTGACCAAGTAACAAATTCGTATGATATGACAAAATACATAGAAAAAGATGCTGAATTTTTGACAAGTACTGACGGACTTAATGTTGAATATGTTGACGATGATTTGATTGTAGATGTCGCATATGCATACGAAAACGGAAAAGCACAAAAAGTATATTCGGGCTATCAAGCAGATGTTTGGATAACATTGAAATTTGTTGATGTTGATGCAACTTTGGCATATGGCTCAGAGCAACAAAGAAATGCAAGATTACCATCAAATTATATGACAGATGGAATTGAAGTTTCTGATTGGGCAGGTACAACATATAGACCTTTTGAACTTGTAGCAGGCTACACAACGGCAACATCGTTTATAATAGGTCAAGATACGACATTAAGTGGAAATGCAGGTGATTTAGCGTTTGGACTAAGCACTTTACCATCGGCAGGAAGCCAATATGTTGAAATTGAAGAAGAAACTGGTAAAATAACACTTAAAGAAGGTTTTGATACCAAGTCAAACTATGTTTTAATAGATGTTTATGTCAAATATGGTCCAGACGGAGAATCTGGTAAGAAACTTATTGACACAGTAAGAGTTTACTTCTCAGCACCAGAAAATGCTACATTGTCAATCTCAGCTCGTGTTTCAAAACTTGCTAGGTACGCATCAGAAGAAGAAGGTAAATTTAATGTTTCAATATACGACATACTTGAAATGATTAGTATCTCTGATGGATATTCAAATGTATGGACAGATGAACAACTATTATCAGTTTTTGGTGTAAGCGTTGGTTTTTATAGCAGTAGAACAGCAAACGGTGCTGGTGGTTATGACTATAATTGGGTATCAAATATGCAACCCGTTAGTTACGAAGCAGACGGAACAATTAAGTTAACTATAACCATTCCAAACGAATATAACTCTGCAAATTTAAGAATAGACTTAACAAGAAGTGGAAATGTCCAACAATTGATATTACCAAATGTTGAATTTGTTGAAAGCAAATATTCTGCTAACAGTATGACAAATAGGGCAACATTTGAATATGTTAACACAGGTGCAAGCACTGAAGGACATATATTCAATGCACTTTTACCATACCTTGCAGTACAAAACATATATGGAAACATAGATTATGGTTATAATATATTTGGTTTGTCATCAGATGTTCAAGACTATTACACTCAATTAAAGCAAGATGGAAATGTAACTTGTGAAGTTTCTAACAAAGATGGGCTTATCACTTCATACCAATACAAGTTTGGTAAGAATGTAAATAGTGGTGGTGTTGTCTATGGTGTTGTTACTGTTCTTGCATACTCACAACAAAATGAAAATATTATAGTTGGAAACAAAACAGGTATAACACTTTCAGTTGGTGAAAACACACAAGACATAATAAATAATGACTTGATGGATTTTGATAATATGTCACAATATGGTTATGCAACTCGTGATATAACCATAGATGAAGAGCAAGGCTTAACATCACAGGAAAGATATATAAGTATTCCATATGATGTTTTCAAAAGTACAGATTGGTCAAGTATTGATTTGCAATTCTCGCTTTACATTAATGGTCACTACATTCAAGATATAAACTCAGATTCAACCGAAGTTAGAGGTCTAAGTTTTAATTGGAGTAATGAAAATGCACTTGAGATAATTTTCTTGAATTATACCGATGTAAGTGTATTTGAAAATAAAATATTCACAATAAAAACATTAGATGAAGCATATTCATTTGTGTTTATAAATGAAGAAGTTGAACTTTCTGAGATTTCATCAACACTTTTCTTAAACGGAGTCGGCAACATATTCTCTTTATTAGCACAAATAAACGGTGTTAGTGAAAATGATATATATGTAAGACTTTACTCACAAGAAAACTTAATAGGTGACGAACAATATGTTTCACTTGTAAATCAAGGTGGAAGTTACACATTGGTGTTGACTGGTGGAACCGAGCCAGTTCGTGATTTGACAGTAAAAATTGAGTTCTACATTTCACTTTATAGTTTCGATGGTGTAGACAAGACAGACTTTATTCTCTACGAAAATACAATAGTAATTTCGCAGACAAACAACTAAAAATTTTCAAAAGGTGGAATTAGTTCCACCTTTTGATTAAAAGGAAAAACAATGTCGGCAGAATCAATTATTTTGATAGTAGGCTATGCTATTAACTTACTACTTCTTTTAGTTATGATTTTTGTGGAAAGAAAACAACCACAAAGTGTTTTTGCATGGTTTGCTATCTTGGCTGTTTTTCCAATAGGTGGATTTGTTTTGTATATGCTATTTGGTGGTGGACTTAGTATAAGAACAAGAGTATACATAAGACGAAAACGCCGATACACTCAAGACTATTTGCAGTTTGTTTCATGGCAACGCATAAATTTTGATGCACTGCGTGCAAAAAATGAAAAATATGATTATGCCTACAAACTTATAAGATTTGTAAAATCAAATGACAACAATGTATTTTCAACAGGAAATAGTGTAAAAGTTTTTACTGATGGGCCATCAAAACTTGAAAGCCTAAAAAATGACTTGTTAAATGCCCAAAGAAATATAAATATAGAATATTACATCTTTGACGATGACAAAACGGGCAAGGAAATTATGAACATTCTTTGTCAAAAAGCACGAAGTGGAGTTAAAGTTAAACTAATATATGATAGTGTGGGCTCACTTAAAGCACCAAGAAGATTTTTTAGAAAATTAAAAAAAGCAGGGGGAGAGGTCGCTGAGTTCTTTCCACCATTTATGGGGATTCGTCTTATAAATTTTAAAATAAATTACAGAAATCATAGAAAAATTGTTGTAATAGATGGCAAAATCGCATATACAGGTGGAATAAACCTTCGTGATGACCATATGGGCAAAAAGAAAAGACTTTCACCATGGAGAGATACTCATATAAGGGTTGAAGGGCCGATGGTTTGGGACTTGCAAAATATATTCTTCAATGATTTTAGATGTGTAAAAAGAGATAGGCTAAATGCAAAACAACTTGTTAAAGAAGGTTATTTTTTGGAGCAGTCTTTAAAAGAAGTTGGAAATATTGGTGCGCAGGTGGTAACAAGTGGGCCTGAAAGTGACCAAAGATACATTGAAGATGCCTATATTCGTATGATATCTTTTGCACAAAAAAGGGTGTATTTGCAAACGCCATATTTCATACCAGACGAAACATTTTTAAAATCGCTGATTCTTGCAAAAAAGACTGGTGTTGATGTTAAGGTTATGATTCCAGCCAAACCAGATAAACGCACTGTATATTATGTCACATTGTCATTTATAAAAGAACTTTTGGACGCAGGAATTGAAGTGTATCTTTACAATGGCTTTTTACATGCAAAAACATTGCTTGTTGATGACCTTTGCGTTTCTATTGGAACTTGTAACGCAGATAATAGGTCTTTTGCATTAAACTTTGAACTTACATCAATTCTTTATGACAAAGATTTTGTAAATAGTTATGCAAAGATATTTGAAAACGATATAAAGAATAGTAAATTTGTTACACTTTCAGATTTTAATCGCAAGTTCTTTGCAAGTAAACTAGCACAAGCAATACTAAGATTGTTCTCACCACTGTTATAAAGTAACAAAAAAATCACCAGCAAATGCTGGTGATTTTTTGGCGCCACGTGTCTGGTTCGAACAGACGACCTACCGGTTAACAGCCGGTTGCTCTACCGCTGAGCTAACGAGGCACACTACTTTATCAAAAAGCAATATAATCATATCAAAATGCAAGTTTTATGTCAACACTTTTTTTATATTAGTTAAAAAAATTATATCATTTTTTTTACTAACCATATTAAAACGATTGAATAGATATTCAATCTTAAAAAATGTTTTGCCAACTTGTTCCCATTATTTTATGATAGTCGTTGCATAGGTGATATATAACTTTTAAACTTGCAGTAAAATCTTCGTATTGATTGACTTCTATATTTCCTTCAAGTTTTTGTACTTCAATACATAAATCACGCATATCTTTATGGTTTGCAAAAATACATAACACTTCTTCGTGGTGTATCCAAGTATTTTTAAGATTTTCTACTTTTTCTTTTATTTCTTCTGTTTGAATGTTTTGTTTTCCACTTGTGATTGTCATTAGTTCCTCTGTCATATCTTGAATCTCGCTTAAATAGTTATTTATTGTAATTTGTTCATAAATAACTGCACCTATTAAAATCAATACCACAAATATAATAGTTATAAACTTTTTCATTATTTTCCTTTAAGGTTAGTATTTAATATCTTTGCTCTTTTATGCATTTCTTGAAAGTATACTTTTCCGTTGTTATCTAGTGTAAAAATTAGTATTTTTTTGGTTTTTACACCCAATTTTTCTATAAAGTCCATTATTTTTTGTTTATTTACTTTAACTTGTTGAAAATTTTCTTGTATTATTTTGCCTTCACTTACAAGAGTGACGGGCATTGAATTTTCTTCTCCTTCAATTTTTAAATCTTTTTTTGTAACAAAAGTTGCTTGTGCTTTTGGCAAGACACTTATTTTACCATTAGTCTCCATTATAGCAAATAGTACTTCATCTGGACTAAAATATCCTGCGCTTCTTAAAGATTCTAATATGTCATCTATTGATAAATTTAATTTTTGCACTGCTTTGTAGTCTATTCCATTTTGATTTATCACAATAACTGGTTTTCCACTGAATAACTCACTAACTTTTGGAAAATGTTTTGAAAGTATGGTTATTACATAGTGAATCACAAGTAGGGCAAGTAAGGGTATTATTCCATGGACAAGTGGAACACTCATCTCTGCCATAGGTATTGTTGCAAGGTCGGCGAGTATTAAAGTTAGCACCAGTTCAAACGGTTGCATTTGTCCAAGTTGTCGTTTGCCCATAAGTCGAAAAACAACAAGTACAACAAAATATATTATAATTGACCTTATTATTAGAGTTAACATATATTATTTATTGCAAAAATTGAATTTTTTAAACTTTATTTTTACGGTGATGTAATTTTATTGGATTATTATGTTTTATCCATACGATTACGCTATGCATTTCAAAGATGTTAAATACCATACACAAAAGCACAAAAAACATACAACCAAGTGAGCAAGTGACCAAAAGATTAAAGAACAAAGGTAAAATTAGACTTAAAAGACTGCCAACAAAACTGCAAAGTGCAATTACAGGAATTGAAATAATTGTAAACTTGGCGAAATATTTTCCTATTTTTAGGCTAGGGCAAACTCTTTTTTTAATCATATTTATATTTAATATTGCCGATGTGGTGAAACAACCACCCATTGCATAAATTAGTGCGTTTATTCCAATATATTTTGGTAAAAACCATATGCAAAGAAGCATAATTATTGCACCTAAAATATAATTTTTAAAAGATTTTAATTCAAGACCTACGGCATTTAGTATAGATGATGATATATTTGTTAAACAAAGCGGAATTATAACCCAAGATGCTGAACTAAGAAGCACACCACTTGTTGTGTTATCGTAAAAGAAAACACCTATTAGTTCGCCAAGTCCCATAAAAATAGGGGCGATTAAAAATGCTACAAACATTGAAAAAACTATTGAAGTAGTAACCCTAGAAGAAATATATTTATCATCATTTTTCGCAGTTGCACTTGCAAGGTCTGGAACTAGGGCAAAAGATAGTGAGCCTATTATTGTCATTGGGATAAAAAGAAGTGGAAGTGTCATTCCAGATGCAATACCGTAAAGGCTTAGTGCTTGTGCGTTTGTGTAGCCAGCAGATACAAGTCGCAAAGGAATAATCAAAGCAATGACAGGTTGAATCAAACTTGAAGCAACACGCATAAAAGTTATTGGAGCACTGCTTTTTAATACATTTTTGTATTCTTGTTTTTGTGGTTTTTTAAATCGGCCACCACTTTTTAAATACCAAATGAATACAAAAGTAGATGACAAAACGCACGCAATACTAAGTGAAAGTGCAGCGCCAATTTCTCCAGATAGTGCAGGGAATATTCCACATAGCAAAATCATGCAAACAATTATCCTAACCACTTGCTCAAAAAGTTCGCTTGAACAACAAGCAAGATAATTATTTTTTCCCCAAAGGTTTCCTCGAAGTGTGCCATACACACTTGAAAAAACAAGTGCAGGGAGTAAAACTAAAAGAATTATAATACAGTTTTCGTCTGCAAAGATATGTGAAATTGGTTTGTTTAAAACAATGACTAAAAGCGAAACTATGACACTTATTGAAAGTGCCAAAATTAGCGCCGTTGTAACTATTTTGCTTTCTGTTTTTTTATCTTTTGTTGTTGCACATTTTGCAGTCAACCTAGACACAATTAGTGGAATACCACTTGAAACCAGTGTTAAAAGTA
Organism: uncultured Clostridia bacterium; assembly: GCA_944383345.1. GTDB lineage: Bacteria > Bacillota > Clostridia > Christensenellales > UBA1242 > UBA5893. Next base: position 7,139 of record CALWPE010000011.1, on the reverse strand, counting down.
CTGCGAAAATTGAAAAACTTATTTGGTAAATTCCAAGTGCCTGTGCACCTATTGTTCTTGAAAGCCATATACGAAAGATAAATCCAAGAAGTCTAGTTAGACCACTGAATATCATAATTAAAAAAACTGTTTTGAATAAAGATTTCATATCATATCTTATTTTATGGAGGTAAACTTTATGCAAATTACGACAAAATATAACCTTTGCTATAAAGTGAAAAAAGATGATACAGTTGCAAATATTTGCAAAAATTTTAAAATAGATGAATATTCACTAAAAATGTTAAACAAAACATCAAGCATACAAGCAAATGATATAATTCTTATACCCAAGCCATATGAGCATATCTATGTTGTTAAACCACTTGACACCTATGAAAAGATTGCCAAGGAACTAAAAGTTAGCGTAGATAAAATAATAGAAGTTACCAAAGGCAAAAAAATGTATATAGGTCAAAAAATTGTCTTTTAAAAATAGTTGACTAAGTCAACAAAAAGTAATATATTTATGATATGATAGAAATTAAAGAAGTAAAAACGGCAAAACAAAGAAAGTTATTTGTAGACTTTCCAACAAAACTCTATAAAGGTGTTAAACAATATGTCCACCCATTAAGGTCTAGCGAACTTGAACTTTTTAATCCAAAGAAAAATGTTTCGTTTGAAGATTGTGAAGCAATATACTTTTTAGCATATAAAGACGGTGAACTTGTTGGTAGAATAGCAGGGATTATTCAAAGACTTTACAACAACAAAGTAAATGAAAAAAGGGTAAGATTCACTCGCTTTGACGCCATAAACGACAAGGAAGTTGCAAAGGCACTATTTGACAGTGTTGAAAACTGGGCAAGATTAAAAGGTATGAACATTGTCCATGGTCCAATGGGCTTTAATGATTTGGATAGGGAAGGTATGCTTATTGAAGGTTTTGATGAGATTGCAACTTTTGAAGAAGCATACAACTTTGATTATTATAAAGACCTTATGGAGTATTGTGGATATCAAAAAGAAACCGATTGGGTAGAATTTAATTTAACAATACCAAAACAACTAGACCCAAAAATAAATGCACTTGCCGATGCCGTAATGAAAAAATATAAACTTAAAAATGCACCAAAGGGCAGGAAGGGTGCTTTTATAAAACGCTATCAAAAAGGCATTTTCAAGTTGCTTGATGAAGCATATGGACCACTTTATGGAGTTGTTCCATATACAGACAAAGTAAGAAAACAGGTAATTGACCAGTTTAGATTGTTTATAAGTCTAGATTTTATAAGTATCATAGTTGATGAAAATGATGACTTGGTTGCGTTTGGATTTGCTATACCTTCACTTAGTGAAGTAGTAAATAAATACGAAGGTAGATTAAACTTAAGAAGTCTTTTCCCATTCTTAAAAGCAATTAAAAAGCCAACACAGTTAGATTTAGCACTTATTGCAGTAAAACCAGAATGGCAATCAAGGGGTGTACCTGCACTTATTATTCGTGAAATGTTAGCAAGTTTTATAAGACATGGAATAAAAAGTTGTGAAACAAATCTCAACCTTGAAGACAATGTACATATAATTCAACTTTGGAAACATTTTGACCATCGTCAACATAAACGCAGAAGGTCATGGATAAAACATCTTGACCAAACAGCAAAAGATGAAGAAAAAACCGAAGAAAAATAAAAAAATATGAAAAAGCAATAACATTTTAGTTTTTGCTTTTTTATTTTTTTGATATACTAAACGGGCTTAGATATACTAAATTAGATTAGAGGTGAATTTTGGAGCAAGAAAAAAAGCAAACAACTCAAGAAGTTAAAGATGAAATTAAAGAACAAGAAATAAGTCAAGATGAAGTAAAAATCGATGAAAAATTGCAAAAAAACCCTAAAAAGTCAAAATTTTTGCAAAAAGTTGATAAATTTTTCAAGATAACAGAGCGTGGTAGTTCTTTTAAAAAAGAGTTTTTAGGTGGACTTGTCAACTTTATGGTTATAAGTTACATCATGGTTGTTATTCCAGGGTTATTCTCTGGAATTGACGGCAACGCACTATGGAAGGCTTTGTTTGTCGCAACAATTTTAACTACAATTTTAGCAACAATCAGTATGGCACTTTGTGCTAATTTACCAATTATTGTTGCCCCCGGTATTGGTGTTGCAAGTTTCGTTGTTGGACTAATTGAAAGTGGGCAATATTCATATAGCCAAGCAATGTCAATATCATTTTTAGCAGGTGTATTTTTTGTTATAATCACAGTTACAGGGTTAAGAAAAAAAATTGTCGATGCTATTCCTTTATCAATTAAATTTGCAATTCCAATTGGTGTTGGACTATTTATATTAAATGTTGGGCTTTCGTCATCTAATAGTGGAATTTTAGATTTATTAAATGGTACTGCTAGTGGTTTTTCGGCAGTTGTCGCAGTTGTAAGTTTCATTGTTATGGCAGTGCTTTATATTAAAAATGTCAAAGGCGCAATATTTTATGGTATTTTAGCAGGAACGGTTATTGATATAGTAATTAAGTTTTGTGTTGGAGTAAATCCTTTCGAAGTGCTTTTAACAAATAGTTTTTTGCCTCCATTTGGCGATTTGTTTAAATATACCTTTTTAAAATTTGATTTTCTAGGGCTTTTTACAGGAAATATTTTTACGGCGATTACAAGTGTTATTTTAACAGTATTTGCAGTGGTACTTATGGATTTGTTTGACACTGTTGGAACACTTTTAGCAACTGCTCAAAAAGGCAACCTTATTGACGAAAAAGGGAATGTAATAAATCAAAATAGGGCAATGATGGTAGATGGCTCTGGCGCTGTTGTTAGTTCTTGTTTGGGTATACCAAATGCATCAAGTTATGTTGAAAGTACTTCTGGTATTGCAAGTGGAGCAAGGACGGGGCTTAGCAGTTTGTTCACATGTGTTTTCTTTGCACTTTCATTATTTATTAGTCCTATTGTTATGATTATTCCTGTTTACGCTACTGCACCTGCACTAATTCTCGTTGGTGTTTTAATGTTCGATGGTATAAACAAAGTTAATTTTGCAGACTTAACAGTTGCGATACCTGCAGTTTTGACTATAATCATTATGCCTCTTGCAAATAACATAAGTATTGGAATTGCAGTTGGACTTATAGTTTATACTCTTATTCATCTTTTAACTGGACAATATAAAAAAATAAATGTATTCACTTATATTGTAACAGTACTTTTCATCTTGTATTTTGTTACTCTGTATATTTAAAGATTTTCAAAAATAATAAATTTAAAACATTTTAACTAAAAATAAATAATAAAAAGGAACTCTATATAATACCAAAGTTCCTTTTTTTTAGTTTTAAAAACAATAAATAAAATACATTATTTTTTTGTTTAAAAAATTAGAAATAAAATTTTAAATAAGTATAAAGAGTACTATGCACGCAATTAAAACCAATGCTGAAACTATCATTGTAATAAGTTTTAGTATTCGTATTTGTTTTGCTAGTATAACTGACACAGCACTTAAAACTGTTGCTAGTGAACCAAATATCAAACTTGGTACACCAAAGTATGCGATAAACACTATAAGCCCAAAAGTCGTTCCAAGTTTTTGGTCATCTGTTGCAGTTAGGTGAGAGATGACTGACTTTGCAAAAAATGCTGTCAAGACTATACAAATTGCAAGTGACACCAAAGAAATAATCCATAGTATTTTACTTGTTTTTTCCTTGTTGTTATTTTTTGCTACCTCTTTAGTATTTACATCTTGGACAATCTCGCTTTGTACTTCGTTTTGTTCCATAACACAATTCCTCGCTTTTTATTATGATATCAATATTTATACCAAACTTCAAACTATTTTTATGTATTTATATATTTTTACATATAGAAATATTTATTTATAAAAAAAAATCACAGAAATACTGTGATTTTAGAGATTCTGTGAATTTTTTATATATGTTATGGAGAGTAACATTACTTTGACAATTTGTTTGTTATTTGACCTAACAATTTTAATGTCGTTTCGTCTTCAACTGTTCTTGTTAGGGCGGCGACTAATTTAAGTTGAGCCTTTTTCTCTTTGTTATGTTCAACATCTCTACCTTTTTCTGTCAAAGGCTCAGAACAGTATGGGCAGAAATTAAATTCATCTTCAACTTCAAGATTGCAAAAAGGGCATTTATCCATATTTTATTCTCCTTTTTCCTTATCTACTAATTTCTTGTAATTAGGTTGTTTGCTGTACATATTAGCCAATTTTTCATCTATTGCTTTTCTTGCTATGTCGGCAAGAATTTCAATTTCTTGTTTTTGTTTTGCGATTCGTTTTTCTATTGCAAAGGTTTTGCTATCTACAAAGTTTGTTGTGCGTGCAATTTCAATTTTGTGGCTTTCATCACCAAGAATTAAAGTGAAAGAATTGTAGCCTTTTGTTGAAACTGTTGGAACATAACTTTTTGTTGAATCTTTGTATCTTGCAAGACCTGATGAGAAAATGACATTTGAGTAACTTCCAACTGCATTTTCTGATGGAACAAATATAAAGTCGGCTTCTGCAAGTTCGCCATGTTGGTTTTGTGCTGCTCGTTTGTTGCCTTGCATTGTTCGTGATGTTGTTTTTAAATTGGTGTGTACTGATATGTCATAATAGTATGTCTTGTTATTTGCTACACGCTTTATGTTGAATACCTTTTTAACACCGGGAACATAAGATATTTTAACTCTTTTGTTTTTACCATTTACTCTTTCAACTACATAATTTAAAAGAACATCGTTAAATTCGTTTATAAGTGCGTCGGAAAGAATATCTCTATTTAGTTTTCTTTTGGCTTGGTGTTCATCTCTACCATTCATTAGGATAATTTCATCGGCACCATTTTCTGCAACATATTTTATGTAATCAATTAGTTTTTCAATGCGTTTTTGTAAACCCCAAAACAAAATTTTGTTGTTTTCAATAGAAGCATTTTGCAAACTTGTTATATTAAATTCTTTACCTATTATGTCACCACTAAAAAACGCCAATGTTTTATCGCCAGGATTTTTACTTTTTAGGGCAGAGCGTATCGCTTTAAAGGAGGTCATATCTTCAACACCTTTTTGTGGATTGGACATATCATAAAGGTTGAAGTCATGTAAAAACACTATATGTAAATTTTTATTGCCATTAACTACAATATCATTGTCCCAAACAAGAGGAATGTCTTTGCGCTTTATTTGCTGTATATATTCACGAGTGCCTGCAGGTAAAGCATTTGCAACTTCATCATTTGTCGCAAGATTGACTTTGCCAAACTTGTCGCCGGTTAGGGCATACCAAAGGTCAACAATGTCATTTTGTTTTTGTTGATTATTTTTTGGATTTAAGTCTTGCATTACATATCCCTCCCATCATCATTTGTTAGTCTTGAAAGTTCACCAGCAACTTTTTCAAGTGGCTTTTTTGACCATCTTGATTCAAAATTTTGTTTTGGCTCAAGTTCGTATTTCTTTGTATACATCTGCATAATCATGCTTGGGCAATCTTTCTTTTGGTCAAGTACATTAAAGGCATTTATGCATGGTTTGTACTTTGGCTCGCTTGTTGAATTTTCGTGTGTGTAATATGGGTTTATTTGCCAACTTAGGTCATAAACTCTAAGGTTGGTTTTGTTATTAAACAATTTTTGTGCACCGTAAATTGTTGAACCATTTTGAAAAGAGAATCCCATACCGATATAAACTTCATGATTTTTGTCGCCAAGTCTTTTTCCGTTTTTGTCGTATACAGGAATTGGAACTGTGTAAATTGCATCTTGACCTTGATGTAAATGTTCAATCATTATTCCATCAAGTAGCAAACCAATCTCTTCTTTAACAATACTTACAAGGCGTAGGGCTTTGTCAAGACTTCCTGCATCATGAATAAATAGATAATTTTGGTACTTTGGTTCATGTGTGTCAGGGGTGAGAAGTGGAATACTGTAAATCAATCCATATGGTATATAGTCTACACCCAAAGTGTCTGCAATTTGATGTGAAAGAGATGTGTCGTTTTGTTTGTTTCTGTTGCCATATTCTGCATCATGATTGCCACCAAGCACTGCAACCAGTTTTGATTTGATATTTTTATCATTTAATAAATCATAAACGACTTCAGGTGCTTCGCTTGGTCTTACTCTGTTTCCAAAAATATTTGTTGAACAATTTGGATTGTTGTTTGCGTTGTCAACGCTATCGCCACCAATGTATATATGTGCATTAAAACATTTAGAAACCTCATTTAATGCTAGTTTGCACCTTTTAGCATCAAAACCTTGTCCCCCTGCGTGAATGTCAGTAACCGGAACCAAAAGCACATGCGAGTTGACATTCATGGTTTGTTTTCTAATAAATCTAATTTCATCAGAGCGTGAATCTTCGCTTTTTTCTAAGATATATTGTTTTTTAGCATCAATGCGTGTTCTATCTGTCATAAGACGAGGATTTGTCGTATCCTGTGTAAAATTAGCACTCTTTTTAAAAGCCATTTTTCCTCCTTTAACTCGTTTTAAAGTTTATCACAACGGGCACTTTGTGTCAATACACGAGATATGTTACTTTGGGTGTTTCGACATCAATATATAGATAAAAATGCATCATATTTTTTCTAGAAAAATTGCGTAGGCGAATATAGTGCTAAAAATTGGTTGTCACTAAAAAAAATTGAATATGTTTCTTTAAGACAAAACTAATAGAATTAGTTAAAACTATACAAAAAATAACAAAAACAAAACACAATGCAATTTAAAACAACAATAACAAACATTTTACAACAATATAAAATACATATGACGGTATAAAATTTTATAAGCAAAAATATTTTGTTCTTTACAAAAACATGGATTTGAATTATGAATTTCAATAAAGTTGTTGACTTTTGTCGCAGGTTTTGATAGTCTTATATGGTCACTTTAAAGGCGATAATGGGGTATCGCCAAGCGGTAAGGCATTGGACTCTGACTCCAACATCCGTAGGTTCGAATCCTACTACCCCAGCCATTAAATTTGAAAAAAATAAAAAAATATAAAATTTTGTTTAAAAAAGTCTTTACTTTTTTCTATGAGTTTTATATAATGTACATCGACGTTGGGGTGTAGCCAAGTGGTAAGGCACGAGACTTTGACTCTCGCATGCGTAGGT
>CALWPE010000010.1 GCA_944383345.1 uncultured Clostridia bacterium | reverse complement strand
CCACTTGATTAGGAGAATTATATGAATATATTTAAAAAAGTTTATTGTCGAGCATATCAATTAGCATTTAGATGTATAATGCCTTTTTTACCATATAGGCAACCAAAAATTTTGACAAACTATTCATCACTTGCCGAAATTGTAACAAATCTTGGCGTAAAAAATGTGCTTGTAGTTGTAGATAAAAACATAGAACTTTTAGGACTTATGAACGAACTTGACACACATTTAAAAGATGCACACATAAATGCTTTTATTTATGACAAAACTGTTCCAAATCCAACCACAGACAATGTTATGGAAGGTTTAGATATCTACAATAAAAATGGTTGTGGCGCAATCATTGCACTCGGTGGTGGTTCTATTATGGACTGTGCAAAAGCCATAGGTGCAAAAGTTGCAAGACCTAAAAAAGACTTAAATAAAATGGGTGGAGTTTTAAAAGTAAGAAAAAAAACACCACCAATATTTGCTATTCCAACAACTGCTGGTACGGGAAGTGAGACAACTATTGCAAGTGTTATCACTGATAGCAAAACAAGACACAAATATGCAATAAACGACTTTGTGCTAATACCTTCTTATGCTATTTTGGACGCAAGTTTAACGCAAGGACTTCCACCAAAAATAACTGCAACAACGGGTATGGACGCACTCACTCATGCAGTTGAAGCATTTATTGGAAGAAGTACAACAAAAAAGACAAGGGGCTATGCACTAAGTGCAATGCGACTTATTTTTGATAATATTTTGGTTGTATATAAAGATGGAAAAAATCTAAATGCACGAAAAAATATGTTAAAAGCCTCATACCTTGCAGGACTTGCCTTTACACAGTCATATGTTGGGTATGTTCATGCTGTTGCTCATTCACTTGGTGGAAAGTACAATGTTGCGCATGGTGAAGCCAATGCAATACTTTTGCCCGTAGTATTAAAAAAATATGGCAAGAGTATATACAAAAAACTTCAAAAAATTTGTTTAGCACTCAATTTTTGTGACAAGTCACTTTCAAAAGAAGACTGTGCTAAACTGTTTATAGAAAAAATAGAAAAACTTGATGAAGAGATGAATATCTCTAAAAACATTCCACAAATAAAACTTGAAGACATACCACAGTTAGCAAAAGTTGCAGACAAGGAAGCAAATCCATTGTATCCTGTACCAAGACTTTATGACGCAAAGAGTTTGCAACAAATTTATTACGAAGTGATGGAGTAGAATATGAAAAAGAATAATATTTTAATCTTAAATTCACTATTGCTTTTAGTGATGCTTGTATTTGATGTACTTTACATTTTGTTTGAAGAACAATTTGCATTTAAAATTGTTGCAAGTGTAATTTTTGTTTTGATTGGTATTTTAAACCTAATTTTTGCAATAGTGTCAAAACAAAATTTAAAGTTTCCATTACTTATGTTGACTGGTCTTGTTTTTGCAATGCTGGGCGACATACTTCTTGAAATAATATTTATAGTTGGAGCAATCCTTTTCGCAATAGGGCATATATTTTTCTTTGTATCGTATTGTGTATTGGAAAAATTTAAAGTTATGGATTTACTTTATGGAATAATTATTTTTATCCCATCAGTACTATTTATGACTCTTGCACCTATTTTTGATTATAATGGGATAGTAATGGAACTTGTTTGTGTAGTCTATGCACTTATAATCTCATTTATGGTTGGAAAGTCAATTTCACTAATTACAAAAGAAAAGAATATTTTATCTGTTATTATTTTAGTTGGTAGTATACTTTTCTTTTTGAGTGATTTGATGCTACTTTTAGGAGTATTTGCAAATTTACCAGTTGTAGGAATTATTTGCCTTGCGCTTTATTATCCAGCCGAATTTTTACTTGCATTTTCAATTTTTGTTTATGCAATTAAAAAAGAAAATGAAAATATCAAAATAATTAAAAATTGATGGAATAATTTGAAAATTAAATCAAAAAATCACATTAAAAATACAAAATAAGTAAAATTTGACAATAATTTGTTATTTTGTTATTATACTACATAATTTATTGTTTTTTTAGGAGAAAAAATGAATTTTATAAAAACCCCTGTAAAAGGTATGCCAGAAAAAACCCCAAATCAAATGGTATTAAGGGAATACATTATTAGAAAAATTAAAGACACCTACAAAACTTTTGGTTTTATGTTGATAGAAACTCCACTTATTGAACACATTGAAAATTTAACAAACAAACAAGGTGGAGAAAACGAACAACTTATTTTCAAAATTTTAAAAAGAGGCGAAAAATTAAACGAAGCAACAAATCTAAGCGATATGTGCGATTGTGGGCTTAGGTATGATTTGACTGTTCCACTTGCAAGGTTTTATGCAAACAATATGGAAAATTTACCAGTGCCATTTAAGGCCCTTCAAATAGGTGAATCTTTTAGGGCAGATAGACCACAAAAGGGAAGATACAGACAGTTTACCCAATGCGATATTGATATCTTAGCAGATGAAACAAACCTTGCAGAGATTGAACTTATTTCTGCAACAGTCAATATGCTTAATGTGCTAAATATAAAAAATGTAAAAGTTAGAATAAACGATAGAGCAATTTTAAAAGCAATGGCTTTAAGTTGCAATTTCAGCGAAGATTTACTTGATACAGTTTTTATCATTTTGGACAAACTGGACAAAATTGGTATTGACAAAGTAAAGCAAAGTCTTTTGGAACTAGGGTTAAAGCAACAAGATGTTGACAAATACTGCGCATACTTTGACGGCAATAAAGAAAACGAAAATTGCGACGAGAAGTTGGCTACAATGCTAAAAGGCTATATTGATGAAAATGTTATAGACAATTTGAATGAAATAATCTCATCATCAAAACACCTTTTGCAAGGTAAATGCAATATTGTGTTTGACCCAACACTTGTTCGTGGAATGTCATATTATACTGGACCTATTTTTGAAATTGAACTTGAAGGCTACAATCTTTCTGTCGCTGGTGGTGGAAGATATGATAAAATGATTGGAAATTATTGTTCCAAAAATGTTTGTGCCTGTGGTTTTTCAATAGGGCTAGAACGCATCATTTCAGTTATAACCGACAACAACTTAATAAGTCTTGATAGTACCAATGCAACTGCATACTTGGTTTCAAAAAATTGTAGTAAGGAACAAAAATTGAGTATATTACAAAAAGCAAACGAACAAAGGAGCAACGGGCAAATTGTTTCTGTTGTAACAAAGAGCAACAATGTTAAATTCCAAAAAGAAACACTTAAAAAGTTTGGATATACCAATTTTGTTGAAGACAGGACATAATATTATATCTATATTTTAATTTAATAAAATAAAAAGAAGAAACTAAAAAAATCAACACCATTTATGTTGATTTTTTATTACAAGGGGAAAAACTTATGCAATATTTAGATACATACAATTCGCCACTCGGTAAAATATTACTTGCAAGCGAAGATGATGGTTTGATTGGGCTATGGTTTTATGGTCAAAAGTATTTTAAAAGCAATATTCAAAAAAATGCAGAAGAAAAATCTTTACCAATTTTTATTTTGACTAAGAAATGGCTAGATATATATTTTTCTGGTAAAAAGCCTAGTTTCACACCACCACTTAATTTTAAGTATGCTTCATCTTTTCAAAAAAATGTTTTAAATGCACTGCTAAAAATACCATATGGAACTATAACTACATACAAAAATATTGCACTTGAAATTGAAAAAATTACGAAAAAGAAAACAAGTTATCAAGCAGTGGGCAGGGCAGTTGGGCATAATCCAATCTCTATAATAATTCCTTGCCATAGGGTAGTTGGTAAAGACAAAAGTTT
>CALWPE010000009.1 GCA_944383345.1 uncultured Clostridia bacterium | reverse complement strand
AACAAAGGCATTTGTTACAAGACTGCCATCACAATATAAATTTATACTTGCGTTGGTATTTTTTTGAAAATCTTTCCAATTCTGTGTATCGTATTTTCCACCTACTTTAGACCAATCATCAATACTTGATATATGTATGTTAACTACACCATCACTATATAAGTACATAAAATGCTCACCAAAATTCTCAACGCTTTCTGGTATAGTTAAATTATCTAATTCTTCACAATTATCGAATGCATAATCACCTATGCTTGTTACACCTTCTGGGATGATTATTGATGTTATCGATCGTACATCATAAAAGGCATAGTCTCTTATTTCTGTCAAATTATCTAGTATTATTTCTCCACTTATAAGTTCACCATCTTCATATAATTCTAAGCCATTAATGTTATACGAAACATTCCACCAAAAATTATTATCATATTTGCCTCCAACTTCTAACCAATCTTCAAAACTTGTTATATTTAATTTTATCAAAGGGGAGGATCCATCCCCTATACTAAAATTTTCAATTGAAAGTGGAAGCATTATCGAATCCAAAGAATATGCATAGTAAAAACCAGTAACACTTGTTATTCCTTCAGAAATAACAACAGAATCTAAATAACTTTGCCAATAAAATCCACTAACAGCAGTGACTGGTAGATTTTTATATGTCGAAGGTATGACGATGTCTTTAACCGTTGGATCACAAAATGAGGTAATTGTGTATGATTGCCCATCACTATTTAACTCAGCACCCCAAGGATCTTCATATATCCCAATTGTAAATAATGGATTACCACTCATCTCGGAAGGCAATAAAGTTAAACAACAAAATTCCAAACACCCATCAACAACATATTGTTTAAAAGATTCATAAGGTGAATAATAAAAATCATAATATTCACTTGATGCATTTCCAAATATATCCCCAAAGTCAGAATCTTCATTATTTAAAATGGTAAGGACTTCTTCAAGAGTATAATAATTCCCAACTCCTATAACAACTATATCTTTTATTGTTGTTGCAATATGAATATATGGATAGTCACCGTAAAAGTTGTCCAATCTAAAATTATAAATTGCCAGACTATAACCTTCATATTCAATAGTTGTGCCTGCATCTGAAGTAACAAGCATTTCGCTACCTATAGGTACTTTGTCTATCTCCGTCAATACTTGTTCATTGCTTAATTCGAATACTCTCAAATTAGATAATGTTATACTAGTAATATCTGATACTCCTGCAACCATTATTGTAAAACCTGTAGTTTCATTCAAGTGCTCAGAATCAATACTGACATCTATTGAAGTCAAACCATTTAAACTAATATCAATATTAAAGTCAATAACATAACTTGGATATGTCCCACTGTCACTAATTTGTGCTATTATATTCATAATGTCACTGGGTCTATAATTAGTTCCCTCCAACACAAACGCATATACAAATAATTGTGAAGTAACATTAAATTGCACCTTCTTAACATTATCTATGGAAGCATTTGACATATCCAAAGAAAATGGTGCAACTGCGACATAGGCAGAATCATCAATGAGTTGTGATGTAACTTGCTTTGTTATACTTTCTGTTGTTAAATCAACCCCTGGGTTCGACAAATCTTCTATATATGGAACAAAGTTTTTAACAGTAATATTTGACACAATATTATTCGATACAACAATTATTGTAATCTCAGGATTTTCACATAAAATTTTATAATCTATTAAAATTGATGTACTTATTGTTCCTTGTCCATTGATGTCTATATATGATCCTATGACAGAGTCCACAGAGCCTCCAAAAGCCAAACTTTGTACAATATCTACTGCATCGTCTGCCACATACCCTGTACCTTTTAAAACTATAACACAAAATAATTGTACATCCGAAGAAATATCTAATGAAATTTGTAATATATCTTGTGTTGTTTCCTGTACTGCCATAGTTTGCATAGCAATTTGCTCAAAAGAATAAGTTTGCATAGCAACTTGCGCACCTTGTACACTAGTAGAAGTAACTTCACTTGATAGTTCCTCACTGGTTAAGTCTGCACTTTTTCCAGCACCATCAGTAAACACAAAGCCACTAGCATCCTCTAATTCTGTATATCTATCTTGTTTTATGAAAAAGCCACTAGGATTTTCAACTTGAAATGAATCACTTTGCATATACAAAGTAGGTTCTTTTATCTCGCCTGTTTTTATTGTTATTTTATAATCAAATGTACCCTCTACAGACTTAGTTGCGTCCTCTAGTGCCATACCTATTATAAAATAAACTGTTTCTTTGCTATATATGTTGATACTACTTCTATTCTTCTCCACAATGCTATTTAATGTGCTGGTATCACCCAAATCTAATACTGCATTGATTGTATTTTCTGCCAAATTTTTTATTGATACAACTATGTAATATGCATAGGCACTTTTGTCCTTTTCATATTTGCCATAGTTAATAGGTATATTTTTTGAAACAGGCTCATCATCTTTGGACAAACCTTCCTCTTGCGTATACGATTGATAAGTATCATTGTATGTACTATGTTTTATAGTGTTACTTGCTCCACTCGTTGGGAGTGATGAAGCGAACTCTGCTATTTTGTTTTTCAACATAGAAACATCTGTCATCTCGTCTGATGTTGACATATATAGTGTAGTTTTTATATCTACAAAAACATCAGTAAGTTCATAAGTTACACTACCATTTAAAGTGTACCCTACATTCATCGCACTATACACCCCAAAACACACCATAAATATGCTTAAACAAAGAGATGCCATAACAAGTAAAATTTTTACCTTTCTTCCCATTTATTACTCCTTAAAAAACTGATTTCATTAAACCCATACTATAATCTTATAGTTTAATCTATTTATGTTGGCAACTCTTAGATATTGCTATAAACTCATGATTTGAGAAAAAAATAAGTTATAAACAATTGCAGTTTCACTCTTTATAACTTCGAAGCATTCAATGAGTTTATTGCTTTATATTATTAAATTTTTAAGTTTACGTAAAAGTTCTCTGTTGTTATTAGTATATATGAATAAAAGAAGTAAAGCAAACATTTTTTATAGTTTTTTTGATTTGCAGTGAAATATATGTAAAAATGCAATATATAACTTCTTTTGAATTGTTCTATAAATTGATACACTAAGTGCTAAATGTTTGTATCTTATTTTACTATTTTACTTTACAAGAGTTTTAACAATGCACGCATAACTATAATGTAATCACATTTATTACAAAAAGTATTTGCTTGCAATTTATTGCTAACAAATAAAAATTATAATATACAAATATAAAACATATTTTCAAATGTATATATAAAAAACTGAACACAAAAATTAGTAGAAATAAATCTATAAATATTAAATATATTTTTTTGTTGATTGTTTTTTGTTGTTATGAATAAAAATAATAAAAGAATAACAATGCATTTTTTTTAATTAAAAATATTGTATTTAGCACTTTTAAAAATACTAATTTATAAAATATTTTTTATATTTTACATAAAAAAAGTGATAGTTTTTTAAACTAACTACCACTTAATTTAAAATTGTTAAATGTAATTGTCTGGCAAATCATTTTCAAAAAGAACAACTTCGTTTCCGGTCAACATCTCCTCAAGTTTTTGTTTTGCATTGTTTAATGTTTCAACTTTTAATATGTTTTTCTCGTCAAACCCAGACTTTAATAGCCCTGTTGTTATTGCCTGCTCGTTTGTCTTATTTACAATTATAACTTTGTTTGCAACTTTTGCAATATTTGCACCAAAAGCAACATTTTCTGCATACTCGCTATCACCTAGTTCTACAAGTCCTGGAGTAACAACTATTTTTTCACCTTCAAAAAGTGCAAGTGTTTCCAATGCGTTTTTGCTACCTTCAACCGACGCATTAAACGAATCATCTATTATTGTAACATTGTTTTCTTCAATAAGTTCAACTCTGTGTGGTATTGGTTTTAACTGCGAGATAGCATTTTTTATACCAACAAGCGAAACACCCATTTTGTACGCAAGCCCACTTGCAAGTGCTATGTCTTCTATATTGCTTTTTCCAAGGAGTTTCGTAGAACAATTTATTTCTTCATCGCCAATTTTTAAATCAAATGTAGAACCACTTTTTGATGTTTTTATATTTTTTATATCTACAAAATAGTCACCATCAATTCCACATAGTATTTTGTTTTTAGTACATTCTTTGTACATTTTTAGCGAACCACTATTTTGAGCATTAAAACATATAAACCCATCGTCAATAGCATCGACTAACTCTTTTTTTGCTTTATAGATATTTTCTACCGAACCAAAAGTTGCAAGGTGTTGATTTCCTATCCCTGTAATTATTGCGTGCTTTGGATGAATGAAATTACATAGATATGCTATATCTCCTACTTGCCTTGCCCCCATTTCCGCAATGAGTACTTCATGGTCATTTTGAAGATAGTTATTTATTACTTTTGTAAGTCCCATTGGAGTGTTAAAACTATGTGGGCTCATACATACATTATATTTTGTGCTAAGCATAACATTTAAGATATGCTTTGTTGTGGTTTTACCATAACTTCCCGTAATGCCTATTTTGATAAGGTTTGGCATTGACGCTAGTTTTTTCTTTGCTCTCTTTAAATACACTTGACGAAAGATACTTTCAATAGGAACACAAATAAAATGTGCAAGTGGCACAACAACTGGTAAAAATATTGGAGTTATTGAAACTATTCCAAATTTAACAAAATAAACATACTCGCTAAACACAGATATTAAAACAAATGTCAACAAGGACATTATCAAAAACACAACAAAAGTCAATCTTTGCATACGATGAGTTTGTTTTAGTGGTGTTTTTTGTGGAGCACGATATACATTTATGATAAATACAATACAGAAATAAAAGTAGAATACAAGACCTATATATGAATAGTATTGACCATATCCATCTAAAAGCGAATTTGTTACAAGGACACAAAGCAAAGACATAAAGCACAATATGACAAGCCTTGCAACATATGACCATTTTGTTTCTTTAAGGTATGCACGATAACCAACTATCCTATACCCTGAAAGTTGAATTACATGCAAAAACTTGCTAGCAAGAAGGCACATCAAAACACCGTTTACACAAGATAAAATTATGGCAATGTAAAGATGTAGATTAGAAGCACTAAAAAAGTCCATTAGTTTTCCCCTTTTAAAAATGTTTTTGTATCTATTAAAAACTGTACACCATTTTCAAGATATGCAAAATGTCCACAATTTTTATAAATAATTAGTTTTGAATTTTTTATCAATTTATTTAATTTTTTTGCCATATAAATGGGTGTTTCTTTGTCTTTATCTCCATAGATTAGCAAAGTTTTTGTATTTATTTTTTCTGCATATTTTGCAATATCTAAATTGACAATATTTGAAAATGTTTTTTTCATTACAAAAGATAATTTTTTGTAATCTTCTGAGCCAGCACAATAATTTTTATTTATTTTTTTTAATATTTTATATTTTATTTTTCTAAATATTTTTTTTATTTTATTTTTTGGTTTTATTCCTGCCCCAGCAGTTATTATCAATTTTTCAACATTTACATTATATAATGAAATCAAAAGTATTGCAACTCTTGCACCAAACGAGTGACAAATTATGTTTAATTTATTTACTTTTTGCTCTTTTAAAATATTGTACACTATTTGAGCATAATCAAACAGTGTGTATGGAGAAAGTGGTTCTTGACTTTGTCCAAATGGTGGAAAATCAATCAATATATTTTTGTATGGCATTGTTAAAGCAAGATATTTAAAACTATCTATGCTCCCACCCCAGCCATGTAAATATAAAAGTGCCTCTTCGCCTTCACCACAAACTATGTAATTTACTAATCTTTGTTTATATTCTATCACATAATTATTTATGATAAATGTTCTTTATCGGTGAAATCGTAAAACATAATAAGTGCTGTGTCGCCATCACGATAATAATTTTTTCTCTCATGAATTTTTTTGAAGCCAATGTTTGTATATAAATTTATAGCAACGCTATTTTTTGATTTAACTTCTAGTGAAAGAGTTTTATCTACTTGCCTACAAAGGTTTATCATCCATTTTATTAGCATAGTAGCATATCCATTTTTTTGACACTCTTTTTTGGTTGCTATACTTAAAATATTTATATCATCAAGAGTTTGTACTGCAATAAGATAAGATAACATATCATCATCGTCTAAAAGCGCTATACAGATATAATTATCGTCTTGAATAGCATTTTCAAGTTGCTCATTAGACCAACTCTCGTCTTTGAAATTTTGTTTAGATAATGCGATTAGCATATCTTTATGAAATGGTTTAATCTTTCTTATCTGCATAGTTTTGCTCTGCCTGTGACTTTCTTAAATAAATAGGTAACAACAAGTTCTCTGGTGTAAATTTGTTTTCATTGTAATATTTTTCGGATAGAGAAAGAAGTGTTTGTGGTGAAAACTCTACGAAGTCGTTACATATGCCAAGATTTTCATCTTTAAGACCAACAACTGTGCCACTTAGTTGTGACAATTCATCACCAGATAACATTTTAGGTTGAGTTATTCTTTCTCCGTTGCAAGAATATTGACAAGCAAATATGTTGCCACTAAGTGCATTTATTACACACCAAAAATCATTTTTGGTTTTGCTTTGATTTGCAAAAATATGTGCCATAAGGTCAAGTGAACATATCCCAATTAGTTTTAAATCTGGCTTTGCCATGCTCATGCCCTTAACTAAGCCAAGACCAATTCTTATTCCCGTGAAAGACCCCGGCCCTACAACTACTGCTACACATTGTATTTGTGTTATGTCAATATTGTTATCCTTTAACAATTTATCAATTATAACAAGTGCATTTTCTGATTGTTTTGCGTTACTGTCCCCACAGATATATGCTCGCTTTTCATCATAACAAAGTGCAACATCGGTATTTTTAAATGCCGTAGATATACATAATAATTTCATTTTACCCATCCCTTTACTGAAAAACCAATTTTTCGTTTTGTTTCATCTATTTTTTTGAGTGTAATCTCTACACAAAGTGCAGGAAGTAGACCTTTTACATTTTCTGCCCATTCAACAAGACAAACTCCGTCAAGCGTTCTAAGGTCAAAATATTCTGCAAAGCCCAATTCTTCTGCTTCTTCCTTGCTTGACAAGCGATACATATCAAAATGATATAAATTGAGTCTTCCACTTTTATAATCATTCATGATTGTAAATGTTGGACTTGTAACAAGTTCTTTTATCCCAAGACCTTTTGCAAAACCCTTTGCAAAAGTTGTTTTGCCTGCGCCAAGGTCACCAACAAGTAATATCACAGTTGGTGAATTTATACTTTTTGCATATTTTTCTGCTATGTCCTGTGTCATTTCTTCGCTTTCTGATATAACTTCTATTTGCATTGATATCTCCTAACTATAATGTTATCACATTAAATTAAAATTACAAAACACATTACAACTTTTTAATAATTGCTATGCCATCACCAATATTATAAAACTTTACACTAACTTGCTCATCATTTTTTATTGTGTCAATAAATTTTCTCAAATTTACAACTATTGTCCTTAGTTTGTGCTTCACATGTTCTGGACCATTTACCAGATTATGAAAATAAATGTTGTCTACAAAAATATAGCCACCTTTTTTTAGTAAACTTTTTATATAAGGATAATACTTTAAATACTGACCTTTTGGTCCATCTAAAAATATGAAATCAAAACTTTCTTTTTTCTGGTCTTGTATAACTAAAAAGACATATTTAAAAAGTACATTTACTCTACTTTCTAAATTTAGGTTTTTAAAGGTTTTGTTTGCCAAATTTAAAAACTCAATGTTTTTATCAACAGTTGTAAGTTTTGCTTGCTCTAATTTTAAAAGCATTAAAGAGCCCGAATATCCAACAGCAGTGCCTATTTCAAGTATGTTTGTCGGTTTTGTTTCGCCTAAAAAACTAAGCAAAAAATCACACCCGTCATCTTTAATGATAGGAATGTGATTTTCTTGTGCATATTTTTTTAAATTCTCTAAATATTTTTCCATATGTTTTATGACATTAATACAACTGTTAAAATAAGTGGTCTACGCTTTGTGCGTTTGAACACGAAACTGCTGATTGACTTTCTTACAACATTTTTAAGTTCTGATTGGTCCATATCTTTTAAATCACAACCTTTAAGAAGTTGACTTAAATGACTTCTTGCGTCCTGATTGAAATCATCTGCTTCATCATTGTAAACAACACCACGAGTAATTACAAATGGGTCACTTTGAAGTTGTCCTGATTCGCTTGAAAGATTTACAACTGCGACACAAACACCTTCTTCTGAAAGTTGTTTTCTGTCTTTAAGTACAGCACTTGAAAGGTCGCCAAGTCCTGAGCCGTCAACCAATCGCATACCAGCCTGAACATAGCCAACTGTTTTTATTGATGTTTTTGACATTTCAATTTGCATTCCAAGGTCTGGAAGTATGATGTTTTTAGAGTCACAACCCATAGCAATTGCAAGTTCTTTGTGTTGTTTTAAATGTCTGTATTCTCCGTGAACCGGTACAAAATTGCGTGGCTTTAATAGTTTGTGTATTATTTTTATTTCTTCTTGGCAAGCGTGTCCAGATGCGTGAACATCTGCTAGTTCGTCATAAATAACATCTGCACCCTTTTTAAACAATGTGTTTATAAGTCCATAAACAGATTTTTCATTGCCCGGAATTGGTGAAGATGACAAAATAATACAATCGTTTTCGCCAAGTTCTATACCTTTAAAATCTCCTGATGCCATTCTTGAAAGTGCACTCATAGACTCACCTTGACTACCTGTTGCCATAATGAGTATTTCTTTATCTTCATATTTTGAAACTTTGTCAATGTCTATGATATTTTCTTTATTGTATTTAAGTTCGCCTAGTTTTGAAGCAACTTCACTTACATTTATCATACTTCTTCCACTAAATGCGACCTTGCGTTTGTATTTCTCTGCTAAGTCAAGAATTTGTTGCATACGCTGAATGTTAGATGCAAATGTTGCAACAAAAAGCCTGTTGTTTGGGTGCTTTTCAAATATGCTATCCATAACACGACCAACTTTTGATTCACTCATTGAATAGCCCGGTCTACATACATTGGTGCTTTCACACAAAAGTAAGTTAACACCTTTTCTACCAATCTCTGCCATACGAGTAAGGTCTGTTGTTTCACCTGTTATTGGCTCAAAATCTATTTTAAAGTCACCAGAGTGGAAAATTGTTCCACATGGAGTTGTTATTGCAAGTGCAAGAGAACCTTCGATTGAGTGGTTTACATGAACAAACTCTATTGCAAAGTTGCCTATTTTTAATACCTGTCTTGGTTTTACTGCTACAAGTTTATATTTCAATTTTGGATATTCTTTTAACTTGTTTTCAATAAGTCCCAAAGTCAACCTAGAAGCATAAATTGGTACATTAACATCACCAAGAACAAAAGGTATACTACCAATATGGTCCTCATGTCCGTGAGTGATTACAAATGCCTTTAATTTGCTCTTGTTTTGAATAAGGTATGTTATATCTGGAGTAACTACATCAATTCCCGGCAAGTCATCGTCTGGGAAACTCATTCCACAGTCGACTACTATCATTTCATCACCATACTCGATGGCTGTCATGTTTTTACCTATTTCGCCTACTCCACCCAAAAATGTTATCTTTACTTTTGGTGACCTATCTGGGCGTTTAACAACAGTTGGTGTATCTAATTTTGGTGCGTCAGCACTATTATCATTTTGTATCTTTTCTTTGTTTTGTTTTGGCTTTAAAGCCATTTTTGTTTGATTTTTTCTGTGATGTTTTTGTGTACTTAAAACATTGTTTAACTGTTCTAAAATTTTATCATCACTTGTTTTTTGTTCCATAAAATCTCCTTTTCATTAAAAAATTACAAGAAAAATCTTGTTTAATACTATTAAAGAATTTCTAATATCTATATAATATTTTTAACTTTGCAAAACTTGTCACATTGTTCCAACTTTCGTGGTGAAACAATGGAATCAAGGTCAACATAATATCTATTTCCTTGACTTTCAAAAAACATAACCATTTCAAGCATAATTATTGCAACCGATGCTAGTGGAATCAATGCAATAAGTGAAAATGATGTCATCATAAATGTCAAGAATATTGTAAAGAAAAATATCACTAAAATACTTGAAAAAACTCTTAAAAACATTCTCGAAACTGCTTTTAGACCTTTTTTAAATGCTTTTACTATTGAAACATCAAAAACCACACTTGCTGGCATAAAACCAGAAAGGAATGTTGTGAAAAGTGAAAGCAAAATTGCAAAATATAATACTAAAATTATAGGCAAAAATATTTGAATTATTCCATCAATTTCGCATAGCGACAACAAAAAGTAACCACCAATTAAAAGAACTGCTAAAAATGGTAACAAAAGTAATGTTCTTATAATTGAATAAAGTGCACTTCTTCCAAGTTTGGATACAAAGTTCGCCATAAAACTAGACTTTGTTAAACTTGCCATATAAAGGTATAAGCCCTCACCTGTTGGAATTGTAGAAAGCCCAAATAAAAATGGTAATACAATAAACACAACTGCAACTGTATAAAACAAAATAAATGGGTTTGACGCATACAAATTTGCCATTGCGTCTAAAAACGCTTCGATTACTACATACAAGCTATTTACAATAGCCGAGAAGTTGACAAAAACCGTTTTTGTAGAAAAATCAACCAAAAGATTGACAAAATTCACAGAGTCCAAAGCATTCCCCCATGAATTAAATGCAGGAATTAAAAGGACAATGCAAATAGCGATTGCTACAAGTTTGTATAAGAGTAACTTCCAAAAAACAGAGAAGTTAGCAACAAACAATTTAAGCGAGTTTTTAAATATCATAACACTCCCGTATTCATAAAAAAACTTGATTTAGTTTAGTCATTATAAAGCATAACTAAAAAAATATCAAGTGTTTTTACGGTTTATTATTTATTCTCTTCAATTTGAGGAGTTTGTTGAATTTTTTTACTTTTTGTGTTGTTATTATCGATATACCTTGTCCATTTGATATAACCATACACTGTATTGAAAAGATATC
>CALWPE010000008.1 GCA_944383345.1 uncultured Clostridia bacterium | reverse complement strand
CGTAAATTTAATATTTTGAAGAAATTACCATCAATAGTGTATCCAGAATTAAGGGCAGATGGAGTCCAACTCATTCCATCTAAATCAATATCGTTTTTAAGACGATAAATTTTTGAATCAATTTCAGTGACATCAGAAAAGTCTTCAGCACTAACCATTTTTGACTGAACAAAAACTCCTGCTAGTTGCCTAGGTGTAGAAATTTCATAGACAAGTACATCTTCACCAGCATCATTTTTTTCAACTTTTGTATCCCAATCAAAAGTTGCATAATCTTGCCAATATGTTGTTTTTTCAAAGTTTGGTACCAAATCAAAGCAAAACAAAACAGCAATTATAGTAATCAATACCAAAATTGCATAAATAAAACTATAAAATTTTGTTTGATTTTGATATTTCATTTACATTATTAGTGTAACAATTTATTTTTTTTTAGTCAACATATTGAGCAAATATATTTTCTATATATTGTATAATAGGTATAGTATGTGCATAAATTTTGGGTTTTAGTAGTAATTTAAGTGTATAATATTTGTTTTTTTAATAAAAAAACTCGTCAAAGTTTTTAACGAGTTTTTCTATTTTTTCACTTTTATTTTTGATTTTTTTGATAATAGAGAGCAATTTTTGTATCTTCTGACAATGCATCACCTTCAAGGCTTGGGTTTTGTTTATAGATAAGTTCTGGACGAATAAATAACTTTTTAGCGATATCCCAAATTTTTTCGCCGGCTTTTCCAAAATATATTTCAATAGCACAATCTTTTTCTTGCAAAGGTTCGCTACTTTCGACATTTGATATCACTGCACCTTGTGTGGACTTGCAAACATTACTGCATACAAGTAGCACTCCATCTACATACACATCTCTGCCCTTTTTAACCATTACATCGACATCACAAACAGTAACCGAAGTATCAAACATTACATCACCATCAATATCTGTTTGATAACTTACAACAAAAGGAATTTCAACATCTATTGAATTTGGTCTTGATTCTTCGTCATTAAAATATATAAGGTTGCTTGTAAGCACTCCACTAAGGTTATATGTCCCACCCTCAATATATTCATTTGTAATCATTGCTTTTGAATAGTTTACTGCAAGCAATTTGTCTATCCTTGGTTCGTCTTCAGAAAGCACCAAACTTCCCTCAACTTTTTTATCAAAAACAATAGGCTCGCATGATACAGTGTTTTCAAAACTTTGTGTTGTACTGGTCAAGATATTTTTTGTACTAAACAAATCATATGTAACCATTACAGTATTTGTTGAATAAACAAGCAATAAAACATCAAGTGGAATTGATATATTAAGTTTGACATCGTCACCATTTTCACTAACCTGTGTTTTTACTTCACAACTGTTTTGTTTTGCATAGGCTTCAACAATGGTATATTTTTTCGCATATTCACACTCTACTTCTTGTTTTACTTCTGTTTTGTTATAAACGGTTTTTATTTCTGGTTCTTCTGTGTCTGTTACATAAGTGACCTTGCTTATAAGTGTTGCATTTAATGTAACAAAGCCTTCACTTGAATCAACATTTGTTAAATGCACATCACAAGTTGTTGAAAGAACTTGCCTAATTGGTTCTTTTACCCCTATCTCTATATTTTCAAGCCAATTATTTTTACATATTCTGGCAAGTGATTGATAAGTGATTTCTTCGGCAGTTGAACAAATATCGTCTGTTGTGCCGTTTAAATACTCAACTTCAACATTTTTTACAACAAATACACTAAAATCAATATCATACTGCACTTGTGCATTGTTTCCATTTAGTGCCGTTACTTTGCAATCAATGTCTTTTACCCTTGCAACGACATTTGAATCTGTTGTTATTTCACTGCTGGTCACCTTGTGTGAATATGGTGAACAATATGTTGCATCTCCAACAAGTCCTGTTTTAGTAAGATAAATAATCGTGACAAAAGCATTGCCACTTAAATTAGCCTCACCATTTAGTGCTTCAGTTTGAACCAAACCACTATTGACATTTACTGCAAGAACTTTTGTTATCTCCTCTGTTGTGTCTATTTTTACTTGACACTCAAAAGATGCTGTGCAATCGTTTAGCCTTGTCTTTTTTGCACAATAAAATTTATCGTATGAATTGTTATTCGCCATATTCCCTCCAATTTCCATTATGCTATATTGTATTTGAAGGGTTTTTTATTTAGAACAAAAAAAATAAAAAAAATGTAAAGTGGGTTAATCTTTACATTTTTTATTGTATTCACAAAGTGGGTTAAGTTTTGTGAAAAATTATTTGGGTTAATTAAACTTCAATTTTTGAAACTACACCACTACCAACTGTTCTGCCACCTTCACGAATAGCGAAGCGCAAACCTTCTTCGATAGCGATTGGTGTAATAAGTTCAATTTCCATTGAAATATTATCTCCTGGCATAACCATTTCAACACCCTCTGGGAGTTTGATTGTACCAGTAACATCTGTTGTTCTAAAGTAGAACTGTGGACGATAACCATTGAAGAATGGAGTATGACGGCCACCTTCTTCTTTCTTCAAAACATAGACTTGAGCACTGAATTTTGTATGAGGTTTGATTGAACCTGGTTTTGCAAGAACTTGTCCTCTTTCGATTTCATCTCTTTGAATACCACGAAGAAGCAAACCAACATTGTCTCCTGCTCTTGCTTCATCAAGAAGTTTTCTGAACATTTCAACACCGGTAATAACTGTTTGTTTACCACTATCTTTCATACCAACGATTTCAACTGTATCGTTAAGTTTAACTGTTCCTCTTTCAACTCTTCCTGTAGCAACTGTTCCACGACCTGTGATTGTGAAAACATCTTCAACTGGCATTAAGAATGGTTTATCTGTTTCACGAGCTGGGTCTGGAATGTATGTGTCGATAGTGTCAAGAAGTTCTTGGATTGGTTTTAACCATTCACTGTTGATATCACCTGCATCACATGCTTCACAAGCCTTAAGAGCAGAACCTCTGATTATAGGAGTTGTATCTCCTGGGAAATCGTAAGATGTTAATAGGTCACGAATTTCCATTTCAACAAGGTCAGCAAGTTCTGGATCTGCTTGGTCCATTTTGTTCATAAATACAACGATGTATGGAACACCAACCTGACGAGCAAGAAGAATGTGTTCTCTTGTCTGAGGCATAGGACCATCTGCTGCTGAAACAACAAGGATTGCTCCGTCCATTTGTGCAGCACCTGTAATCATGTTTTTAACATAGTCTGCGTGTCCTGGGCAGTCTACATGGGCATAGTGCCTTTTTTCTGTTTGGTATTCAACATGCGCTGTGTTGATTGTAATACCTCTTGCTTTTTCCTCTGGTGCCTTATCGATGTCTTCATATTTCATCTTTTGAGCAAGGCCTTTAAGTGCGCAATATTGGCATATAGCAGAAGTAAGAGTTGTTTTACCGTGGTCAACGTGACCAATAGTTCCGATATTTACATGTACTTTACTTCTATCGAATTTTTCCTTAGCCATTTTTAAATAATCTCCTTTTTTAAATTGATCGTAGTGATTTTAACATAAATTTTGTTTTTTGCAAAACAATTTTCATAAATATTTTTTTATTTAAAAGTCGCAATTTATAACGACTTTGAGCCTGCTTTTATCACAAAAAGTTGCTCAATAAAAACGAACTTTTTAAGAAATATTAAAAGTCAAAATTGGTTTACCTTTTATTGTTTTTAAAAACAAAAGTTGTAAGCAATTTTTTTATTCGCCTTAAAATAATGTGTACACATAACTAAAAATTTCATTATTAGTTGGGTTTTACTAATTATGTCATTACTAGCGACATATTACACAACTTTAAGGCGAAAACTTAAAAATTAGCCTTTTTTGCGTTCTCCAACAATTTTTTCAGTAATAGATTTTGGCACTTCTTGATATTTCAATGGTTCCATAACGAATGTACCACGCCCTTGGGTTTGAGAGCGAAGGTCTGTCGCATAACCGAACATTTCTGCTAGTGGAACTTCGGCGCGTACACGCTGATATCCTGGAATTGAATCGTTTCCAAGAAGTATTCCACGGCGTGATGTAAGGTTACCCATAACTGTTCCTAGATATTCATCTGGAACATCGACTTCAACTTTCATAATAGGTTCCAAAAGCACTGGGTCTGCCTTTGCTGCGCCCTCTTTGAAAGCAAGTGAGCCTGCGATTTTGAACGCCATTTCACTTGAGTCGACATCATGGTAAGAACCATCAAATACTGTTGCACGGAAGTCAATTGTTTCATATCCTGCAATAACACCGTTCATTCTTGCTTCATCTATACCTTTATTGACTGGTTGAATAAATTCTTTTGGAATTGAGCCACCAACTGTTTTATCAACAAATTCATAGCCCGAACCTGGTTCAAGTGGTTCAAACTTAACCCAGCAGTGTCCATACTGACCTTTACCACCGCTTTGACGAATGAATTTACCTTCGGCTTCAACGGTTTTACGAATTGTTTCACGGTATGCAACTTGTGGTTTACCAACATTTGCTTCTACCTTAAATTCACGAAGTAAACGGTCTACAATAATTTCAAGGTGTAGTTCGCCCATACCTGAAATCAATGTTTGTCCTGTTTCGTGGTCTGTTTGGACTCTAAATGATGGGTCTTCTCTTGCAAGTTTTCCAAGAGCGATAGCCATTTTCTCTTGCATATCTTTTGTTTTTGGTTCAATAGCAAGTTGAATAACAGGCTCTGGGAATTTCATACTTTCAAGTTGGATTGGGTGGTCCTCATCACAAAGTGTGTGACCTGTTATTGTATCTTTTAATCCAACAATAGCAGCGATATCACCTGCTCTTACTTCACTTATTTCTGTACGGTTGTTTGCGTGCATACGAATAAGTCTTCCTACTCTCTCGGTTTTACCTGTGTTTGCATTGTATACATAAGAACCTGCTTTAAGTGTTCCACTATATACACGGAAGAAAGTAAGTGTTCCAACATATGGGTCTGTTGCGATTTTGAAAGCAAGACCAGCAAGTGGAGCATTGTAATCTGGGTGACGATATTCTTCTTCGCCTGTTTCTGGATTGATACCTTTAATTGATTCAACATCTGTTGGCGCTGGAAGATAATCTACCATTGCGTCCAATAGGTTTTGAACACCTTTGTTTTTGTATGATGAACCACAAAGCATTGGGGTAACTTCTTTTGCAATAGTTGCCTTTCTTATTGCTTTTTTAAGTTCATCTATTGATATCTCTTCACCAGCAAAGTATTTTTCCAAAAGTGCATCATCTGTCTCAACGATTGCTTCAACAAGTTCGTTGTGGCGTTTTTGTGCTTCGTCTTTGTATTCTGCTGGAATTTCAACTTCATCAACAATCTTTCCAAGGTCATCTTCTGGAATGTATGCTTTCATTGTCAACAAATCAATGATTCCCTTGAAAGTATCTGCCATACCTATTGGCATTTGAAGTGGCAAAGGTTTTGTATGAAGTCTGTCTCTAACTGATTCAACGCATTTGTCAAAGTATGCATCATCTCTATCCATCTTGTTGACAAAAATGATAACAGGAACTTTACATTCATTTGCTTGACGCCAAACTGTTTCTGTTTGTGGTTGGACTTTGTCACGAGCACTAAGTACCAAAACTGCACCATCAAGGACTTTTAATGAACGAAGAACCTCTATAGTAAAGTCAACGTGTCCCGGAGTATCAATGATGTTGATTTTGTGACCTTTCCAATGGCAAGTTGTGCAGGCTGATGTGATTGTTATACCACGCTCTTGTTCCTGTTCCATCCAGTCCATTGTAGCAGCACCATCATGAACTTCTCCAATTTTATGGTTGATTCCAGTGTAGAAAAGAATTCTCTCTGTTGTTGTTGTTTTGCCGGCATCGATGTGCGCCATAATACCGACATTACGAGTTAACACTAAGTTCTCTTCTGCCATTTGTTTTCTCCTTTATTTTAAATTTATTTGTTTATTTACTTATTTGTTTTAAAATAAGCAACTTATATTAGTTTGTCCAATCAAAAATGCTAGCAAACTAATAAATTTTGAAAAGAATAAGTCTTTTCTTTAAAACTAAATCATTTGATGTTAAAAACATAATTTTTTGTTTAAAACATTACATTTTGTACACCAAAAGATATTAGTTTTACCAACGATAGTGTGCAAAAGCCTTGTTTGCTTCTGCCATTCTGTGCATTTCATCTCTACGCTTTATAGCACTGCCTTGGTTGTTGTAAGCGTCCATAATTTCACCTGCAACTCTTGCTTCCATTGTGCGTTCGCTGTTGCGTTTTCTTGCGAATTGAACGAGCCAACGGATTGCAAGTGTTTGACGGCGTTCTGGACGGATTTCCATAGGTACTTGATATGTTGCACCACCAACGCGTCTACCTTTTGTTTCAAGAACAGGTTTTACATTTTCAACTGCTTGTGTGAAAACATCGATTGGGTCACCACCTGTCTTATCTTTAATGATGTCAAAAGCGCCATATACTATGTGTTGAGCAATACCTTTTTTACCATCATACATAACTTGGTTAATAAATTTTGTAACAAGTTTGTTGTGGAATTTTGGGTCTGGTAAAACATCTCTCTTTGGCACTCCACTTCTTCTTGGCATTTTGTTTCTCCTTTTAATAAATTTTGTTTAATATTAGTTAGATTTTGGTTTCTTTGCACCGTATTTTGAACGGCTTTGCATACGCTTTGCAACACCGGCTGTATCAAGACTTCCACGAATGATGTGATATCTAACACCAGGAAGGTCCTTTACACGACCACCACGAACAAGAACAACGCTGTGCTCTTGAAGGTTGTGACCAATGCCCGGAATGTAGCAAGTACCTTCTTGTCCATTGGAGAGTTTTACTCTGGCAATTTTACGAAGGGCTGAGTTAGGCTTTTTAGGTGTTGTTGTTTTGACTGCAAGGCAAACACCACGCTTTTGTGGACAATTTTCAAGAAGTGGGGATTTACTCTTTTTGTCAAAAGTTTTTCTACCTTTTCTGACCAACTGATTTATTGTAGGCATGTTTTTCCTCCTTTTTAAAATTTTTCACATTAAACAAAAAAGGCGAAGATAAGGGCAACTTTCACCCATATCGTTCGCCTAAATGTCGCGTTAAAATAACTTAACACAACACGCATCTTGCACCATACTTGTGCAAGTAATCGGTAAACACATGGAAAAGTTTGTTACCTGCTGTTTGTTAATGCTGGCCTAATATAGATTAGGACTTTGAGGCTTTATAAAAAAACCTTCTAAATACTACCAAACTTTTACGCATTTGTCAACGGTTTAAACTAAAAACATTTTCTAAAATTTATGACTTTTAAAGTTTTTGTTGTGGCTAAATGTTTTACAAAAACTAGTCACAGTTTTACATAACCCAAAAAACAAAATCATCTTTTAAATAATGCCATAAAAAAAGCAATATGCAATTAAAAAATTTTAATTATCACATTGCAAAAGTTTGTTTTTAACTATAAATAAATTTTTATATAAATTTAAACACTGCATTTAAAATCAAGAAAGTTATATAAAGCACATAAAGTGCAAGCATAATTATCCCCTGTGCTCGATATGTCTTTTTCTTAAAAAGAATAGGTAAAACAAAAATCAAAGTGAACAATAGCACAAGTGGAAGCGAAACATACGCTGTTTCTTTTGTTATTGCCATACCTTCATTCCAAGCGACAAGTCGTGACACTCCTAAAATCAAGGTTAAGTTTAAAATGTTTGAACCAACAATATTTCCCATTGCAAGATAAGGAGTTTTCTTTTTAAGCGAAGTAATAACTGTGACAAGTTCCGGAAGTGAAGTCCCTATTGCAACAACTGTTAGCCCAACAAACTGCTCACTTATACCTATGACTTTGCTTAGATATTCAACTTTGTCAACAAGAAGGTATGCACCACCACCAATAGCACAAGCACCCAACAAGAAAAGCACAATAGCAAGCCAAAGTGGTCGTTGAATTTCGTCATCACCTTTGTTTTTATTGTCCATATTTTTTGCGTCAATGTAATTGAATACAAAAAACAAAATAGTTATTGCAATCATTACAAATGCTTGCCAAATTGTGACTTCGCTCAAAAATCCTATAACAAAAACAAATATTGTAGCGACTATTAAAAGATAGTATTTTAAAACTCCACCACCACCTACTTTTGATGGCATAAAACATATACCAATAGCCATTACAAGTCCAAGATTACAAAGTGCAGAACCAACACCATTTCCAACTGCTAGGTCGGTAGTTCCATCTATACTAGATATTATACCTATGATAAGTTCTGAAAAAGTTGTTGCAAGACTCATAAAAGTAGCACCAAAAATTATTTGTGGTATATGCGCTTTTTTTGCTAAAACGGCAGACGATGAAACAAATACATCTCCACCTTTTACCACTAAAAACAATGCAACTATTAAAAGTACAACTGAAATTGCTATTTCCATACACTTAGTTTAACACAAAAAAACAATAGTTATTTATAAAAAATGTAAATTTTTATATTTTTTTATTTTTTTATAAATACATTATTAAATTTAATTTTTTTATATAAAACAACAATAAATAATATTTTTATTAAAAAAATTACTAAAAAATAAAAATATTAAATAAATTATGATTAAAATTTAATTAAAATAAATATTTTTTTAAAAAAAATAATAAACAAACTACAATTTTTCAACAAAATTTTTTATTTTTATAGCAAGCGCCATATCTATTCCTTTAACAAGGGCGAGTTCTTCCACACTTGCTTTTTTTATTTCATCTACCGAAGAAAATACACTAAACAATGCTTTTTTCTTGATTTTCCCTAAGCCTTTAATGTCATCAAGAGGTGATTTCAATTCATTTTTTGTTCGTAATGACCTATGAAACATTATTGCAAAACGATGCGCCTCATCACGCAAACTTTGAAGCACCCTAAGCTCACTACTGCCCCTTTCAAGCATTATCGGTTCGCTTTGTCCCACAACAAAAACTTCTTCAAACTGTTTAGCAAGAGAAACTATATCAATATCTTTTTCAAGTCCAAATTTTTGCAAAATTTCATAAGTGCTACTTAGTTGACCTTTTCCACCATCTATAACAATTAAATCTGGCTTTTGAGAAAAACTTTCATCGTCTTTATTAAGTTCGTCAAGCCGTCTTGATAGTGTCTGCTTTAAACTTTCAAAGTCGTTTGGAATATTCATATCTTTAATTTTAAACTTTCTATACATTTTCTTTGCTGGTCTACCTGCGATAAACACCACCATAGACGCAACTTGATTTGTACCACTTATGTGCGATATATCATAGCACTCTATACGATTTGGAACATTTTTTAATCCCAACTTTTGTTTTAACTTTTCAAGAGCACCAATAGTTTTGTCATATTCAATATCTTGACTATACTGCACTTTTTCAAGATATTCTTTTGCATTGATTGTTGCCATGTCCACAAGTTTTTTCTTTAATGCCTTTTGTGGAACAGTTATTTTTGAAGAAATATCTAAATTTGAATCAACTTTTATGTTGAGTAAAACTTCTTTTGGCTGTTCGTGACGAGAATAATATTGCATCAAGAAACTTTCCACTATTTCACTTTCATCAAGCGAAGCATCTACAACGCTTTGAGTACTCACACCAAGCACTTTACCATGTCTAATTGTCATAACACAAATAGCACCTACCGCCCCATTGTTGACATAACTTATAACATCAACAACAAAATCAAGTGGAACATCGGCTACAACTTTTTGTTTTAAGGCTTTGACCATTTTTAGCATATCACGAACTTCAAGTGCCCTTTCAAAATTTTCGTTCTCTGAAGCAACCTCCATTTTGTGTTGCAAAATCTGTTCAATGTCACTATCTCCACCACGCAAAAAGTCCATTGCCTTTTGGACTATCTTTTTGTAGTCTTTTGAAGAAATAAGGTGTGCACAAGGTGCACTACATAGTCCAAGCGAATAATTTAAACATGGCCTTTTCGCCGTCTTTGTCATATTTAATTTACAAGTCCTAAGTGGATATGCCATGTTGACTATTTTTATTAGTTTGTATGGACTAATTGCCGAAATGTATGGCCCAAAATATTTAGAACCATCTTTTTTAACTTTTCGCACTACTTCCATTCTTGGATAATCGTCTTTAACCGTCACCCTAATGTATGGATATGCCTTATCGTCTTTTAACAATATGTTATAAAAAGGTTTATATTTTTTTATTAGATTGTTTTCAAGTGCAAATGCGTCACGCTCGGAGAGTGTAATAAAATATTCAAAATAATCAACATTATGCACCATCGCCATAACTTTGGCTGGTTTTATTGAGTTGTTAAAATATTGGCTAACTCTGTTTTTTAAATTTTTAGCCTTACCAACATATATAACTGCACCACTTTTGGAGTGCATAACATACACACCCGGCTCTGTGGTTAGTGTTTTTAATTTTTGTGCAATTTTATCGTTCATTTAACATCTTTTTTAAACTTTCCAAAACTTTATTGGCTTCTTCGTTTGCAACTACACTATTGTTGTCTTTATAGAACAAATAAATTTTTAACTTTGGCTCTGTTCCACTTGGCCTTATTATAAACCTTAAATTCCCTGCATGGTATTCAATAAAGTTTTGTTTTTTTAGACCAGTGTCATCTTTTAAATAATCGACTGTTTTTTCAATTTTATGACCATCAATATTTTTTATTGGTTTTTTGCGTAGACTTTCGACAACATCATTCATCTTTTTTAAACTATCGACACCTTCAAAAGTAATGCTATCGCCAAGTGTTACCATGTAACCATACTCACGATAAATATCGGTTAAATATTTATCTAGTGTACTATTATGGTCTTTAAGCCATTGTGCAATTTTACAAATTAGTAGTGCCGCAAAAATACTTTCTTTATCAAAAGTATTTTTTCTTACAACATAGCCACAACTTTCTTCAAATACAAGTAGTGGAACATTGCCCTTTTGACATTCTTCATGTGTCTTTTCGCCTAAACTTTTGAAACCTGTAAGAGTTTTGTAAAGTTTTAAATTTTCCTTCTCGCAAATTTCGTCAACAAGTGGACTTGATACAACACTTGTTACAACAAAACTATTTTGAGTTTTGAAGTTTTGAGCAAGGTATTTTAAAAATATATACCCTACTTCATTTCCAGAAAGTTTTTTATATGTATGCCCTGTCTTTATCATCATACCAAGTCTGTCTGCATCGGGGTCTGTTGCAATTATTAAATCAGCATCAACTTTTTTTGCAAGTTTTAAACTTTCATTAAATGCTTCTTTAAATTCTGGGTTGGGATAAGGACATGTAGTAAAATCGGGGTCACGATGTTTTTGACACTTTGGAATGTGATATTTAAAATTGTTATTTTTAAGAATTTGTGTAACTGCTTTAAGCCCTGTTCCGTTTAGTGGAGTGTACACAATTTTTAATGTCTTTTTTGTGATGTCTGTATCGGCTTTTAAATAGTCGTGCAAAACTTCGTCTTTTATCCACTTTATATTGTTTAACTTTTGTTTGTATGTTGCATTATAATTTTCTACTTCGTCAATATCGTTAAAGTTTTTAGAAATTTCTTCTTGAACATCATCATCTATCTGTATACCAACAGAGTTTATTATTTTTATTCCGTTAAAGTTTCGTCTGTTGTGACTAGCAGTTATCATTATTCCAATATCTGCCTTTTTCTCTCTTGTTGCAAAAATACAAAGTGGTGTTGGCGCATATTGTTTAAATAGATATACCAAAATGCTGTTATTAGACAAAATTTTAGCAAATATATGTGCAAAAGTTTTTGAATTGTATCTTGTGTCATAGCAGACCACTGCAACAGTTTTTTTGTGAGAAAGCATATACTTACTTGTCGCACTCGCAAGTTTCGCTACTGTGACTTCATTTATTCCACCACTACCTACAATCATCTCACCACGCATACCAGCAGTACCAAAATTAAGCGAATTGGAAAAGTTATCAATTTTTTCCTTTTCTGTGAGATTATTTAATCTTTTTAATATTTTTTTATCTTTTATTTTTTTCCATGAACTAGAATCACTCATCATCTTCTCCTTGGTTATCTTCAAGTAATTTTGTATCATCATCTTGAAGTATTTGATTTTGCATATCGCCGTCAAGCGTAGCAACATCTTTTAACTTTCTCTCTATCGTCCTTGATTTTTTTGTGGCAAATTCAATAGTGTTTGAAGCCTCATCAAGTTTTTTCTGAGTTTTTGCTAAAAGTTCAACAAACTTTGAAAACTCTCGTTTAAATACAGAAAGCAAATTCCAAACTTCGCTGGAACGCTTTTCGATTGTCAAACTCTTAAAGCCAAGTTGCAAACTGTTAAGTAAAGCCGATAGAGTCGTTGGCCCACACACAACAATTTTATATGTTTGTTGCAACATCTCTGTTAGCCCCGGCATACGCAACACTTCTGCATAAAGCCCTTCTATTGGTAAATACATTACAGCAAAATCTGTTGTCTTTGGAACAAATATGTATTTTTCGTTTATTCGCTTTGCTTCTTCTTTTACTCTTCGCTCTATATTTTTTACTGCCAAATCAACATCTTCTTTCGTCCCATTTTCACTTGCTTCAACAAGTCGTTGATAGTCTTCAAGTGGAAATTTAGCATCTATTGGTAAAAATACTTCGCCACTATCATCTTTGCCCGGCATACGAACAACAAAATCTACACGCTCCGAATTTTTTGGATTTATATTAACTTGTGCATAGTACTGCTCAGTTGTTAAAATCTGCTCCAAAAGTGTACCAAGTTGTACTTCGCCCCAAGTTCCACGGGTTTTTACATTTGTTAAAACTTTTTTTAAGTCCCCAACTCCACTTGCTAGTTGTTTCATAACCCCTATGCCTTCATACACCGATTGCAATCTTTCGTTGATTATGTTAAAAGACTGACTCAACCTATTTTCCAAACTGACATTCAATTTTTCATCAACGGTCTGTCGCATCTGTTCAAGTTTTTTCTCGTTTGCTTGTTGTATTCTAATAAGACCTTCGGATAACTGTGTTGTTGCATTTACCATGCTTTGTTCAACACTTTTAACAAGTTTGTCAACAAGCAAGCGCACATCTTCAATTTTTTGATTTTGCAACATATCATTTTGTGACACTGTGTTTACAAGTGTATTTGAAATCTGTGTTATATTTTGCGAGAAATTGTTTGAAAGCATATCCATTTTTTCATTTTGGACTTTCTCAAGTATTTTTAATTCATCTGCAATTTTTTGTGTTTCAAGCCCTTGTAAAGTTTTAGGTTTTTTAAAAACAAGCACCAAAACAAGAAGAACACTGACAACACTTAATATTAAACTAATTATTTGTAGTATCATAATTTTTTATCTCCAAAATAAGTTTATCTCTATCATTTTCAACTTCGCCGTCAAAAACTTTTATAAGTAAACTATTTAAAATTTCATCGTAATTTTTTTCATTTAATTTTGGTTTTATTTTTTTTATATCTTGTGCAGTAATTTTTAAATCTTTTACTCTTATTGGAACATGATAATTTGTTAAATATTTATAGAAAAAATCATATTTATTAAATAAAAATATATTTTCTTTTGCAAGTAATTTCCCAATTTTATCAAAATTATCATAATATTTAATAAAATAATCTCTATTTTTTAACCTATTTATTGCATCAAAATATCCACATACAACATTTATTAAATAATTTTTTGTTTTTGCTGAAAAGTCAAAACCTTTACTTGAAAGCATATAATCAAGATAGTATTCAACACAATCTGGGTCTATGGTGTCTATCATATCCACAAGTAATGCTTCAAATCTAAGGTCATTCACCTTTTTTACAAGTCTTAATTTAATTTTTGACACTGGCAAGTATAGTGCAGAAAACGCATTTAAAAAATTTAATAATTTTAAAGCCCTAATTTGTGAATGTTTTTTTGAAATACTATATTTTTTGTCACAAAATAATATTTTTAATAACTCTTGTTGTTTTCTTGTTCCTGAAATGTCTTTTATTCTATAAGACATTTTTTTTGCAGTTTTTAATGTATTTTTTTCAATTTTAAAACCTAGTTCGCAGGTGATTCTCACTAGCCTTAGTATCCTAAGCCCATCACTTGAAAAGACAAAGTCAGGAGTTTCTATTGTTCTTAGCCTTCTCTTTTTTAAATCATAAAGGCCTGAGTAAATATCAATTATTTTTTTCTTTGTTATGCTAAAATAGATGCAATTTATTGTAAAGTCACGCCTTTTTGCATCTTGACGAATATCATCAACAAAATTAACTTCAATAGGAACATGTTTGCCTGTGCCGTCATAACCTTCTGTACGAAATGTGGTATGCTCGTAAACTTCATTTGCAACGCAAATTTCAACTGTGCCTAACTTTTTGTTTTTTATTCTAACTTTATATGCTGTGTCTTTTAATAGTTCCACAAGTTCGTCAGGGGTAAGTTTGCTCGCAATATCAATATCGGTGTCGCCAATACCTAAAAGGCTGTTTCTAACATATCCACCAACAATAAATAACTCTGCTTTCTTTTTTAACTTTTGTGCCAGTTTTTCAAGATTTTCTGGAACAACAATATCTTTAAATTGTTTCATACATGAAAGTATACCACAAAATAAATTATTTGAAAATTATTTTTTGTTTTTAGTTCTTTGTTTTGCAAGAAGTTGTTGTTTTAATATGTCGCTTCGTTTTAAGTTGTATCGTGAAATAATTGCCATAGCAACAGAAATACAAATAGCACAACCACCAAACACAATAAGTCCTAAGTAGTTTTGTACTTTTAGTGCCTGAACAGGTTGTTTTGCGTCAAATTTAATTAAGTCTAAAAGCACACCAATTACAAGTAGTGCAAGTGAATTTGCAACATTATAAGCAAAAGTCATATAGCCAGAATATGTAGCACTGTTGTTTTCGCCGGTTCTAAGTTTGTCCATTGTGACATTGTCTGCAAACATACTCATTGGTAAACTATAAAGTGCCCCTGAACCAAAGCCACATATAAATATACAAATTAGCACAACATAAAAGCATATATTTGTACCAATACTTTCTCTAAAAACAAACACCCAAAATGTTAAAAATATTCCAACCAAAATTACAAAATATGACCACCTAAGTGTCGGCTTTTTATCTATTCTTCGTGAAAGGTATATCCAAAAAGGTTGACTAAGTATTGCACCTAAAAATATTCCCGCCATAATTATAGGAATTTGTGTGGAATTAAAATGAAAACAATATGTAAAAATATGCATTCCAACAGAAGTTAAAAATGCAGTAGAAATAAGTGCTACCGAATAAGATAATATAACTGCTCCATAGTTTCGTTGTTTCAAAACCAAAAAAAAGTTATAAAATATTTTAAAAAAAGCATTTTTTTCTTTTTTTGTTGACTTTTCACTGTGAACTTGTCTTGCTCTTTTAAATGTCCCAAATACTGAAATTAGTCCAGATATTAAACTAAGAATACTTGTTGTGTAGGCAATGTAAATATAGCCACTTTGTTGTAATTGCCCCTGTTCGCCACTTGGCATAAATATCATCATAAGCACACTAGGCAAAACCATTCCCAAAATAAAGAACACAGTTTTGTACCCTTGCAAAGTACTTTGTTCGTTGTAGCCGGGTGCTATATCTATACCAAGTGCAACATAAGGTGTTGCAAAACAGGTGTTTGCAGTTTCTAGCGATAATAGCATAATTAACAACCAAAAAAATTTTGCAATTTCACTCATCTTGCTTGGTACACTCCAAAGAAGTATGTTAAAAATCACAATTCCAAGAGTTCCAAAAAAAAGATAGCCTAGCCTTCTGCCCCAAAATTTTGAGTTTGTTCTATCACTTAAATATCCAACAATTGGGTCACTAAGTCCGTCCCAAAACGCAGAAAGTGCAACAGACAACCCAACCAAAGAACCACGAATACCAAGCACGCTTGTTCCAAAAAACATAATAAAAGTAGTCATGGCTTGTGATACCACGCCATAGCCTAAGTTCCCAACTGCATAACAAAGTTTGGTGCTTGTACTTAACCTTTTCACTTGATTTATTGTATGCAATATGTAATAAATTTATTAGACTATACAAAGCAGTTATTACTAATATTTAATAAATGACAAGTTTATGTAATTTCAAAAAAATAAATAAAAAAACTTGGAACAAAGTTATTCCAAGTTTTATTTTTAAATATTTGTTTTAAGCATTCAAATCATAATATCCCAATAAAGCACCAATTGTTGGAACACTGTTTAGATATATTCCAAGGTAATCACCAGAGAAGAATTTTACAAGTTTTTGAATTGTCTCTTGTGATGGCATTGCTCCTGGTTGTAAGAATGCTTGTGTTGGCAATTCTCCCAAACCTGTTATATTTTCTAGGTCTGTTCCTACTACTGTGGCATAAACATCACCAGCCATAAAGTATGGGAAAAGTGCTGAAATTGGGCTTGCTTGTAATGAGTTTTCAGTTATGTCTTTAAAGCCTTGGCTTTCCATATCGTATGCGTAAACGACATTATCATTTGCATCTTTAACTACAATTTTGCCTTTCAATGCATTTGTATTTTCAAGAGGATTACCACTTGAAATAATCATACCCATAAAGTTTGCTCTTTCATTTTGTTTAAATGTCTTTGCACTAGCGAGTGGTAATTTTGCTGCTATTGCTGCTTGTGATGTTCCACTAAACAACCGGTCCATAGCAAACACCTGTGTTGCTGCACCACTTGCATTGTTTATTTGGAACCATGCTTCTGTTCCGTTTACCCATGTTTCAAGGTGTGAGTTTTTAACTTCCATATTAGCCCATCTTGAAGTATCTTTTGCTGGGTCAACATGTGTCAATGTAAATAATGGACCACCAGAACCGGTAAGACTACTGTTTTCAATGTAGTTATTTTTTATTCCATAATAATATAACATATTTGAGAAACTATCAGAGAAATTACATTCAAGAATATGAGTGCTATTTTCCCAATCTGCTACACCACTAAGTGCGACCATATTTGTAAGCCAACTTGATGCTACACAGTTTTTAAGTAATGTGTCTTTTGAATTTGTGAGAACCATCAAAAGTCCACCAACATATTCTGCGTTTTCTGTACGATTTGCATTACCGATAAGGTTTAAGCCTTCAACTACAACTTCGCCTTGTGTTGTTCCCGGACT
Source organism: uncultured Clostridia bacterium (assembly GCA_944383345.1). Lineage (GTDB taxonomy): Bacteria > Bacillota > Clostridia > Christensenellales > UBA1242 > UBA5893. The sequence goes on along the minus strand of CALWPE010000008.1, from coordinate 9,737 downwards.
GTTGTTGTTGTCGCCACCAAAAGCAAATAATGCAGAGTGTCCACTTGATTGGTCATCTTTTAATTCATTTACTAAATAATCAATATTTATAAGAGCAATAGCACTTGCATCTATTGAGTTATAGTTTCCATAAATTGTATAAGTTTTGTCACTTGGTGTTGTATGAGAGTAAAGTGATTTCCAGTTTCTAAGACTATCTTTTAAAGGAGCAACATAGTCGCTATCGCCCTCTTTGTAATAGTTTGCAGTAGGAATATCGCTATCATCTAAAACAAAACTTCCATGAATTACAACTGCGTCTGGATTTACATTTGGAATGTTATTTTGTGTTTTAAGTTCTGCCCATATACTTTGTGTATTTGGGTTGTTGTCAATAACTGAAAGCATTTCTTTTGACTGAATGTTGAATCCGTCAACTACTTCAAATTCATGAACAACACTTCTTACCCCTCGATTTGTTTCTGCTGAAATTGTCAATCTGTAAGTATTGCCAATTGCCGAGTCAGTGAAATCAAAAGCATAGTTTTGCTCATCTATGCTAACGATACTGTCAAGTGTGTCTTTTGTAACTTCGGTGTAAACATCGTCAACTTTTTGTTCAATTTTAAATGTTGAAGGAATGTATTCAAGAGAAGTAAGCTCTCCTCTTACACCATCAACAATTTTTCTTCCAATAATGTTAGGCTTGATAACAAAAGCATTGTCGTCACCTACTTTATAGGTGTTTTCTTTAAGGTTAAATGCTTCGCTATTTGCTTCAAAACCTGTAATGAATGTTGGTAAAGAAAAGGTTTGTATTTCATAAGTAACAACAGGCTCATGTTGCTCTCTAGTGACGGTGATTGTGACATTAACTGTCAATTTTTTGTATGTAATTGTAAGTACTTTGTCCCCCGGTGTTGTTGTGTCTACGGTAGAAAAAGTCATTTCATCGTTTTTAGCGACTTCTTTTACTTCGTCATTGTTGTATGTAACAAGTAGCACAACACTGTCTGTGTTTAAAGTTTCTCCCACATAAAGTTCGGTGTCAAGTGTGTCATCTTTAACTTCAATTTTGACAGGCTTTTCACCACATGCAGATAGTACGACACCAAAGGTGATAACGCACATTATCGCACTTAAAAAACTAATAAATTTTTTCATACTCCTCCTTTGAATTTATTATTCACATTTTTCATTATACAATATAATTTGTTTATTATCAAGCAAAATTATACAACAAATACTTTAAATAACTTCTATATACAATAGCACTTCAATTGTAGGCCTGGAAACTGCTGAAATTTTGATAACGGCACCACCTCTTCCTGTTATCCAAAAATTATTTCTTTCGTCTATTTTTGAAATTGGTGAATTATTTTTATCATAACTAAAACTAACTGCCCTATTTGTTGTGGTGTCTGGATAAACTCTGTATATAAGTGAAAACACATTTTCTTGTTCAGTTGCATTATCTTTAAACTCATAAGTAATTACATATTTGCAAACACCTTCGCCCGGAATATTTAAAGATGCGTCTTCAATGCTAGCACCTTCCACCCCTTCAATTTCAATACGCTCTGGGTAAATGGTTTCGTTGTACGATGTGAGTTTCATACCAAAAAAGCCTATTATAATAATAGACAAGATATAAACTGCACCAATTAGAATAATTATCGACTTTTTCATCCTTTTTCCTCGTAATAATATTTAATTTTACTATAAAACGACCAAACACGATAAGCCAAAATTGCTATTGCAACAAGAGCAACTTTTATCCAAGCAGTAGACTGATTTTCCATTAGTAAAAATAGTGATATTGCAAAAAACACTGCACACAAAAACACCATTGCAATAGTTGACTTGGTTTCATTTGGATTGTTTACATGAGTTCCTGTTGTGGAGTACTGCAAATTTTGTGGATTCATGATATCCATCTCGGCACTCCAAAACATATGTAGTAGATAAATAACTATACAACAAACCCCAAACAAAATAATGTTAACTATGCCAAGGTTATTAAATGTTGCAAAAACCACAACTGATGCAATAATTGAAAGTGTAACAACAATAGCATAGGTTATAAGTTTCGCCGTCAAGTTTGAATTATGCCCGTTTGGACGAGTTTTTACCAAATACCCTGCCTGAGCCTCTCGTGAATATATGCTGGCGATTTTACTATTTGTAGCCATAGCAAACAACAAAATAATTAAAAGGTTAAATGCGATTGCCATATTGTCACCAAGAAGCCTTGTGCTCATTGCTGCAAATATTGTATTTAAAAGTAGTATTGCAAGTGGCATACAAATTGCTACTCCAAACAAACTATAAACATCATCACTTGTTCTAAAGATTACCAAATTATCTTTGTATACTGCACTGTAAAATGCTTGTAAAAATCTGTTTTTGTATGTTCTTTTAATAATTTTTCTACGATATTCAAATGGTGAACTTGTCATTTTAAAGAAAAGTGGTTTACAAATTAAATAACTAAGCCCAAGACACCCACCGACAACAAGCACAATGACAAGAAATGTCCAAAGTGTGTCAAGTATAAACAAATTATGTACAAGACCTTTTGTAGAGCCCACAATAAAGCGAGTTAAATAGGTAAATGGTGCCATATTTGTAGTAAAACTATTTAAAAAGTCTTGAATATCCCAAAATATTGTTCCCCAAGAGCCAACGATATCTAAGTTTTCGGGAATTAGTGAAACAAAAAATAAAAACAAATAAATTCCAACGCCCACAAGCGCTAAAAATATTGTCCATCTAATAATTGAGTAATTTCTAAGCACAAGAGTTATAAGCATAGAAATAATTGAAAGTATTGCCCCAACAGAAACAGGAATTAGTGCAAAAATTGCCATACAAGGCAAAAGCCAAAAGAAAAAACCAATGCTATATCCACTAATCAGCCCAAAAGCAAAAAATAGTGGAAACAAAAAGAACATAGCACGCATAAGTTCGTATAGATAAAAGACTATAAGTTTTGAGAAAAATATATGGTCAACAGTCACAGGGAAAGTCAATAGCACTTGATTGTCTTTTGCAAAATACAAATTTTTCATAAGTGAATAGGTGCAAGAAATAATGGATAGTATCTCCATAACGGTAAATACCACAACCACCACACTTATTGGAACTGCGTCAACCAACGAAAATATATGTAGCAATTTACAAACATAAAATGCAACATAGTATACAGCAGTAATCGCTACCACTGCTAGTATTGTTAAAATAATTTTGGAAATAAGCGCCTTTTTGGTGCGCATAAAACTAAAGTCCACTTTGTCCTTTAATTGCATAAGTACAAGTGTTTTTAATGCGTTCATATCTTTTCCTTTATCTTTCGACTTTTTCTTTTTCTTCTAACTTTTGCTTTCTTTTTTGTTCTTTTTGTAATGCTTTTTGCTTCTTCTTTTCTAATCGTTGTTGCTTTTTAATTTCTCTTTGGTGCTTTTTGTCTTTTCTTTCTTCTTCTTTATCTTTTTCAAGTTGCTCTTTATCTACTTTTATCGCCTCAACATTGTTGTTGTTTATTATGTTCATGTAAAAGTCTTCAAGTGCTTCGCCACTATTTAAAATGTCTTGCACGCTTTTTACAACTTGAAGTTGTCCTTTCTTTATTATGCCAATCCTATCACAAATACGCTCTACAACATCAATTATGTGGCTAGAGAAGAACACAATATTGCCTTCTTTTGCGTGGTTTTTCATACACTCTTTTACTTGAAAAATACTATTTGGGTCAAGCCCTGTAAGTGGTTCATCAAGAATCCAAACCTTAGGGTTATGCACAAGCGCACTCATGATTGCGATTTTTTGTTTCATACCATGCGAGTATGTCTTTATTTGATTGTCAAAAGCCCCAGTAAGTTCAAAAAGTGTGACATATTTTTCTATTCTTGCATCTCTATCTGCTCTGCTTACTCCATAAAGGTCTGCAATGTAGTTTATATATTCCCTACCAGTTAGTTTTTCATAAAGTGCATAATGGTCCGGAACAAAACCTATTTGCTTTTTAGCCATTGTGCTTTGAAGTTTTGCATCATATCCACAAACTTCAATCTCTCCACTTGTTATTGGCTGAATACCCACAATGGTTTTGATAATTGTACTTTTGCCTGCACCATTTGGTCCCAAAAATCCAAATATCTCACCGCCGTGGACTTCTAAGTTCACATCTTTAACTGCGTATACCTCGCTTTTTCCATAGCGTTTTGTGAAGTTTCGTAAAATCAATTTATCACTGTTTTTCTCATCCATTGGTGAAGTTATCTCCTTTCCATTTAATTTACTTTGAATTGCAAGCATATCAAGTTTATATTTTTTTCGTCTTGCCGACATATCTATCATAATGTCAAAATAGTTATACGATTGTTCATACAAAAACCACATACCACTTGCAAGCAACATATATACAATCCAAAACAAAAACTGATATAGTGGATAAAACACAAACTTGACATTTGAAATAGTAAACGACCACTGATAATCTCTTAAATCTTCTGCCCACTGCCCTAACTTTTCGGCGATGAAGTCACTGTTTACAAAGAAATAGTCAACATCTTTTCCAAGCCCTGTAAACCACGAGTTTAAAAATACAACCAAAACAAAGTACACAGTGAACGCAACAGAAGAGTATATAAACTCCCTAAGTTTAGGGCGTTTGTATATGTTAAGGGCAACAATCAAAAGTGGCATAAAAAACGCCATGTAGTGATTGTTCCAAAACCTTATAACCTCATAACTAATAACATTACCGGTTGTGTTTGGCATTGCCATTGCAAAAAATGCACCAAGGACATTTATGAAAAATGTAAAATAAAACAACTTGTCCCACTTAAAAATTAAACACAAAGGCACAATATACATTGCAGTGTTGCAAAGGTGTATAGGCCAACTAGCAGGCTCAAGCCACGAAGCAAACCTTGCCCCTGCCATAAATGTTATAAGCCCACCAAGTGACAAAAATAGTAGTGCAAAGTGATTTGTGGTTGTGTCGTTTTTTCTAAGTGCAAAATATATCGTAACTGGAATGATAAATGCAAAATACAAAAATATTCTGTGATAAAAAGTTAAGTTATCTATTATGATTGAATCGTTTAGTTTTCCCAAAAAGAATTGTGGTGCATACGCTGGCATTGTTGCAATAAGCATACCAAGAAGACTAAACACAAACACCAAAGCATCTTTTTTGCTCCATTTAAAAGATGAGTCTTTGTTCCATACATAAAAACAATAAAGTCCACATATTGCAAGTTCAAAGCACATAATTAAGGCACGAACAGAAAAAGTCTGCAACGAACCTTCACCACAAACACCTTTTATTGTTAAAACAAAAGTTATAATGTTTAAAATAACAATTGGAGTTGCTATCCACTTAGCAAAAAAATCTCTATACTTTATGTTAAAGAAAGGATACAACACAAAAAGTAGTATGGCTATATAAAAAAGCCAAATACTAATCATGCTCATACAAGCAAAAAAGCCATTTGAAAACAAAGAAGTTTGAAGCCCCTGTGTCCACTGAATCGCCTCATTATCCCATAGATATCTCACCAAAAAAATAGTTGCTAAAACAAGGGAAACAACTTTTTGTATTAACTGCAATTTTGTATCTAATTTTTTCTTACAAAAAAAGTACGAAAGGCACATTGCCACCAAAAGTGCCACCATAATGAGATAATAATAACTAATTAGCATTTATCTTTAGAACTCCAATATTTTTTTCAGTGTATCACAGTTTTCGCTTTACTGTCTACTTTTTTCAATAAAAACCAAAAATTCAACATTCCCATCTTTGCCTGTAATTTTTGACTTTGCTAGTTTTTTCGCTGTTATGTTTTTAGTTTTAAAATCAGATATTACACTGTCAATTACTATTTTGTGAATTTTTTCATCTTTTATAACTCCACTATATTTTTTAGCAAGCACCTTTCCACATTCAAATTGTGGTTTTATAAGCACCACACCAAATTTAGCAAAGTCCAAAAGTTTTTGAAAAATATCCGAAATCTTGGTAAGCGATATAAACGACACATCACAAACAAAAGCATCAATATCTTGCACTCTTTTTAAATCTAGTTGTCGAATATCTGTATTCGACATATCAACAACCCGACTATCATTTTTTATTTTTTCGTCTAGTTGATTTGTTCCAACATCAAGTGCATAAACCTTTTTTGCACCCCTTGAAAGCAAAAAATCACAAAAACCACCTGTTGACGCACCAATATCTAAAAAGGTTAAACCTTTTGCATCAAGGTTAAAATCTGAAAAAGCCCCTTCAAGTTTTTCACCTGCACGAGATACATACATGGCCGAATTTTTTAACTCAACCTCATCATATTCATTCACCAAAAGCCCACACTTTGTAGCCAATTTTTTATTCACAAAAACCTTGTTTTCACGAATAAGCACCTGCGCTTGACTTCTGGATTTTATATCAAATTTTTTTTGTATAAAAATGTCTAATCTCATACAAAAATTATAAAATCTCATAAAAAAGTTGTCAAGTTGTGCAATGTCTAAGAATTTTTTGTTGATTTTATTTTTAATTTATGATATATTCACATTCGAGCAATAAAATATTGCCTTGCTTTAATTTATTTTAAAGCCGTTTAGTCCAAAAGGAGGTATTATATGAAGTATGAACTTATGTATATCATTTCACAAGATGCAAATGATGAACAAAAAGAAGCCCTTATTTCAAAGTTCAGCAAAATAGTTGAAGATAGAGGCGGAAAAATCCTTTCTCTTGAAAAAATTGGTATGAAAAAACTTGCATATCCAATCAACTTCAAAAACGAAGGCTACTATGTTCTTATGACATTTGAAGCACAACCTGCTGTTGTTGATGAAATGAACAAACTCATGAACATAACAGAACATATTGTAAGACAAATGTTTGTTAGAAAATAAGGAGAAATTATGAATAAAGTTTTTTTAACTGGCAACCTAGCGCGTGACCCAGAACTTGCAACCACAAACAGTGGTGTATCGGTTTGTAGATTCCCTCTTGCAGTAACAAGAAACTACCAAAATTCCGAAGGCGAGCGTGAAGCCGACTTTTTAAACATAATAGTTTGGCGTGGTCAAGCAGAGAATTGTCACAAATATTTGAAAAAAGGTAGTAAATGCGCAGTTTCAGGTTCAATTCAAACTCGCAGTTATGACGCACAGGACGGCACAAAGAGGTATGTCACCGAAATAGTTGCCGACAATGTTGAATTTTTAAGCACACGCAATTCATCGGGTGATGGCATGGAAAAGCCAAAAGAAAAAGAAGTGGCTGACCTTGAACCTGTTGACGATGATAGCCTACCATTTTAATTAAAAGGAGAAAATTATGAGCGAAGAAGTTAAAGAACAAACTGCACCTGTTGAAGAAACACAGGATACACAAACAGTTGAAAAGAAAAAATATAAACGCCCTGCATCAAAGAAAAAAGTATGTGCTTTCTGCACAGACAAGACAAATGTCATTGACTATAAAGACGGTGCAAAACTTAGGCGCTATATAACCGAAAATGGTAAAATATTACCAAGACGCCAAACAGGTACTTGCAGTAAACACCAACGCGAACTTGCAACAGCAATTAAGCGTGCAAGAGTTATGGCAATACTTCCATTCAAAGGTGAGTAAAAAACATATTAAGATTAAATCTTTTAAATTAAAAGGACTTTACAAATTGGTAAAGTCCTTTTTTAAATAAAAACAGTTGTTATTTTAAAGTTAAAACAAATTTTTAATATGCTACATTTGCATTTCTTCTTTTGGGTATTTATAATCAAAATATTTTTGTGTAAGTTTTGAAAGTTCATCAAGCATACTTTGTGACATACATTCTTGAAGATGTTTGTAACTTTCTTTTACCCCTATTCCCTCAGGACATTTAATTATTTGTTTTTCTTTGTCATAAATATAATGAATTTCTTTGTTGAATATGCTAGGTGTACTATCCGTTAGTAAAATACGCATAGGGTCACCCTTTTTAAAATATTCAAATTGCATAAACTTTTCATATTCACAGTACTCTTCATAACTAAAAGATGTTTTCCAAGAAACATGAACATAGATAGCAACTAAATCATTTTTCTTTATAAACATTTTTCCCTCTTTTATTTCATTATACAAGATAAAAAGACAAAAAACAATAGAAAAAATCATTATATACATTTTGTTTAATATGCGTACATAAATGTATTATTTTGTAATTTTATGTTGACATATACATAAACTGTATATTATCATTATTTTAACAAACCTTTGGTTTTTTTATTAAGGAGGAAACAATGAAAGTTGCTGCAAAAGTGTTTATCATCATTGGAATGGTTATCGGTTTTTGGATGATACTCCCACTTATCTTTGGTGGTATTGCCCTAAGCCAAATGAAAACAAGAAAACCTTCAATTGCACTTAGCATTTGCGTTTTGCTATTCTGTAGCCTTTTAGGTGGAATTTTCTTGCTTTGCACAAGCGATTCTGATTACACAGTCCAACAGTAAACATAAAAAATATCATACAAAACTGTATGATATTTTTTTATTCTCTAAATACTTTTAAACCAAAAAGACTAAACCTTTTACCATATTTTTTCAAGCAAAAAAATCATGTCAAGAAATTTGGAAAGCGGGGCGCGCAGCATAGAATCCGATTACACTGCTGTTACCGATGTCGCCGTCACCGTAGACAATAAAAGCACTACCGGTACTCGAAGAGTCAGGCGAACGCAACCACCAAATGTCAACTGGAAGTTCTCCTTCTACATTCCAGTTCCTTTCCTCATCACTTGCAAATATGGTATTGGCTTCGGCTACAGATAATAACCAGAATTTGTCAGAACCTGTATCACTTAAGCCCTCAACATCAACCTGTGGAACTTCTCTATCTGTTCCTGTTGTTGTATTTGAATTTGTTGCATTTATATCATTATATAAATCGTCCTTCAAACTTCTTGCAACTATCTCGCTATATACTATATCTTGCTGTGTGTCTATGTTTAAGTCTGTTACCATGTTAGACTTTGCATTTTGATTACCACTACTTGTTACATCAAAATTGCTACCAAATACTTCTGCTCCCATCTCTTCAAAAGATGCATGTTTTGCTACTTTGTTATCTCCGGTATAGTTCATCCATCTTCTTATTGTACTCGTCTTGTACTCGTTTGAATCTGTGCCATATTCTGTATTTAAACCAGTGTAGTTACCACTACTTGCAGTAAAGTTACCTATGCTTTGGTATGCACATATCGTCCCTGTATAGTTGTTTGCTAGATATTCATCTATTGCTTGTAAATCTTCTTGAGTTGGATTTCCACTTCCAACCATACTATATACAGGCACAAGATAATCTGTTACTAAATCTGTTTCAAGTAAATATGTTCCATTTAGTGAAGACAAGTCGGTTGGGTTAGCAGTATTTGTTCTATCTTCATTCGCTACATATCTCCAACGAATATACTCGTTCTCTGTCTCTCTCATCACTGTGCCCATTTCAACATAGTAATAATCTGTATCTTGCATAAGTAAACTTTGTTCGCTTTCCAAAGATACCTTTACTTCTACATTCTCTAAAGATATTGGCTCTGAGTTTTGATTATAAAACTTTATTGTGTATACTTTTTGTTCTTGTGACTGTGGTAAAAATATACTTGTACTATTTACTCTAAGGCCTTCTGGTAAATTTGAATATGTTAGTCTTACCCTTTGGTATGGGTCAGTTGTTGTTGAGTGCATTGCTATCTTTG
>CALWPE010000007.1 GCA_944383345.1 uncultured Clostridia bacterium | reverse complement strand
CACAAATGTAATTGATTACTCACAAAAAGCAACTGAATTTTTGTATCAAGCGATAATAAACGGAAAACTAGACACTGTAGATTTGTTTGAGATAGCGACATATTTACAAGGCGTTGAATTTAACCCTAAATTTGCAGATTTTGTATTTGATAATTTTGATGAAATAATGAAAAATGGTACTAGGTTTTTTGTGAAATGTTATCAACATTTTGACGAAGTTCAAAAAACGCACACAAAGAACAAAGGTGACTGCAAACAATTAGCCCCAACAGTTGAGTACTTTTTGGAGTATTTTAATGCCAATAAATTTACAGGAGTAAATGAAAAGAATAGGAATATTGCAAATGTTGTTGGGAAATATTACAGAGAGCAATCAACTTTTGATGAAGCCCAAAAAGTAATGAAAAAATTTGAAGAGAACAAGGTTCCAAATAACATTTTAGGGGAAGACTTAAAAGAAAATTGTTTTGCGTCAATAAACAAAAAATTAAATAAAATAGCAAAGTTATCAGAACAAACTTTAAATACTCTTTGTGAAGTTGGCGATGAAAAATTCTCATATGAGTTCTTAAAAAAGAATGATGTAGTAAATTTGGTTCTAGGCAAGATTTGTAACTGTTGTGCTCACCTTAGTGGAGTGGGTGATGGTATTGCAATAGGCTCAGTACTAAATCCAAATGTGCAAAATGTTGTCATTAGAAATAAAAATGGAGAGATTGTTGCGAAATCAACCATTTATGTCAATAGAAAACAAGGTTATGCAGTTTGCAATACATTTAAAGCGTCGACAAAACTTGGTGTTACAGAGCTGGGTGGCGTATATGACAAGTTTAAGCAAGCAATAAAAGATTTTGCAACTAGATACAATCAAAAATTTGAGCCAAAATTGAAAGTTGTAAATATTGGTATGGACTTCAATGATTTAAGAATCCAAATCAAGAAAAATGATAAAAAAGCAAACACCCTTTTACCATCATTTGATTTTTCAGTATATTCAAATAAGATAGGTCACAAATATAAAGGTGATGCAAATTTTGAGCAATACACAGTTTGGCAAGATAATACAAAATAAAAGATGCTTTAAAACTAACAATAAAAACAAAAAAACTTTACAGATTTTTGTAAAGTTTTTTTAGTGATAAAGATTTTAACAAAATACATTTTTTATATAAATGTTTTCAATTTTAAAAACTAATTTTATATAGTGTACAAGTTTATATTTTTTATATATCTCTTAAGTATAATAACATTTACATTCTATATATTTTCATAATAATCAAATACAAAAGTTATATTGTAAGTGAACATATTATTTGACGCATTTACACCATAGGCAGTGTAGAGTACTTGATTTTGGTCGTTTAAATCTTCGGTGGTTTGTTTTTCTTGTACTCTTATAACAGATTGCCTATCTTCATGGAATATAAATTCTTCATTGTAAGAAGTAAAATATGCGTCAAGGCTAAACCAAATATTAAAATCATAATCGGTTTTAATTGTAATATCATCATTTATTGCAATAACATTAGATTTGTCTTCAACTGCATAAAAGTCACTATCAAGTAAATCAAACGATTTGTCATCTATGTTGACTTCTAGGTCATTTATTTTTAAACATTTTTCGCCATTGTGCTGATAAGCATAATTGTCGCCAAAGGACACCATACTTGTAGGGGTTATTATGATATGGCTTAATGTGAGTAATCCCGAAAGGTCTTTCGTCTTTGTTGCTACAAATATTAGGTTATCAGTATTTTCTGTTATTTCTACAGAGTAAGGTGAGAACGAGTATCCAGTTTTTTCTGCGAAAAGTTCAATCTTTGATTTTTGGACTGTTATGTTAAAGTACCCATTGTCATCTGTTTTTGCATAAATGTTTGTCTCCGATTTTATTGCAACATCACTAAGTGGTTGGTTTGTGTCAAGATACACATATCCAGAAATTTCAAGTGTGGTCACGCCACCGAAAATATCACAGCCCGAAAGAACTGACATAAAACAAATTATCAAACTTATGAAAACGATGATTTTTTTCATATTATTCCACAAATGAATTATAATGTAATATATAAAATTTAGCAATTAAATTATTTGTTATTGTAATGAAAAATATTTGCATACGACAAAAATTGCATTTTTTATACATAAAAAGAAGATTTTAAATTGCCGACAAAACTGGTTTTGGTTTGTAAATTGTGTATTGACATATTAGGAGTTATGTAATATAATTACTTTGAATTTAGGAGTCGAAGAGTATGAAAAAATTTTTGATGTATGTAGTAGTCTTGGTGACTGTGCTATTCATTGGATACACAGCATACTATTTCATCCGTAATAACGAAAATATATATCTTTCGTTGGCGGAAAATGATAGGACAATCTACATGAATGTAGGCGAGTCCAGTGAAGTCCCTATCGTATGGGAAAAACCTTATAGTTCTACAAAGGTTTATGAAAATGTAGACATTAGCAATCCTGATGTCGTTGATTTTGATGCAGAAAACAAAATGTTCACAGCAAAGGCAGGTGGAACAACTACAGTTGTCATCACTCCAAGCAATGATGATTTTGGACCTTTCACTTTCACAATTGCAGTTGGTGACGGTAGTGTGCTTTATCCTTACTATGTAAGAACAGATATGGAATTAACAAGCATCGGCAAACCAAACGATGTTGTTGATTGGGATTTAACAGATTCTTATATCTTAGTAAACGATATTGATTTAAGACTTTACTCAGATGAAGGTTTTGAGCCTATCGGTTCAATGGTAACACCTTTTAGTGGTACATTTAATGGTAATGGTCACACAATTTCCAACATAACAATTAAAAATGGCACAAGTGCAGGTTTGTTTGCATATGTAAGTGCTTCAGGTGTTGTTGAAAACTTAACACTTTCAAACATCACAGTTTCTGGAAGTTTTGACTATGCAGGTTCTGTTGCTGGTTACTTAAATGGTACAGTTAGACTTTGTATTGTTGATAATTTCCAATTAACCAACTTAAAAGCAAACTCATCTAACGGTGGTTTGGTAGGTTATGTAAGAAACAACTCAACCGATGGAAAATTCTCATCAGCAGGTTACATTGATATGTCAACTGTTGAAGTTTCAGCACAGACAAGTGGTGAATTTGGTGGTTTGGCTGGTCATGTAATTGGTAGTGTTGTATACAACAGCAAAGCAGTAGTAAAAAGTTACAAAGCAGAGGAATATAGTTCGGCTTTTGGTGGACTTGTAGGTGTTGTTGAAAACGCATTAGGCACAGACGAATATATGTTCTCAGTTGTTAAAAACTCTTTAGCACTTGTAGAAAGCGTTGATTTTGGTACTGCAAGTATTGATAAAGGTGCTATCGTAGGTGAAGATATTGATGACACATCAGCAAGTTACAAAAACATTTACAAAGGTTTGCTTTACAACTCAGTAAATACAACTTTGGGTCAAGATTATGGTCATGAAAGAACAATGCCACAGTTGTATGCACAAGCAACATATCAAGATGCAAACAATGATATAAATTGGGATTTTGATAATGTTTGGACAATAGTAGAAGGTTCAAGCGTTGCAAGTATCAGACCTTTCAATGAAGCAATGCCACAAGCACTCAACGAGTATATCCCGGGAGATGCTATTGACAGTGATGAAAGTTTGGAAGCAGTTTTTGAGGGTATAAGACAAAACCCAAGCAGTGGAACAGTTTATGAAGTAACAGAAAGTATCGTATATGATTTGAATGGTCAAGAGTGGAATACTTTAGCACCAAATGCAGTTGCTCCGATGACAGCATCAATCATATGTGCTGATGGTGTTACAATCACAATCAAAAATGCGAGAATAAGTGGTACAAACTCAAGTTTCTTTGGTTACATCTCAGGTGTAAACACAAGAATAGAAAATATAATATTTGAAAACATAACAATAAATTCAAATGCTCCAATAGTTGCAGTAGTTGCAACATCTGTATTAGACAATGCAGTTTTGGAAAATGTTGATGTAAGAAATTGCAACATAAACACTGGTGACGCAACAAGAAGTGTCGCAGTAGTCGCAGGTATAAACAATGGTACATTGTTAAATTGTAATGTCAACGAAAATGTATTAGAACAAAACACATTGACAACAACAAGTACAAGTTTGGTTGTTGGTGGAATAGTTGCAGAAAATAGTCGTTTAGTAGAAAATTGTACAATAGAAATGTATGATTTCAACATAACAACAACAAGTACATCTGCTTCACTCGAATTTGGTGGAATTGCAGGAAAGAGCAGTGGTACACTTCGTAATTGTTATAACTATGACGCAGGTCTTGAAGTTACATTCAATGGTAATGTATACGCAGGTGGTGTTGTTGGTAGACTTGAAGATGGTCTTGTCGAAAAATGTTTCAGCGAAGCAATAGTATCAGTTCCTTACACAAATACAAGGTCATATGTTGGTGGTATTGCTGGTCACAGCGAAGATGCAATAATCAGACAATGTTATTATGCAAGTCAAACACTTCAAGGAGCAAATGTTGGTGGTATTGCAGCAACAAGTTATGCAAGCATTGACCAATGTTACTTCCAAGGTGAAATTGTTGCAGTAAGAGCAGGTGGAATTGCAATGAACAACAACAAGTCAATTACAAACTGCTATGTAACAGGTACACTTGAAGGAATGACATCAAGTTCAAAGATGAGTGGAATTTGTTCAACATTGCCAGTAGGTAGTTCAGTAAATCATTGCTTCTCAGCAGCAACATTTAAAGGACTTGGAGAAAAACACGCAGAAACAGAAGCAGAGTTTAGAGTAACAATAGAAAAAGTACTTCAAATCTTTAATATGTATCCAGACACTGGTACATTTAAAAACTCAATCATAATCAACTATGGTGATGCATATGTTAAATCTACATTGTTTGGAATTAAAGATGGTTGGATAGATTGTTCAGAAAACCAAGCACTTGGTCTTGAAGGAGATTATTCAGTATTTAAGAACACAGCAGGCTTTGACCAAACATTGTGGACATTTAATAACAATGAAGGTAAAGGAGCATATCCAACACTTATCTATGTGGTACAAAACCCAAGAGTTTAATTAAAAATAAAAAACTTGTCTTTCGACAAGTTTTTTTGTTTTAAAAACAAACTAAAAATATTGTTTTAGAATTTAAAAAACTACACACTGTACTTGGTGAATTTTTTGTTGCTAATAAACATAGTATAACAATTTTTTAGGCTAACTATATTTTTTAGCAATAGAAGAGATTACAAAAAAAAGACTGTAAAACTACAGTCTTTTTTCCCTATTCTTCACTTGGTGCAGAATTAAGTTCTTTTTCATAAGCCTCAATAACTTTTTTGCTAATCATTTCACGAGTCTCAGTATTGATTGGATGGACTATGTCTTTAAATTCGCCCTCAGGAGTTTTCCTTGATGGCATAGCAATAAACAATCCATCTGTGCCACTGATAACTTTAATGTCATGAACAACAAAGCAGTCGTCAATTGTTATAGTTGCTGCGGCTTTAAGTTTTGAGTCTTCTTTTTTAACAAGTCTTACTCTAACTTCTGTAATGTTCATTTTTGCATCTCCTTTATATTTGCTAAGTAATTTATAACACAAAATAACACAATTAGCAAATAATTTAACAAAATAATTTTATTATACAGGTTAGTCATCGTATCAATATCAAACAAATCGTCATATAAAACTAATATGAGATATCATTTTATTGGTATATGTGGTATAAGTATGTCTGCACTTGCTGTCCACTTATCACATACGGGCAATATTGTTCAGGGCTCTGATATAAAACCAAATGAGATTGCAGATGTTCTTAAAAGTGAGAACATAAAAGTTTTTACAGGTCATAATGGTGAAAACATCAAGGGGTGTGATATTGTTGTGTATAACTTTGCAATAGAGCAGTCTAACCCAGAGATAATATACGCAAAAAAGCACAATATAAAGATTATATCAAGAGCAGAACTTTTAGCAGACATATCAAGACAATATAAAAGTGTAATAGCAGTTGCTGGCTCTCATGGAAAAACAACAACTACGGCAATGTTGTATTCATGTTTAAAAAGTGCAATGCTTAATCCGTCACTCCACATCGGTGGAATTATTCAAGGTGAAAAAGTTGGATTTATTGAGGGTAAAGATGAATACTTTGTTACAGAAGCATGCGAGTACCACGATAGTTTTTTACTTTTAAAAGCAAATATTGGTATAATTTTAAACATAGAACCTGAGCATCTTGACTATTTCAAAACATATGAAAACGAGTTAAAGTCTTATCAAAAATTTGCATCAAATAGCACAAATACAATAATTACAAAAGATTTTTATGGGATTAACATACCAAAAGTCAATATTTTTGCTAAAAATATAAATTCGTCTGAGCATGGTCAAAGTTTTGATGTTTTTATAGATAATATGTTTTATATGCACATAGACTTAAATGCTTATGGAAAGTACAATGTCGACAATGCACTATCTGTTATAGCAACTTGTAAATTGCTTGGAATAGATAAAAAATGTATCTACGATGGTTTAAAAAATTTCAAGTGTATAAAAAGAAGATTTGAAATTATTAGAAAAAGTCCAAAACTAATAGTTCACGACTATGCACATCACCCAACACAAATTAAAGACACATTGTTAACATTTAAAGAGCATTGTAAAGGCAATAAAATATTGGTGGTATTTCAACCGCACACATACTCACGCACAAAGGCGTTTTTTAATGAGTTTTTAAATTGTTTCAAAGTTGCAAATAAAGTATTTATAATAAAAACCTATCCAGCGAGAGAAAAGCACGACAAAACAGCAAGTGGCTATATGTTATATAAAAAATTAAAAGACAGGCAAAAATGTCAATATTTTGCAAGTTTCAAAAGGGCTAAGAAAGCAATAGAAAAGGAAGTAAAAAATGGCTACAATGTACTAATACTAGGGGCTGGGGACATAGACAAACTTGCATACACTTTTTAAAAAAAATTGGTTGACATTGCAAATTTAATATGCTACTATATATCAGCGAAATTATTTAAGAAGGTGAAACATTATGAAACAAGACATACATCCAAATTATCATGAAGTTACAGTG
>CALWPE010000006.1 GCA_944383345.1 uncultured Clostridia bacterium | reverse complement strand
ACTCTTATTTGTTCTGTTATGATTGTTGAATTTCTTGAAGTTGAGTTATCGTAAACTGTATATGTTACTGTATAAATTTCGTTGTAGTTTAGTGGAATATATAATCTTCCCTCTTCGCCTTTTGCGTATTCTTCAGCAATTTCATTTCCATATATTGTTCTTCTAAATGAATTAGATGAGATTACTATTGTTGAATCTTCAAGATTTATTTTTGAGTTATCACTTGATGTGAATACTGGAATTAGTACATGACTATTTACTTTGTATGATGGTTCTAGGTTCCAATCAACATGAACTACTGGACCTACTGTATCACTAACTTCAACTACAAATTCTTTTGTATCAAGAATTGTTTGTGGGGCATCTTTGTGATAGAGTGAGTAAACAATTGTGTATGTTCCTTCTTTGCTTGGTGTAAATGTTTCTTTGTTTATTTGACTACCAACTTGTCCATATGCACCAACACTATAGTCATAGTTTCCAACTGGAAGTTGTGGAACTGGAAGAGTTAGTGTTTTACCAAATTCAAGTTTACCACCGTTTAACTGCTCTGGAAGATTACCAAAGTGTGGTTCTGTTTGAACATCATTTGCAGTTACTTGAATTGTTTGATATACACAAACTTTGTTGTTTGCTGCGTCTGTTACTTCGTAAACTATATCATACTTACCTGCAAGATTTGCATAGAATGAAAGTCCACTAAACATTTTGTCGCCACCTGCTGTTACTGAAGGTGGTTCATTTATGTTTGCATAGAATGGTTGTGTAACTGGCTCACCATCAACAAGTTCTGTATGTGTTATGTTTACATTAAGGTTTACATAATCCAAAAGGTCATCACTTACGGTTATTGAAGGAAGTGTTATTGTGTCATTTTGTCTATATTCACTATCCAAATCACCTAAAAGTAAAACTTCTGGAACTTGTGAGTCTTGATTGTCTTTAATAGAAATCTCAACTTCACTAAAACCATATTTCTTTCCTGTGTAGCCCTCTATATTCGCTGTTGAATCAACATTCTTTTCAGGCTCGTCTGATGGTGCATCAGAAATTGCCATTGCACGAATTGTTAAAGTTTTTGCGTCTTCAACATCTGTTGGAACAACATACTTTCCGTCTTCGTTTGGTTTAAGCAATGTCCATGCTTCCCAGCCTGAGCCTGTGGAATTGTCAAACTTGTAATAAATTCTTGTTTCTAGTCTTTCATCATCATCGTTGCTTACAAGTGGTGCTGAGAAAGTAACTTTTTCTCCCCTATTGATTGATAAAGGGAATGTGTCTTGGAACTCTGCTTTTGTTTTGCTTTCAAAATTAAATGTGTTATCAACTTCAAAAGTATAGTTTATTGTTTGTGTGTTACCAGCACTATCTGTTACACGATAATATGCTGTGTATGTGCCGTTTTTAAGTGTACCTGCATCTATTGCATCACCAGTAAAGTCCTCTGTTTTGTTGAATACAATGTCTTTAGCAAAAACATTTTCTTCTGTTCTTGTGCTGTCATTGTATACATCTTCTTCTTTTGAAGGTTGGTCTTTGCGTCTGATGTATCTTTCGATTTTTAAATCTTCTAAATCATCTGCAAGGTCTTCTGCATAAACTGCTTTTAGAACTACATTTTGTCCTAATTCAAAGTTGTTTTGAAGGTTATAACTCTTGTCTACAACTTCATCACCTACTGTATATGAGTCGGTTATTACTATTGTAGGAGCCTGTGTATCTTTAACCCCACTTATTGAGAAACCTGTTCTCTCTGCTTTTTTACCAAGAGCATCTGTAACATTGTAATAGAATTGATATCTACCATTTGTTACTGTGTACTCAGTGCCACTTATTGTGTAAACTTTCTTTGCTGTGAATACATACTCACCATTTTCATTTTTTGTAATGGCTTGGTCTGTAACATCATGTGTTGTACCATCAATGAAAACATATGCTTGTACTGTGTAATAAACATTTGTTTCTTGGTCACCGATTCTACCAACTGCCTTTGGTAAAACGAGTTCGTCACCAATATCTGCAGTTGTTGGTGCTGTACTTGAATAGTCAAAAGAAAGTGTGTAGTCAAGGCTACCATACTTGCTCTTGTAACCATCGTCATTTATAACTGTAAACTCTTTTGTTACACTGTTTAGATAAACACCGTCTGTTGTTTTTGCTGTGTATCTAACACTGTATGTTCCTTCTTCGAGAACATGAGTTTTATCTAACTTTCCGTCTGCATCAAAAGATATCTTTTGTTGACTTGGTGAAGTTACTTCTGTTGTAATTTCATAGTCAAGTGCCAAATCTTCATCAGCAAATACTACATTTGCTTTTGGAATATAGATATTGTTTTCTTCTTTACTTAAATCATAACTTAAATAAACATCTTTTGGCAATGTACGAACTGTGTTCTCTACAATTTCGATACTATTTTCGCTGATACTTGCGTTTACTTCAATGCTTGTTGAATAAGTTGTACCCGAATAATTAACAGTGTATGTTATTGTGTAAACACCAATTCCATCAACGACGAAATTGTCGCCATCAACATCAACTTGACGACCAATTGAGTCTGTAACTGTTTTTGTTATTGTTGCACTTTGAGTTTGGTCTACGTTATTTACAACGAAAGTTGCCTTGGGTATTGTGTATGTTTCGCCAAGGACTGCTGTGTCGTTGTATGCTTGAATTTTGAGCATAGTTAGTGCGTCTGGTTGCTGGTCAGCAAAAATTTGTGCATTTGTATTGTTCTTTGAAATGCTATCAATAACAAGTGCATTAGCACCTGTTAAGGCTACTGTAGATGTTAAGAGTAATGCTATTGAACATGCCTTTTTTATAGATTTTTTCATATACTAAAGCTCCTAGTTTAAATTAAACAAATAGAGTGTATACTATAACATTTTTTTTGTCAACGAAATATCAAAAAAATATTAACGCACCTTCTTTGTTTGCTTTTATTTTTTGAAAAAACCTTAAAAATATGTTGACTTGTTTTGTCGAATTAAAACTTTTTTACAAAAAAAATCGCACCAATCAAGGTGCGATTTCATATGTAAGATTAGTTATTGCCACAAGGTGTGTTGCAACCACAGCATGACAAGAGTAATAAGATTAGTATTAAAGAACCACAGTCATTACCACCAAACATTTGTGTATCACAGCCACAAATTGATAACAAGAACAAAAGCCATACTAATGTGCAAACGCAGTTGTTGTCACCTCTGCCAAAATTTCCAAAGCCACCAAAAAGATTCATATATGTATTCTCCTTTCCAAAATTTTAATCAAAGAATAAATCTTTTTATCTTTTGTGCTTTGGTTATTTTTTCATATGCTCATATCACTATATGTTTATTGTCAAAATGTGTTACTCCATATATGATAATATCTTTTCTTTTAAGGTTTCAATGCCTATGTTGTTTTTAGCAGAGATGTATATTCCGTCATTCTCTACCCTTTCGGTGACTTTATCACACTTGTTGTAAACTTTTATTTCTGGACAAGTAATTTCAAGGTCTTTCAAAACATTTTCCACCACTTTGACTTGTTCGACATAATCTTTATTGCTTGCGTCTATTACATGCAAAATTAAATCTGCTTCTTTTGCACTTTCAAGTGTTGAACTAAACGCATCAACAAGATTGTGTGGAAGTTTTGAGATAAAACCAACAGTATCGGTTAAGACTATGCTTTTATTTGGGGCAAGATAAACACTACGACTTGTTGTGTCAAGTGTCGCAAAAAGTTTGTCATCTGCATAGATTCCTGCTTTTGTAATTAAGTTTAAAAGAGTGCTTTTTCCAGCATTGGTATAACCTACGATTGAAACTTTAAATACGCCACTACTCTCTCGTGCCTTTTTTTGCACTTGTCTATTTTTTTTGATTTTTTCAATTTCTTTTTCAAGCCTTTGAATTTCAACTCGTGCAAGTCTTTTGTCTAATTCAAGTTTGGTTTCGCCCGGACCACGCATACCAACACCACCACTGCCATATCGGCCACTTGTGCCTTGCATTTGGCTTAGTCGTGGCAAGTTGTATCTAAGTTGGGCAAGTTTGACTTGCAATTTACCTTCACTTGATATTGCCCTTTGAGCAAAGATATCTAGTATTAGTGTAATTCGGTCTATAACCTTTACATCAAAATAATCTGTTAAATTTCTTGTTTGTGAGCCTGTTAGTTCGCAGTCAAAAACTACGACAGATGTGCCGTTTGAATAAATCTCATTTTTTATCTCTTCAAGTTTACCACTACCAATTATTGTGGAAGGGTTTATTTGCCTTACATATTGCCAATTTTCACCGACAACATCAAGCCCTGCCGTTTCGCATAGATTTTTTAGTTCTGTTAAACTATACTTTACATCGTCTTTATTAGAAAAAGTAACACCAACTAAATATGCCTTTTCTGTTTCTTTTTTAGTTACTTGCATAAAAAAACTCCTTGCAATAAAGTATTTTAGCAAATAATCATAAAACAATCAAGACATTAAACACACATTCAACATATCGTCAAATAGTATGAACTTTGTTTCATATTCACTTACAGCCACAAAGCACCATACATACTTTGAATTATCTTCGCTTCTTATTGTCAAATAACATTCAACACTATCTTTATTTTGGTCTATAAAAGGTTTTAATTGCTTAAAAGAAAAACTTAATGCCTTGGTGTATTGTGCCTTAAAATTTTTGGTCACATCTATAAAACTATGGTAATCAAAGTCAACATTATCCACATAAAGTTGTATATCTTTGTATTTTAACACTCTTTCTATGTCGCACATAAAACTTTGGTCAAATGGATTTTTTTCTAGTATACAAAGATAATCTTCGCCGTCAACTTTTATTCGTGCAACAATGTTTTGAGCATATGATACATCTCCAAAAAATTTTATTGTTAAAACTCCGTACTGCTTTTTGCGTGTTCTTATTCCATCTCGTCTAAAATAACTCTCTCTTTCGCCAAAACGAAGCGTAGCATCATAATAATCTGTGTTTACATATAAATAATTATACTCTATTTGTGAGCACATAAATCTTTGCTCTGTTTTCCCATAAGAATAGCGATAAACTATACAAAAAATAACAAATAATATAAAAATTGACACATGGACAACATATTTTTTCATAATATAATCTATGTCAAATAAAAAAACAATAGAAATAATTTGTAAAAAATATCGGTGAAATATATAATAAATTATGGAGATAATTATGAAACTTATTGATTATTATAAAGATGCATTAAAAAAAGGTTATGCCTTGGGGGCTTTTAATTTTTGCAATCTTGAAAGTTTAAAAGGTATACTTTCTTCTGCACAAAAAAACAATTCCCCTGTTATAGTTGCAATATCAAGTGGTGCATTAAAATATATGGGCGATGAATATGTTAAAGGCTTTATGTCAGCAAGCAAAAAAGCATATGATATCCCTATGTTTTTCCACCTTGACCATGGTAAAGATTATGAAATTTGTGAAAAGGCTATTATGCTTGGTTTTGATAGCGTAATGATTGATGGAAGTGCTCTTGACTTTGAAGAAAACATAAAACTTACCAAAAAAGTGGCAGATCTAGCACATAAACATGGTATTCAAGTCGAAGGAGAACTCGGTAGGCTACTAGGTACAGAAGATGAGCATATTGGAACAGAAAGTTTGTATACATCACCAGAAGAAGCAAAAATATTTGTTGAAAAAACTGGTGTTGACTCACTTGCGATTGCAATAGGAACGAGTCACGGAATAAATAAATTTAGTGGTGAACCAAAACTTGCCTTTGATATATTAAATCAGATTCAACAAAGTGTACCAGATTTTCCATTTGTGCTTCATGGTGCTTCAAGTGTAAATGAACAGACAATAACTCAAATAAATGCACTTGGTGGGAAGATAAAAAGTGCAAAAGGTGTACCAGAAGAAATGCTTGAACTTGCTTGCACAAAATATAATATCTGCAAAATAAATGTTGATACAGATATTAGAATGGAGACAACAAAACAATTAAGACAATATTTTAATGACAACCCTGAAAGTGTAGACACAAAAGCATATTTTAAAAATGTGCAAAATGGTATAGAACAGTTGGTAACTCATAAGATATGTGATGTATTTCACTCAAACGACAAAAAATAACTCCCCTTTTTTTAGGAGAGTTATTTTTTTTATTTTACTGGAACAGGTTCTGTTAAATCTTTCTGTTCAAAGTTTTTTTCATCAATCTCTTTAAATATTGTCTTTAAGCAAACCTTTAGTGCACCTTTAACATATGTTGAGAGTTTTGATTGATATTTGTCTTCTGCATAGTCATTTACGACTGCAATTATGCCCTTGCCTTCTGGTTTTAAAATTTTATCTGCTTCACCAAATATATCTGTCAATATGCTTTGTCTAAGGTCTACAACTGATTTTGCATATGAGTGTGCATAGATGTTGTCACTAAGTTCGGCAGAACTTAATTCCTTATCAACACTATCTTGTAAAACTTCGGTATCTTTGTCTTTGTTTCTATCATAGTAGGTGTAAAGGTGTTCTAAAAAGTTGTATCTTCTCTTTGCCCTTTGTGCTACTTTTGATGTTTCTTCTTTTGTAGATATCTTGTTTACATCACCATCAATATTTCTTCTAATTGCTGTCAAAACAACACGGTCAATATATTTTTCTGCTGAACGGCGTGTAAGATATACATCGGTTGTTTTAACACCTTCAAGTTCATCAAGAGTTGAATACTTTGTTTCGCCACTTACTGCTCCATCTAATGCTGCAAATGCATCACCCCAAGCAACTAAATCATCTGTATTTAATTCATCAGCAGTTGTGTCATCTATTTTGTTCTTAGATTTCTCTTCTTGTTTTTGCTTTTCATATTCTTCTTGTGTGCAACCAAGATAGATAACATTGTCAGGTGCTGGGTTGTCAAGTGCTTCTTTCTCTTTTGGTCCTGGGAGATAAATTACATCATCTGGTCCCGGATTATCCAATACATCTTTTTCATGCTTTGGCATAGTGTCTTTTTTAACATCTTCAGTTTTTGTTTTAACTGTTTCTTGGTTAGTTGTATTTGTCTTCTCTTTATCTTTAAGTACATCTTTATTTGTATTAGCAGTAAATGCAGTCTTGGCTCTATTATCTTGTGCCTTATCATTATCATGCTCAATACCTATAAGGTCTTCTGCTTCTTTAACATATGTATCTTCATTTACATATGCTCTTCTTGGTGCTATCGCTTCTTTAATTGAATTTGGTGTACTTTGATATGTGTAACCTGTTGCACGCATTGCGGACATTACTTGTTCTTTTGTTAAACCAAGTTTGTTTATTGTGTAAAGTGCAGTTTGCATACCAAGGTCGTTTGCTTTCTTTAATGTGTCCTTATCAATATCAAGACCTGCAAGAGTATTGCACATTTGAAGTGACAAACTTGCCTCAACTACTCTATTTGCACTGCTACTTCCATAGTTTATTGCACGGCTTATTAAAACATTTGCGTAAAGGTTTGCATAAGCCATAACCTTTTTGTCAAGTTTAATTTTATTTTGTTTTGCTAGTTCTTTACTTGTAATAGTTGTTAAAGCATACAATATTCTTGTTAATTTTTCTTGCTCAGCAAACTTATATCTTTGATTGTTACCTACTGATATACTGCTATTGATAACAATTTTTCCTTTATAAGAAATGCTTGGTTTAAATACTTGTTTTTTAAATAACTTCCTGCAAAGGTTTACAGCGCCAATACCTTTATTTTTTAGCATGGCTCTTATGCGACCTTTCCTCTTGTAACTAAACAATTCACCAGAGTCGTTTCTTTCAACGATTTTTACTTTATATGCTGATTTTATTCTATCTATTAAATGTGAATAACCAGAAAATGTTTTTGTTGAAAAGAATAAATTTTTTGAAGCATATGATGCAACAAGTGGATATCTTAATCTTCCAATACGGTCTGCATTTTCAACAAGTGCAAACGATGAATATCTATCTGTGTTTGTAATAGGAGCAACAGATTTTCTTAGTGTGTAGTTTGGATTTGACATCTTCCATTGTTCTTCATCTTTTACACCTAAATCTATAACAGATTCAATATTTGCTGATTGCATTCTTGTGATAATCTCATCAACAGATACATTTTTGTCATTTGCAAGCCAAAATATTGGGTCTTCGCCCGTTTTTGCAAACTTTTTCATATCGTCTATAATAGCCTGTGAAAGTTGTGTTTTATCTAAATTAGACATAGTACCCCTCCAATTTTGTTTATATTATACCAAAACATTTAATAAAATTCAATACCCAATTTGTATTTTTTTCTACATATTGTTATTTTTTACAAAATACACCTATATGTATGCCCTAAATGCTTTTTAAAGAAGTTTATAAAGTGCATTTTTTGACTTAAGACAAAAAACCAAAGGCAAATACACTTTTAATTACCTTTGGTTTTTTAAAAATAGTGTTTTTTAAGTTTATGAAAATAGTTTTTTTACATAATCATAAGCCACAATTTGTACCATTGTTCTGTTCATAGGGCTTGTGATTAAAAATGCTTGACCTACACCTGCAGTAACTATTGTATCTTGCTCTTGCTGATTGATTTCACCAGATTTTCTATATAGTTCTACAAGGTCATTCATATCACTAGGAGCAAGCGAGAAAATCATAGAATATTGGCTGGCGTTGATGACGGCCGTTGACTGTCTTTCAATTTCTGCCGAGCCTACGAAGTCTTTTATGTTCTGTGTAATAACTATTTGCATACCACCATACTTACGAATACGCTTTGCCATCTGTGCCATAAAGTCTAGCGCTATTGGGTATTTTGGGTTGATGAACATATGCGCTTCATCAACGGCAACAATAATTTTACGATTGACATTGTATTTAGCGTTGAAGTCCTTGTTTTTAATAATCTCATTCATAAGATATTTAAAGACAATAAGCATCTGTGCGTTTGCAATAACTTGGTTGTTGCTTGCAAGTAATGATTGGAAGTTAAATGTAATAAAGTTTTCTTTTGTTTCAAGTGTTGTAGGGCCGTTCCAAAGTTTACTATTACGCCCACCTTTTGCAAACTTTTTGATGTATGTTTCAACGACATTTAGGTTGTTTAATACATATGTATTTTTCTCTGTCTTTAATCTTTCAAGTATAAGGTCATAAAGGTCATCAAATGTTGGATAAGCATCAACTGGAAGTGTTGTGAAGTTACTTGTTCCGTCTATTCCCTTCTTGTGATAAAGGTCAACAACAAGAGAGTTTAATAATTCAAATGGGTCCGACTCAATACCTTCCAAAATAACCCTGAAAAACTGCTCCAAAAACTGCAAGTGCTGTGCGAAAGTATCACTGGAATCATATTCTTCATCAATAATATTTCCGTTTTCATCTCTTTGTGCAGTAAGTGAGAGTGTATCATCTTTAAGTGTTGTCATTACATGGAATGGATTTATTATACCCATTTGTGAAGAACCAACATCAATAACTTTACCATCAAGATTTATAGCAAGGTTTGTATATTCGTTTTCTGGGTCAAGAATAAACACTTTGGTGTTATCTGCTGCAAAATTTGCAAGAAGTGTTTTTGTTGCATATGACTTACCAGAACCAGATTTACCTATAATCATCATGTTTGAGTTTACTCTTTCACGACTACGCATAAAGAAATCTACAAACACAGGGAACTCATTGTCACCGATATAAAAACCATTAGGATCTTGCAATGCACCTGAGATAAATGGGAATATCGCTGCAAGAGATGTTGTTGGTATACCACGCTTAAATTCTTCGACATTGTCACGCATTGATATGTTGCTTGACACAAAAGCATCTACTTGACGACCAAACATCTCACTATATTTAAAGCCTTCCTGTCTAAGTATTGCACGAACTTCTTTTCTTGCAGGGTCTTCACACATAATGAATGTGTTTACACTATACAACTGCTCATTGTTGTTTTTTAAATTTACAAGCAAGTTTCTTAATGTTTCAAGGTGTGTCTCGTTTTCAATTTGTCGGCTTGTGGAGGTGCTTCGAGCAAACTTTGCTTCCATCTCCATTATCGCCTTATCTATTGCTTTTTCTGATTCATATTTCTTTTGTGGTTTGATTTTTGTAACAACTCTTGTTCGGTCCAAAAGATAAAACGAGGAACCCCACGCATCTGGAACTTGAATTGGGTAATCTGAAATGACAAATTGTCTATATGGTTTACCATCTAACAAAACTTTTGATGCTTGAAACTTAATTTTCTTTGGAGCAACCCATTCAAAATATTTATTCATAGAAACAGCATCAAGTTCACGCTCATCAAACTCTTTACCATAGTTGGCTTTTAAAAATACCAAAAGGTCTTTACCAACAAGTCTTTTTGAGTTTATTGGTGTAACTGCCTGTAAAAGTGTTGTGATTATTCCATTTACAGTATTTTCCAAAAGTTCTTTATCTTTGTCATAAACAACAAGATAAAAGTAGTCCTTGTATATTTTCTCTTCCCTGTTTCTCCTTTCCATTTGAGAAACTCTTTCTTCAAATATACCTGCACGAACTTCAACTTCTTTTGGAGTAATTTCACCTTCGTATTGTAGTTCGAGTAAGTTATCATACTTTCTATCTTCACCATAAATGTAATTATCAAGAACCATTGCTTTATTTAGTTTTACAAGTGTTGCCATTTGGTCGTTGGTAAGTCGTCTTATTGCGTTGGCGAAGGTATTTATAACCATGTTTCGTTTGTACTCGTTTAAAAGACTAAAAACTATGGGTTGTATTTCAATAACCTGTGCATAATATTCTTTAAAGTCAATGAATCTATCCTGATAAAGTCCAGTAAATGGAATAATCTCCTGTACTGGTGAATTGTGCTTGGCTTTTTTAAATGAATATTTTTTTCTTTGTGCAAAAAATCTAAACAAATAGCCAAGTGTTTGATATAAGCGCATATCGTCACTTATTTTAAAAAATAACGAAATAATTATTGCACACCAAGCAATACCTATCCAATAATTTAACCCACCTGCAAAATTACTTAAGAAAAAGGCAAGTGCGCCTGCCACACCAATCACTGCAAAAATGACATCTGATAATGTGACATTTTTGATTATCTCCATTTTAACTTTGGTTTTTCTAGGAATAATATGCATTTTTTACCCCTTTTTTGCTTTACAAATTTATTATAGTATAACCTAAATATAAATAAAAACAAAATAAATAAAATAAATTTACATAAATAAAAAAAACTACCAAATAAATAATTTGGTAGAAATAAAAATTTACTCAAAAGTATCCATTATTTGATTAAATAAATCATCAATTTTTTTTATATTTATTATTGTTTTATTAACATTTACATCATTTTTCATCTTGTACCTCGTCCTCACTGAACTTTGCATCATAATTATCAATTAAATATTGTTTATAAAGTTTATCAAGTTCGTATTCGGCTAATACACATGATTTTATGTTGCTTAAAACATGTAATATATATTCGGAGCACTCAACATTGCTACCGAGATCATTTAAAAGCGCTTCCAATCGGAACAACATATCAACTCTACTTGTTTGATTTACAATAAATGATTCTCTTAGCGATTTTAAAAGTTCTTTTTCTAAAACTGCACTGTTATTTTTTTTAATTATTTTTTGATATTTTTTTATAATCGAATATGTTTTAGAGTCATTTATTTTCTGTAAAAAAGATAAAAGTTTTTTTAGATATGGTGAAGATGTGGTTGCATATTCAAGTTCGATTTTCGCCTTTTTTTGCAACTTTTCTATCATTTCAATTGTAGCATCTTTTAGTGTAATTCTTAATGATATAACACCAACTAATCCTTCCAATTTCTCTTTAATAGCAAGTGCTGTCTTCATAAATTCTCCAAAATATTAAACTAACTCAACAATAGCGAGTTCTGCTGCATCACCACGCCTTGCACCAAGTTTGATAACTCTTGTGTAACCACCTTTTGTTCCAAGTTCTTTAGCGCGTTCTGCATATTTTGGTGCATATACATTAAAGATTTTTTCAATTAAAGGGTGATTTATTCCTTGTGTTCTTGCTCTGTATGCCTCTAAGCCTTCTTTTTCACGCCTTTCTTCTTTCAAATCATACAAAAACGCCATAATTTTGCGTCTTGCTGAAAGTTTCTTTGGACCATCGTTGATTATCTCTTTTGTGACCTTTGAACCATTTTCAGTGACAGTCTTTGTTACTTTTGCATTGTCTTCATAGGTATTGATTGCAAGTGTCAATAACTTTTCTGCTTTGCTTTGAACAGCCTTTGCCTTAGCAACAGTTGTTTGAAGTTTGCCGTACTTGAAAAGATGTGAAACTTGATTTCTAAGAACTGCCATTTTTTGATCTGTTGGTCTACCTAATTTATCGTTAGCCATTTTCTTCTCCTTTTTAGTCTTCGTCACTTCTTAAACTTAGTCCATAAGTGGCTAGTTTTTGAATGACTTCCTCTATTGATTTTAAACCAAGATTTCTTACTTTTAGCATATCGCTCTTTGATTTTTTGATAAGATCATCTATGGTGTTTATATTTGCTCTTTTAAGGCAATTGTATGACCTGACGGAAAGATCCATCTCCTCGATTGGCATTTCAAGAACTTTTACTTGTTTGTCTTCCTCTTTTGAAACTAAAATGTTCATATCTGACATTTCTTCGCATAGGTCAACGAATAGTGCTATATGCTCTTGAATTATTTTACCTGCCAAACTTACAATTTCACGAGCAGTTATTGTACCGTTTGTTTCAACTTCCAAGGTAAGTTTGTCGTAGTCAATGCTTTGTCCAACACGAGTTGGTTCGACATTGTAATTGACTTTTTTGACTGGTGAATATATTGAATCTATAGCAATATAATCAACAACATCAACTCTTTCCTTGTTTATGGTGTTTGGAACATAACCACGCCCTCTACCAATTATAACATCAAGTTGGAAATCAGCATCATCATCTGCTGTTGCAATATGAAGGTCTGGATTGAGTATCTCTACTTGATCATTTGGTTCAAACTCACGGGCTGTTATTTCGCCTGCACCTTTGTGACGAAGGTGAATTGTTGTTGTGAAGTCTGTACTCTTGTCTGTTGTTTTTACTGCCAAACATTTGATGTTTAGCACAATGTCCACAACATCTTCACTGATGCCATGAACTGTTGAAAATTCATGCAATACACCATTTATCCTTATTGCGATTGGTGCTGCACCTGGGAGTGCGCCAAGAAGTGTCCTTCGCATACAGTTTCCAAGTGTTATGCCATATCCTCTTTCAAGTGGCTCAACAATGAATCTTGCATAACTGCCACCTTCTGTTTCTTCACAGGTAATTCTTGGTTTTTCAATTTCCATCATATACTCAAAATCCTCCATTTACTATCTTGAATACAATTCAATGATTAAGTGTTCTTTGATGTTAAGGTCAATATCATCTCTTGTTGGAAGTGCAAGCACTTTGCCTTCAAGTGTGTCGCTACTAAATTCAAGCCACTTTGGCATAACTATCTTCATGCCTTTAAGTTGTTTGAACATCTCTAATTCACGCTTGTTTTCTTTAACTGCGATAACATCACCAACTTTAACTAAGTATGATGGGATGTTTACACATTTACCATTAACTGTGATTTGTCCATGATTTACTATTTGACGACATTCACTTCTTGATGAACCAATGCCCATACGATAAACGACATTATCAAGTCTTCTTTCAATAAGTGAAAGCATATTTTCACCAGTAACGCCTTTCATCCTAACTGCTTCTTCATAGTATCTACGGAATTGTTTTTCAAGAATTCCATATGCTCTTTTAACTTTTTGTTTCTCACGAAGTTGGGTGCCATATTCTGTAACTCTTTTTCTGCCTGCGCCATGTTGTCCAGGGATAACTGGGCGTCTTTCCATAGCACATTTTTTGGTTGTGCATCTTTCGCCTTTAAGGAAAAGTTTGCATCCTTCACGGCGACATTGTTTGCAATCTGCACCTATCATTTTAGCCATATAATTCTCCTTTTATATTCTTCTAATCTTTGGTGGTCTGCAACCGTTATGAGCGATTGGAGAAACATCTTTGATTAAGGTAACATTAAGTTCTGCTGTGCTTAGTGCACGAATTGCTGCCTCACGACCATTGCCCGGACCTTTGACATAAACTTCAACAGATTTAATTCCCTGTTCTTTTGCGACTTTTGCTGCTTCTTCAACACATTGTTGTGCTGCGAATGGTGTGCTCTTTTTTGAGCCTTTAAATCCTAATTTTCCTGAACTAGCCCAAGAAACTACATTGCCTTGCAAATCGGTGAAAGTTACTAATGTGTTGTTAAAAGAAGATTTAATATGAACTTGACCTTTGTCTATGTTTCTTGAAACTCTTTTTTTCTTTGTTGTTTTTGCTGTTGCCATCATATTCTCCTATTAAATTTTACCTTTCTTTGAACTGCCACCTACGACTTTTCTAGGACCTTTTCTTGTACGACAGTTTGTCCTTGTATTTTGACCACGAACAGGAAGACCTTTTCTATGTCTTGTTCCCCTGTATGAGCCAATTTCTGTTAAGCGTTTAATATTGAGTGAAACCTCTTTTCTAAGGTCACCTTCAACTGTGAGATTGTGCTCGATGTAGTTACGAAGTTTTGCAACATCGTTTTCATCAAGGTCTTTAACACGAGTGTCTGGACTAATTTTTGTTGCAGACAAAATTTCATTGGCAGTATGTCTACCAATGCCATAGATATATGTTAAACCAATCTCAACTCTTTTTTCTCTGGGTAAATCAACACCAGCGATTCTTGCCATATTTTCCTCCGAATTAAATTTAAAATTTGTTTGATTTATTTATTTAGTCGCACCTCACAACATTTGCCGCGGTGTTTGGTGCGTTATTTTCAAAATTTAGCCTTGTGTTTGTTTGTGTGACTTGTCTTTTGAACAAATAACCATAACTTTGCCTTTACGCTTGATTACTTTACATTTATCACACATTGGTTTGACTGATGGTCTTACTTTCATTTTTCTTCTCCTTTCAATTTATAATTTAAAAATAATTATTTGATTCTATATGTTATTCTGCCTTTTGTAAGGTCATAAGGACTCATTTCAACACGAACTCTATCACCTTCAAGAATTTTAATGTAGTTGATTCTAAGTCTTCCACTTATATGTGCTGTTATTGTGTGACCATTGTCTAGCCTTACGGTAAACAATGTGTTTGGTAACACTTCTTCAACAACACCTTCAAATTCTATCACATCTTCCTTTGACATACAAACTCCTAAACTATGTTTAAATTATCAATTGTTTTTCTTATTTCACTGTCAAGCACCTTTTGATGCTCGTTAAACTTCTTTTGTAACTCACTTGACCTATGTCCTGTGAACAAAATGTGTTTAAACTTTTTCTTTTTTGGATTTGTTACTAATCTTGATTTGCCATTAACACAATAAGCATAATCTTTGTCTGTTGAACAAACTACATAGTAACAACCTTCATCTCTGCCTTTTTGGCTTTGTACAATATCTCCAACTAAAAATGTATTTGCATTTTCAATACTCATAATGACAACACCTTTACTCCGTCTTTTGTAACTATAACTGTGTTTTCATAATGTGCTGCTGGACTGTAATCTTGTGTGAACACTCCCCAGCCGTCTTCAGCCAAGTATACATATCTACCACCCATGGTTATCATAGGTTCGATAGCAAGGCACATATTTTCTTTGACAGTGACTCCACTTTTTGGGCTACCATAATTTGGTACTTCTGGCTCTTCGTGCATTTTGTGCCCGATACCATGTCCAACAAGTTCACGAACTACTCCATAACCATATGACTCTGCATATGTTTGTATAGCATGACTAAGTTCACCAAGTTTTGCACCAACTTTTAGATGTTTTATGCCTTCAAAGAAGCACTGTTTTGTTACATCAATAAGTTTTTGCTTCTCGGGGCTTATCTTGCCAACAGGAAAAGTTCTCGCTGCATCTCCATTGTATCCGTCTACAATTGTTCCAATGTCTACGCTAACAATGTCACCTTCTTTTAGAATTATATCTTTAGAAGGTATGCCATGTACAACCATTTCATTAACAGATGCACATATGCTTGCTGGGTAACCATCAAAGCCCTTAAAAGATGGAATTGCACCATGTTCTATTATAAACTTTTCAACAAGTTTGTCAAGTTCATATGTGGAAAGTCCCGGTTTAATTAGTGTTTCTGCATAATTTAATGCATCACGAACCACTGCATTTGCCTTAATCATTCCATCTATATCACTTTGTGATTTACAAATCATACTTTACCTTCATTTAAAATGAATTCTATTTGTTTATAAACTTGCTCAATAGTTTTGCTACCATCGACTTTATACAATAAATTTTTTTGTTTATAGTAATTCACTAACGGTTTAGTCTGTTCTTCATAAACTTTAAAGCGTGAGTTTATTGTTTCTTCATTGTCATCACTTCGCATAATTAGTGTTACATTACAATTTGGACAAACAAGTGTGTCACTGTATGTCTTTTTGCAAAGTGGGCAAGTTCTACGCTTCAAAATTCTATCTTTTGTGTAATCAAAGTTGACATCTATAAATATCACTTTGTCTATTTGAGTAATCTTATCTAGCGCCTCGGCTTGCTTTATGGTGCGTGGAAAACCATCTAAAACAAAATTGTCTTTAACTTCTTGCTTAGACAAGATATCCTTGACCATTTCAACAACAAGTTCGTCTGGTAGCAAATCGCCTTTGTTTATTATGCTCTCTGCTAAAAGACCAGTTTGAGTTTTGTTTTTTAAGTTTTCTCTAATTATTTCACCCGTTGAAATGTGCACAAGATTGAAATTCTCTTGAATTTTCTGTGCTTGTGTACCCTTTCCACTTCCCGGGGCGCCTAATAAAATCAATCTCACTTTAAAAATCCTCTATAATTTCTCATTAACATTTGTGCTTCTAGTTGTTTGTCAAGTTCAAGTGCAACTGAAACGATAATCATAAGACCAGTGACACTAAATGCGTTTATTAGTGTGCTGTCAAGTGTTGTTGTTGCTAGTGCGTTGAATATAAGACTTGGAACTAATGCTATAAATGCTAAGAATATTGCTCCGAACAGTGTAAGTCTTGATGAAATCTTCCCAAGATATTCTGCTGTTGGTTTTCCTGCTCTTATTCCCGGAATAAATCCACCATTTTGTTGAATTTGCTTGCTCACATCATCTGGTTTGAATGTTATTTGTGAGTAGAAATATGCAAAGAACAAAATAAGAAGTGCAGTTAATACAATGTATACCCATGAACTTGTACCCATATATTTTGTCCACCAATCAGCGAATGCTGTATCTGGCCAAAATATACTTATAAGCATTTGTGGGAATGTTACTATTGCGTTTGCAAAAATAATAGGAATAACACCTGTTGAGTTTACTTTGATTGGAATGTATGTTGATTGTCCACCATACATCTTTCTGCCCTTAACTTGCTTTGCATACTGAACCGGCACTTTTCTCTCTGCATTGTCAATAAATACAATGAGTGAGAATATTACAATAACTGCTACCAAGAATATAAGAATTGTCCATAGATAATCAATATCTTGTGTTACACCTTGGAATGCAGTGTAAAGACCTGTGCACGCAGATGAAAGTATACCAACGAAGATAAGAAGACTAAGTCCGTTACCTACGCCAAGGTCAGTTATTCTTTCACCAAGCCAAACAGTAAACATTGCTCCTGCAATCATTATTATTGCAATGACTGCACATGTGAGCCAAATAGGTGCACTTTCACCAAATAATCTTGTATCGATGAAATTTTCACTGTTTGCATATGAAACAACAATTCCTATCGTTTGTGCAGTTGCAAGAACAAGTGCACATATACGAGTATAGAAATTTATTTTCTTTCTACCTTCCTCACCTTGTTGTGAAAGTCTTTCAAGTGGAGGAATAGCAACTGTTAAAAGTTGGATAATAATTGACGCACTAATGTATGGCGACACGCCAAGTGCAAATATTGAAGCATTTGCAAGTGCGCCACCACTTATTGAGTTCATAAGTGACAAAAATGTCATACCTTCTGACATATCTGCTGTGCCAGTAAGTGCTCCCGGATTGATACCCGGAACAGTTATCCAGCAACCAAGCCTATATATGAACAACAAAAGTAGTGTTATGAGGATTTTCTTTCTTAAATCTTTAATTTTAAATGCATTATAAAATGTTTTAAACATTAAATCACCTCAGCTTTTCCACCGGCTTTTTCAATCTTTTCAATAGCACTCTTAGTAAACTTGTTAGCCTTTACTGTGAGTGGTTTTGTAAGTTCGCCATTTCCAAGAATTTTTAAACCATATGGTTTAATTTTTCCTATAACTCTTGATTGGTATAAAAGTTCAAGTGTAATAACTGAGTTTGCTTCAAATTTTTCTAAATCTGCAACATTGCAGGTAGAATATTCTTTTGTAAAATTGTAATTGTTAAAACCTCTAATTGGAAGTTTTCTGACAAGTGGGAGTTGTCCACCTTCAAAACCAGGTCTTACTCCACCGCCACTACGAGAGTTTTGACCTTTTTGACCTTTTCCACTTGTTTTACCAATGCCACTACCAATACCTCTACCAATACGCTTTTCAGCAGTACGAGAGTTTTTGGCTGGTTTTAGTGAATGAATATCCATGTCTTCCTCCTAAATCTCTTCAACTTTTACCAAATGTCTAACATGGAAGATACTTCCCTTAACACTTTCGTTATTTGGTAAAACAACTGAATGATTCAATTTTCTAAGGCCAAGTGCCTCTAATATTTTTGATTGACTTTTATCATAGCCTATTGGGCTTTTGATTAAAGTTACTTTTAATTTTTTGTCTGCCATAATTTCCTCCTAGATTTCCTCAGGCAACTTTCCACGAAGTGCTGCAATCTGTTCACGAGTTTTGATTCTTGAAAGACCATCTAATGTTGCCTTAACGGAGTTAATCTTGTTGGTTGAACCATGGATTTTTGTAACTACATCTTTAACCCCAGCAAGTTCCAAAACAGCACGAGCACCACCACCTGCTATAATTCCAGTACCTTCTTTGGCTGGTAGCAATAATATTTTTGATGTGCCGTATCTACCAACTGCATCATGTGGAATAGTTCCGTTGACGATGTTTATTGGTCTCATATTCTTTTTGGCATTTACTGTTGCTTTGTCAATAGCCATAGGAACTTCTTTTGCTTTGCCGGTGCCCATACCAACATTACCTTTGTGGTCACCAACAACTACTACTGCAGAAAATCTAAGAGTTCTACCACCTTTGACAACTTTTGTTACACGCCTAACGGCTACTAGATTTTTATCAATGCCGTCATCTTCACGCCTTGTACGCTCTTCTCTTGGTGCTCTTGGCTTTTTTACTTTTTCTTGTTCTGCCATATTTGCCTCCTAAAACTCTAATCCAGCACTTCTTGCGCCATCAGCAAGTGCTTGAACTCTTCCTGTGTAGATATATCCGCCCCTATCAAAAACAACTGTTTTAACTTTTGCTTTTAATGCTCTTTTTGCAAGTTCTTCACCAACAATTCTTGCTTGTTCGGTTTTTGTCTTGCCTTTAAGTTGTTTTTCTAGTGCTTTATCTTGGCTTGAAGCACTGGCAAGTGTTGCACCTTTTGTATCATCGATTACTTGTGCATATATTGAAGTGTTGCTTCTATAAACACAAAGTCTTGGACACTCTGTTGTGCCTGATAGGTGTTTTCTTACACGCTCATGACGAATAAGTCTTTCACTGTTTTTATCTATTTTATTAAACATTTAAAAACTCCTTTATTTCTTTGCACCCTTGCCGGCTGCTTTACCAACTTTTCTCATAACTACTTCATCAGCATATCTAACTCCATATGCGTGATAAGGTTCGACTTTTCTTAAATCTCTTATTTTTGAGGCAAACTGACCAACTTTTTGTCTGTCAATGCCTTTTACAACTATTTCAGTTGCAGATGGACATTCGAGTGTTATTCCATCTTCTTCTGGAACTTCAATGGTGTGTGAGAAACCAAGGTTTAAAACTAATTTATTGCCTTGTTTTGTTGCCTTGTAACCTACACCGTTGATAACCAATTTCTTTTCAAAACCATCATGCACACCTTTAACCATATTTGCTATAAGAGCACGATATAGTCCGTGTTTTGCACGAGTTTCGTTTTCATCATCTTTGCGAGTAAGGTCAACTCTGCCATCTTTAACATTTACTGTAACTAATTTGTCTACATCAAGATTAAGTGTTCCCTTTGGACCTTTTACAGTAACTTTTGTTCCGTCTGTGGTGAGTTCAACCCCTGCTGGCAAATCGATATGTTTTCTACCTATTCTCGACATATTTTCCTCCTACCATACAAAAGCCAAAACTTCGCCACCAACATTTTTGGCACGAGCCTGCTTATCTGTTAATATACCTTTATTTGTTGAGATGATTGCAATTCCAAGACCGTTTATAACTTTTGGAAGTTTGTCTTTCTCTGCGTAGACTCTAAGTCCTGGCTTTGAAATTCTTTTTAGTCCTGAAATAACGCTTTCACCATTTTCGTCATACTTTAATGTGACTACTATATCTTTGTGTGTACCTTCTTGCTTTTCACTTGCGTCTACAATGTAACCTTCATCTTTTAAGATGTTTAGTATTGCAAGTTTTTCTTTTGATGCTGGTACAACAACTTCTTTATGCTTAGCCGTAAGGCCATTGCGAATACGGGTAAGCATATCTGCGATTGGATCTGTCAATATCATAATTTCCTCCTCTTACCAACTAGATTTCTTGACACCAGGAATTTCACCTTTTGATGCAAGTTCTCTAAAACATATTCTGCAAATGCCATATTTTTTAAGGACGGAATGTGGGCGTCCACATATGGAGCAACGAGTGTATTCACGAGTTGAATACTTTTGCTTTTTTTGCTGTTTTTCAATCAATGCTTTTCTTGCCATAATTCCTCCTTATCTTGTCCTGAAAGGCATACCAAGTTTTTCAAGCAAGGATTTTGCCTCTTTGTCCGACTTTGCACTTGTGATTATCATCACATCTAAACCACGAATGTGGTCGATTTTGTCATATTCAATTTCTGGGAATATAAGTTGTTCTTTTATTCCAAGTGAATAGTTACCTCTTCCATCAAATGCTGTATCGCTTACACCTTTAAAGTCTCTAACTCTTGGAAGTGCGATTGAAATGAGTCTGTCTAAGAACTCATACATTTTGTCGCCTCTAAGTGTAACTTTTGCACCAATTTTTGCACCTTGGTGAATTTTAAAGTTTGATATAGCCTTTTTAGCGCGTGTTGCGACTGCTTTTTGACCTGCTATTGCAGTAAGTTCATCAACTGCTATGTTGAAACTCTTTGAATTATCTTTAACAGCACCAAGTCCCATATTTAAGACAATTTTTGAAATGGAAGGAACTTCATTTACATTTTTGTAACCGAACTCAGATATGAGTGCAGGTACTACTTGTTCTTTATATAAAACTGCTAATCTGCTTTTCATTATTCCTCCTTACTCTTCTCTGCCTTTTTTGCAGGAGCTTTTTTTGCTGTTTTTGTTGTGGTTTTAGCCACTTTTGTTGTTTCTTTCTTTTCTTTTGTAGTTTTTGCTACTTCTTTTTTTGCTTTTACAGTTGCATCTGCTTTTTTCTCTGCTTTGGTTTGTTTTTTGACTTTCTTTGAATAAGCCTTGTCTAGTGATGCACCACATTCGCTGTGTTTGCATACTCTAACTGTTTTGCCATCAACTTCTTTGTGACCAACTCTTGTTGCTTTGCCACATGCTGGGCAAATAACCATAACATTTGATGCGTCCATAAATGCGTTCTTTTTGATAAGTCCGCCTTTGTCTTGTTGTGACCTTGGTTTTTGATGTTTTGTTACAACATTTACACCGTCCAAAAGCACTTTGTTATCTTTTGGAGAAACTTCCAAAACTTTTGCGGTTTTACCCTTTTCTTTTCCAGCAATAACAACTACTGTATCGCCTTGTTTAACAAATGATTTTGCCATGATTTCTCCTTTTAAATAACCTCAGGAGCAAGGGAAATTATCTTCATATATCCCTTATCTCTAAGTTCTCTTGCGATAGGTCCAAAGATACGAGTACCTTTTGGTTGTTTTTGATTATCAATGATAACTGCTGCGTTGTCATCAAATTTAATGTGTGAACCGTCTGGACGACGAAGTCCTTTGCTTGACCTAACTATTACGGCCTTGACTACATCACCCTTTTTAACAGAACCACCAGGAGCAGCACTTTTTACAG
This sequence comes from uncultured Clostridia bacterium, assembly GCA_944383345.1. Lineage (GTDB taxonomy): Bacteria > Bacillota > Clostridia > Christensenellales > UBA1242 > UBA5893. Next base: position 5,852 of record CALWPE010000006.1, on the reverse strand, counting down.
ATGCTACTATGACATCGCCGATGTTACCACTCTTTCTGTATGAGCCACCAAGTACACGAATACACATGATTTGTCTTGCACCTGTGTTGTCAGCGACTTTAAGTCTTGTTTGTGGTTGAATCATAAAAACCTCCTATCTTGCTTTTTCAACAATTCTAACGACTCTGTAATACTTGTCTTTTGAGATATGTCTTGTTTCCATGATTTCAACTGTGTCACCAAGACCACACTCATTGTTTTCATCATGAGCCTTGAATTTTGTTGTTTTCTTAACGACTTTTTTATAAAGTGGGTGTTTTGTGTTTGATACAACGGCTACAACAACTGTTTTGTCCATTTTACCAGCACTAACTACCACTCCTTGTTTAGTAAGGCGTCTATTTCTTTCTAAATTTTCCATAATTCCACCTATGCCTTTTTCTCTTTTAATAATGTATTCACCCTAGCAATGTCTTTTTTAACATTGTGAATTTGCATTGGGTTTGGCAAATTGCCAGTTGCTTGTGAAAAACGGAGATTGAACAATTCTTGTTTTAAGTCAACAAGTTTTTGATTTAATTCTTCAACCGTTAAACTTCTTAATTCATTTATTTTCATTGTTCTCACCACCTTGTTCTTTCTTTATGAATTTTACTTTGCAAGGAAGTTTATGTCCGGCAAGTCTTAATGCTTCACGAGCGACGCTTTCGCTGATACCACCCATTTCAAAAAGAACTCTTCCCGGTTTAACTACTGCAACCCAAAATTCTGGTGAACCTTTACCTGAACCCATACGAGTTTCAGCAGGCTTCTTTGTTACAGGTTTATCTGGGAAAATTTTAATCCAGACTTGACCACCACGCTTTATATATCTTGTCATCGCAATACGGGCTGCTTCAATTTGGTTTGACTTAATCCAGCATGGCTCTAAGGCTACAAGACCGTAGTCGCCATAAGTAAGTGTATTGCCTCTTGTTGCAACACCTTTCATTCTGCCACGATGAACTCTTCTTCTTTTAACTCTTTTTGGCATTAACATTAGTCTTGTCCTCCTTTTGAAGATTGCTTCTTCTCTAAGATGTCACCTTTGTAAATCCAGACTCTAACACCAAGTTTACCATAGTTTGTGTATGCTGCTGTAACTGCATAGTCAATGTCAGCACGAAGTGTTTGAAGTGGAAGGCTTCCTTCCATATATGTTTCGCTTGAACTTATGGAGTTAGCACCATTAACAACACCACTGACTCTAACTTTACAACCTTTTGCACCGGCTTTCATAACTCTTTGAAGAGCCTGTTTTAATGCACGCTTGTAAGCAACACGCTTTTCAAGTTGAGAAACTATACTTTCTGCAACGAGTTGTGCATCAAGGTCTGGTTTTTTGACTTCTTTTATGTTTATAATCAAATTTTTTGTTGGGCTAATTATTTTAGATAATTGTTTTTTAATTACCTCAATGTTTGAACCTTTTTGTCCAATAAGAACTGCTGGTCTGCCTGTGTAAATATTTAGCACCAATTTTTCTTTTGTTCTTTCAATTTCAACTTTTGAAATACTTGCAGTATGATAAGTTTTTTCAAAGAACTTTCTAATTTTGTTATCTTCTAATAGGAATTTGGCAAAATCTTTCTTGCCTGCGTACCATGAAGAATCCCATGGCTTGTTTATCCCTACTCTAAATCCGATTGGATTAACTTTTTGACCCATTGTTTTGCCTCCTTCCTTTAATTTTGCTCCACGCCAAGTATAACTGTTATATGGCATGTTCTCTTTAATAATCTATTTGCTCTACCTTTTGCACGGATATCAAGTCTTTTAAGTGTTGGTCCTGGGCAAGCATAACATTCTGCAACGAACATATCTTGTCTGTTTATTCCACGGTATTCACCGTTTGCTATTGCTGACTTTAACACTTTTAAGCAAACTTCTGCACCTGCTGTGGTTGAGTTTTCTAATATAGCAACCGCATCCTCTGCTTTTTTACCACGAATTGTGTCAAGCACTATTCTGACTTTGGATGGGCTCATTCTTATATATTTTGCTTTTGCAAAAGGACGAGTATCTTTCGCCTTTTGTCTTGCTTCTGCTTTTTGTTTAATTCTTGTTGCCATGATTCACCTCTTACGCATTGGTTGCCGTTGTTGTCGACTTTTTACCTGAATGCCCCTTGAATGTTCTTGTTGGAGCAAACTCACCTAGTTTATGTCCAACCATTTCGGCTGTGCAGTAAACTGGTATATGCTTTTTGCCATTGTGTACTGCGAAAGTGTATCCAACAAACTCTGGGTATATAACAGATGACCTTGACCATGTTTTAATTGGTTTTTTGTTTTTTGGATCCATTTCTGCAACTCTTTTTAAAAGTCTTGGGCATACATATGGTTTTTTCTTTAATGATCTACTCATATTCTACTCCTAATTAACTCTCTTAACGATGAGTTTGTTTGATGCTTTCTTTCTCTTTCTTGTCTTAAGTCCAAGTGCTGGCTTGCCCCATGGAGTGAGTGGAGATTTGTGTCCTACTGGGCTCTTACCTTCACCACCACCGTGTGGGTGGTCATTTGGGTTCATAACAACACCACGAACTGTTGGTCTTGTTCCCATATGTCTTGTTCTACCTGCTTTACCAATAGATACAAGTTCATGGTCCAAATTACCAACTGTTCCTATTGTTGCACGGCATGTAAGCAAAACTTTTCTCATTTCGCCACTTGGCATACGAAGTGTTGCATATTTTCCTTCTTTTGCCATAAGGCTTATATTTGCACCGGCGCTTCTTCCAAGTTGTCCACCACGACCTGCTGCAAGTTCAACATTGTGAACAGTGCTACCTACAGGTATGGCTGAAAGTGGAAGACTATTCCCGACTTTTATTTCTACATTTTCACCACTTTGAACAGTGTCACCTACGCTAAGACCAAGTGGAGCCAAGATGTATCTCTTTTCTCCGTCTTGATAACAAAGCAATGCGATGTAGGCACTACGATTTGGGTCATATTCTATCCCAACAACTTTTGCAGGGATATTGTCTTTATTTCTCTTAAAGTCAATAACTCTGTATTTTTGTCTGTTTCCACCACCGATGTGACGAACAGTTATTTTGCCACTAGCATTTCTGCCGGCTGTCTTTTTCTTTACTCTAAGTAAACTTTTTTCAGGAGTATGTTTAGTTACTTCTTCAAAAGTTGCCGAAGTGTAAAATCTACGACCTGCCGATGTTGGCTTGCTTGATTTTATTGCCATAACTAACTATCCTCCTTTTATGACAAACTCTCAAAGAACGCAATTGGTTTACTATCTTCTTTAAGTGTTACTATTGCTTTTGTGTAATCACTCTTTTTACCGACAGTTCTACCTTGTCTTGTGTTCTGTGATTTTTCTTTACCTTTGACTTTTATTGTGTTGACGCTGTCAACTTTAACGCCGAACAAACTTTCAACTGCTTTTTTGATTTCAATCTTATTTGCACCATTTGCAACTTTGAAAGTGTAAATCTTGTTTTGAATACCTGAATAAGATTTTTCAGTAAGAATTGGTTTTATAATAATATCTTGTGCTCTCATTGTGCGTAAGCCTCCTCTAATTTTTTAACGGCGGACTTAGTTAAAAACACCTTTTTGTTTGAAACAACATCATAAACATTTAAAGTATCAGTTGTTGTTAAAGATAATCTTTGAATGTTATTTGTTGCTCTTTGAGTGAGTTTATCTTGTTTGTCAAGAACAACAAGTGCTGTTGAACTCTCTTTAAAAGCGTCTAAAAATGCTTGAGCATCTTTTGTCTTTGCATTTTCAAGTTTAAAGTCATCAAGTATAACAACTTCTTTTTGAGCAAGTTTTTGTGAAAGTGCAGAGAGAAGAGCAAATCTCTTAGCAAATTTGTTGACTTTCTTTGAGAAGTCTCTTGGTTTTGGAGCAAATACAACTCCACCGCCTGTCCATTGTGGACCTTTTGTTGAACCTTGTCTTGCATGACCTGTGTGCTTTTGTGCCCATGGCTTCTTTGCATGACCACGAACTTCGCTTCTTGTCAATGCACTTTTTGTGCCTTGGCGATTGTTTGCGTTGTAAGCAACAACAACTTCATGAATGAGTGGTTCGTTATACTCAACACCAAAGATGTCATCTTTTAATGTTATTTGACCAACTTCGGCATTTTGAATGTTATAAACTTTGGCTTTCATTAGTTGACTCCTTTAACTGCCTCACAAACTGTTACAACTGTGCCTCTAGGACCAGGTATGCAACCTTTTATGAGCAATATGTTACGAGCAGAATCGACTTTTACAACTTCCAAATTTTGAATTGTAACTCTCTCGTGACCATAGTGACCTGGCATGTGTTTGTTTTTAAATACTCTGCTTGGTGTACTATTGGCGCTCATTGAACCCACTTCTCTATGAACAGGTCCTGTACCGTGTGACATCTTTAAACGGCGTTGATTCCATCTTTGAATTACACCTGTGAATCCACGACCACGGGTAAGTCCTGTTACATCTACTTTGTCTTTCTCACTAAATATATCACAAAGTATTTGTGAGCCTACTTCATAATTTTGCGCATTGTCTAGTTTAAGTTCTCGAAGTATTTTGTGCGCTGGAACATTTGCTTTTTTGAATGTTCCCATTTGTGCTTTGTTTACTCTTGACTCTTTTGTTTCGTCAAAAGCAACTACTACACTGTTGTAACCCTCTCTTGCTTGTGTTTTTACTTGAACAACTTTACAAGGACCGGCTTCAACAACTGTTACCGGAACAACCAAACCATCAGGCGTGAAGATTTGTGTCATTCCAAGTTTCTTGCCTATTATTGCTTTATTCATTTTCTTCTCCTTCCTTATAGTTCGATTTTTATTTCAACACCTGCTGGCAAATCGAGTTTCATAAAAGCATCGGTTTGCTTTGGTGATGATGGGTACACATCTATCATGCGTTTATGTGTCCTTGACTCAAATTGTTCACGACTGTCTTTATCTTTATGTGGTGAACGAATAACAGTTACAACTTCCCTATCTGTTGGAAGTGGAACTGGGCCTACAACTTTTGCTCCACTTTTGTTTGCAGTGTTTATTATTCTTAAACATGCTTGGTCCAAAAGTTGATGGTCATAAGATTTGAGTTTGATTCTTAATTTTTGTGTTGCCATTTTTTAACCTCCTGCGTTAACTAGCCAACAAACTTACCATAGGTAATGCCTTTTTCTTCAAACTAACACTATGCCGTGTGTTTGTATGTGGTCCCAAAAATAAAAGGCTTTGTTGGTCGCCCTGCTCTTTTGGCAGAACTTGTCGGCGTAAATTATCTTTTTCCGCTTGCGTAGGAACAAAGTAACTTCACGCGTCAACCCGTAACTATGCCACAATACACTGCATTGTATAACATTAGGCCCCTTCTTGTCAACAGTTTTTTAAAAGAATTTATAAAAAAATTAAGTAGCAAATATTTGTTGTTACTCCAACATTAAAAACTGATAAATTACCCTTTTTTTTACATAGTCAAAATACTATAGCATCGCCAAAATCTCTTATTGTTTTTTACTTATACTTGTTTTTTAAAAACACATCTGCACAAAAAAAAGCATGCCTTTACGCATGCTTTTTTTAACATTATACAACCTTTTGCCAAGTGTTGTTGTAATAATTATATTTCCCTGTTAAATACTCTGCCATCGTTGATGGACTCTTTATTAAAGCCAATGTTACTTGATTTGAACCTGCCATCCATGTATGCTCGGTATCTTCAAATATTATGTTATCCAAATCATAGCAACTATAAAATGCATAACTTCCTATTGTTGTAACTGATTTAGGAATTATTATACTTGATAAACTATTGCAATTATAGAAAGCATGCTCACCAATAGTGGCTAGTTTTG
>CALWPE010000005.1 GCA_944383345.1 uncultured Clostridia bacterium | reverse complement strand
GTTGAGGGCTTAAGTGATACAGGTTCTGACAAGTTCTGGTTATTATCCGTAGCCGAAGCCAATACCATATTTACAAGTGATGAGGAAAGGGACTGGAATGTAGAAGGAGAACTTCCAGTTGACATTTGGTGGTTGCGTTCGCCTTACTCTTCGGATTCTTTTACTGCATATGGTGTCTACGGTGACGGCGACATCGATGACATCAGTGTATTCGGATTCCTTGCTGCGCGCCCCGCTTTCCAAATTTCTTGAAATTTGGAACCCTTAAGTTAAATACTTGACAAAAAATTGAAATGTGAAGTACAATGCGAATAAGGCTAAAGTGAAGCAAGCGTCCCCCCAAACGAAAAAGGAGTTGGAATATGATGCTTGCATGAGCGAAAGCCCCAAAAAAAATTTGGGTAAGACGAGAAATTTTTATGGAGAAAAAGCAGAGTAAATCACAGTCAAGGACAAAAATAAAAAGTATACTTGTGCCTGTGCAAAAAAGCGTGTCAATACCTTCAAATTCTAATGATATGGTGGTTGTGACAAAGGCAAAAAATTTAGTTAAGTATGTATTTCAAGTAACAGGGAATTCTCCAAAAAAAATAAGATTTTCTTTTGTATCAAAAATTCAAAGTATAAGTTTGGAATTGATAGAAAACTTGTATCGTGCTTCTGAAATTCCTTATAATAAAAAAAGTCCACAAATCATAAATAAAAAAGCAGAATATCTAACAGATGCTAAAATGTCACTTAAACTGTTAGAATATTTCGCTTTGCTTATGTATGAGTGTGGATTTTTTACTGCCAAGCAGTATGAACAAATCGCCAAAATGGGTATACAATGCGAAACTCTTACAAATGCTTGGATGAAAAAATTTGTTGATGTGGTGTAATATCATATGGAAAAATATTCAGAGTATCCACTATGTTTTGACGAATTAACAAGTTTTGAGAAGTTACTAAATGCACATTTTGTTGCGAGAGCAGGGAAAAGGCACAAAAGAGATGTTATAGAATTTGAGAATAATTTGTTTTCTAATTTGGTGGTTTTGGAAAGTCAATTAAAAAACAATATATATAAAGTTGGGGAGTACAATACATTTTACATATTTGAGCCAAAGAAAAGAGAGATACAAGCACTTAGTTATCGAGACAGAATAGTACAACACACAATTTGTGATAATTATCTTACACCATTTTATAAAAACCGACTGATAGTTTGTAATTGTGCTTGTCAAGTTGGAAAGGGAACTAATTTTGCAAGGCAAAAATTAAAGCAATTTTTTATAGATTTTTATAAAAAACATCAAAAAAATGGTTATATATTAAAATGTGATGTAAAAAAATACTTTTCTAACATAAATCACGATATCTTAAAGCAACAATATTGTAGGCTTAAAGATGAAAGAGTGAAAAATCTAATTTATAACATTATAGATAGTTATCACAGTGATACAAAAAAGGGATTGCCAATTGGCAATCAGGTAAGTCAAATATCAGGGGTTGTGTTCTTAGACAAACTAGACAGACTAATAAAAGAAAAATTGAGAATAAAATATTATGTAAGGTATATGGACGACCTTATATTGATTCATGAGAGTAAACAATATTTATTTTATTGTTTAGAGCAAATGAAGAAATGTTTGACTCAACTAGATTTACAATTTAATGAGAAAACAAATGTTTTTCCTATTAAAAATGGAGTTGAATTTTTAGGGGCTAGATATATTGTCTCCACAACAGGAAAAGTTTTTTTAAAAGTAAAGAAACAGAGCAAACAAAGACTAAGGGGCAATGTAAAGACACTGCTTAAACTATATAAAGATAAAATAATTGATGAAAATTATTTAAGAAACACACTTGCTGGATTTTATGGAAACACCAAACATCTTAGCGCAAATTATTTTTATTTACATTCAACATGGCGAATAAAAAAAATTGTAAATAATTCAAAAAAGTTGCAAAAAAAATAAAAATATTGTAATTTTAAGTTAGGTGGTAGACTGATAGCGCGAAGAGGTCACATTTGGTGGTTGCGTTCGCCTAACTCTTCAAATACTAATAATGCATATAATGTCAACAATGACGGCAACATCAATAACAACAATGTAATCAAATTCAATGCCGCGCGCCCCGATTTACCTTGTAAATGTGTTAAAATTTCGCGTGAGAGAAATTTCTGAGTCCAAGGCAAAGGAGTCTATAACCTTTCTTTGACTTTTTGTCAAAGGAGAATTAGGTCATGTGTATTTTGGACATTTATTTTTTCAAAATTGAGCAATTAACTTTGTCACATGGTCACAGCGTGCATTGCACGTTTTTTTATATCTACAAACATTGCATATAAAAAAGTTATGTAACAAGTTTGTGATATTTTAAATTTGTGCAATGAAAAGATTGAAACAAAACAAAATATGTTATAAAAAAATGTCACACTTTCGTGTGACAATATTTTTTGTAAAGTATGCAAGTAACTTCAAATATTTAGGGTGTTGAGAGTTAAATTTTAAAAAACAAAACTGGTTTTGACAAATTATTTTTTTGTTTGTTTTTCATTTTGTATTTTTTCAAATTCTTCTTTTGTGACATATTTATAGTATTCAAAACTTCCATGCTCATCTAAAACTTTTTGCATGGCATTTTGTGCACGGTCACGAAGGTCGTCGTTTCTTTCTCTTGTTCCTTTTGAAAGGTCGGGATATATTGGGTCACAAATATACACACTTAGTTTTGGGCGCTTTTTAACTAATCTTCTTAAGCCCTTAGTTTTACGAAATGTTATAACATAAGGGATAACAGGAACATTGTTTTTTGATGAAAAGTGAAATGCTCCACTTTTGAAAGGTCTAAGTTTATTATAGTATGGCCACATACTTCCTTCTGGAAAAATATGTACAAACCTATTTTTTTTAAGGTATGTTGTTATTTGTCTATAAAAATTCATATTCGCCTTTGTTGTGTCTGGCAAGGGCATAACACCAAATGCACTCATAAGTTTACCAACATAGGGTACATTGAAATTTTCTTTTCTTGATACTATATGTGAGCGTCTAAACCTTTTTACAAAAGCAGTTGCAATCATAAAGTCAACATAATGTACATGGTTTGAAACGGTAATTGCTCCACCTTTGATATTTTTTAATTTTTTCTTGCCATAAACTTTAATACCAAGTGCAATTTTTCCATACAAAAAAAATATTGGTCTAGCGATGAAATGATAAAAAACAAATTGGAATGTTCTAAAAAACCAGTTTTTTTGATATTTGTAATTTTCATCAACGACAAGTTTGTTGTGCTTTTTCTCTACATTTTCAACCACTATTCCATCATAAGTTTCGGGCATTATGGCGAGTTTGTCTTTTGGAAATATCATTTTTTGCATAATCGTAATTAGTATAACAAAATTTATTGACTTGTCAAACATAAAGTGTCAAATGTTTGACTTGTTATGCAACATATACTATAATAAAATATAAAATATTTTAGGAGAAAATTATGGGTCTTTTTAGTTTTATAAAAAAGCAATTACTTGAAGTTATTGAGTGGAAAGATAGTTCAAAGGATACTATCGTCTATCGTTTTCCACTAACAGACAGAGATGAAATTATGACTTCATCAACACTTGTAGTGCGTGAAAGCCAAGTTGCTATATTCGTCCATAAAGGTGAAATAGCAGATGTTTTTGAACCGGGAACATACAAACTTTCAACAGAGAATATTCCATTTTTGACAAAAATTCTTTCTCTCCCAACAGGTTTTGAATCACCAATAAAGGCAGAAGTTTATTTTGTCAATACAAAACAATTTGTAGGTCAAAAATGGGGTACACAAAATCCTATAATGATGCGTGACAGCGAATTTGGTACAATCCGTCTTCGTGGTTTTGGTGTGTATTCGTTTAAGGTCAGTGATGCAAAAACATTTATGAAAGAAATATTTGGAACAAATGAAGTTTACAAAGTTGACGATGTTGCACTTCAAATTAAACCAATGTTAATTCAAGCAATTACCGATGCAATCGCTGAAAGCAAAATTTCGGCTATTGACCTTGCGTCAAACTATCGTGAATTTTCAAACGATGTTGTAAAAATCAGTGAGCCAGAATTTTCAAAATATGGTTTAAAATTATGTAGTGTTGTGATTGAAAACTTAGCACTTCCAGAAGAAGTAGAAAAAGCTTTGGACGAAAGAACAAAACTTGGAGTTTTGGAAGACAAGATGGGTACATACACCCAGTATCAAGCAGCGCAGGCAATAAGAGATGCAGCGAAAAACGAAAGTGGTGGAAATTTAGCAGGGCTTGGCGTTGGTCTTGGTGCAGGAACAACCATAGGTGGTGTATTTGCAAACAACATTACAACTGAAAACAAACCAAAAGTAAAAACAGTTGTTTGTGAAAAATGTGGGGCAAAGATGCGTGAAGGTGCAAAGTTTTGTCCAGAGTGTGGAACGGCACAAGGTGTTGTTTGCCCAAAATGTGGAAAGTCTGTTTCAAAAAATGCAAAGTTTTGTCCAGAATGTGGTGCAAACCTTAAAAAAGAAATTGTATGTAAAAAATGTGGCGCAACATTGAAAAAGAACGCAAAATTTTGCCCAGAGTGTGGCACAAAAGTGGAATAAACTATGCAAGATTCGCAATTTGAAAAAGTTGTAAAAAGTACACAAGACAAATGTAGGTCTTGTGGTGGACATCTTTATTTTTCGCCTGAGGACCAAGCACTTAAATGTGAGTCCTGCGATGGTATTGAAAAGATTGAATTTGACCACAACAACCAAAAGCATGACTTTAAAGAAAACAAAGACGCAAAAGAAGATTACAACGAGTTTGCAAACGAAAACAAAGTTTTCAAATGTTCGTCTTGTGGAGCAAATGTTGTTTTAAACAAACTAGATGTAGCAACAAAGTGCCCATATTGTGATAGTTCCATCACAGTTTCAAAAGATGCCAAAATAGGACTTAAACCAGACTCGATTATTCCATTTAAGTTTGGGGAACAAAAGGCATCAATGCTATACAAACAGGGGTTAAAGAAGAAATGGTTTTTGCCTAATGTGTTTAAAAAAAGTCCACCTATTGACGAAATTAAAGGTGTTTATGTGCCTTGCTTTAGTTTTGACGCAAAGTCACATACCATTTACAGTGGTAGACTTTCAAAAACCTATACCACGACTTCACGAGATGGGCATACACAAACGCATACAACATATTTTAATATTTCAGGGGTGAGAGATTATACTCACTTAGATGTTATGGTGGAAACAAGTTCAAAAATAGACCAAATAACCTTTAATGGAATAAAACCATACAACTTAAAAGAACTTGTCGTCTTTAAAGACGCATTTATTCGTGGATATAGTTTGGAGCATTACGACCAAGCACTTGAAAACTGCAAAAAGGTTGCAGACGCAATTATTGACCAGCAAATAAAAAATTATATTCTTTCTTCATATGTTTACACAAATGTTGAAAGTTACAATCAAGATGTAAGTCTTAGTCAAGAAAAATACTCTTACTATATCGTTCCAACATATAGTGTAAAATACAAGTATAAAGACAAAGATTATGTTACATACATGAATGGTCAAACAGGCAAAGTGGGTGGTGGGCTTCCAAAGTCTGCCGTAAAGATAACATTTTTTATCTTTGGTATTATTGCTTTAATTATAGGGATTATTGCTGTGATTTATTGTTTTTCATAGAACTTACAACAAATTATATTAAAAATTGTCTTAAAAATGTTTTGGTAAAATATTCATACCAAAACTTTTTTTGTTTAACTTTTAAACTTTATCATAAAAATATGATTGACAAAAAGTTACACATATATTATATTTGTTATTGGCTACATGGTGGATATAGCGTAGTTGGCTAACGCGCCAGATTGTGGCTCTGGAGACCATGGGTTCAAGTCCCATTATTCACCCCATAAATTTTCCGTCCTTATGGACGGATTTTTTTGCGAAAAATCAATTTTTTAATTCGGTATTGAAATTTGTCGATTTATATGTTATGCTAAGATGTATTTTAGAGTAAATTATGAAAAAAATAGATATGTACAACACAATGTCAATATACAAACAAGAACTTATAGAAATAGATGAAAAAATAGCCGAAAACGACAAAAAAACAAACGAGGCAAAGGCAAATTTATCAAAGATTGCAACCGAAAGGGCAAACCTTAAAAGACCTAATTTTTTATATTACTTGTTATTTGCAGCAGTTATTTGTGCGCTAGCATTTATAAGCATATCAGCCCTTATCATCTCTATAATTTTGTTTGCATTACAAAATGTTTTGTATTTTTACAATATCAAAACAATCAATAGCGAAAGAAAGAGATTAGACGAAAAAAAGAAAAAGATAGTAGATGAATTTATGTCATTAAAAGATGAAAAAGTTTTACTTTACAACGAAAAAAACTTTATCATTGAAAATATCAAATTATTTGAAGATTTTGTATATAGCAATAAAGTTCCAACAAGTGAGCAAGAAGAAAAAATGGAAGTTAGCAAATCTATTGCCAATGTTTATAAACAAATAAGAGGCTCTGAATCTGAAAAGGAAATGTAAACTTAAAAAGTCACCAAAATTGGTGATTTTTTTATTATAATTATTTTCAAAAAATGCTTTAATATATAATTATAGTATGTTATAATACTAATAGTATATTAAGGCTTTTTTTGTGCAATAATTTAAGCCTAATATAATTTTACAGGAGAGGATATGGAACAAGAAGAATTAGACCTAACTAAAAGCAAAAAGTATGACCAATCTGATATTCAAGTTCTTGAAGGGCTTGAGCCTGTTCGTAAGCGTCCGGGTATGTACATTGGTTCTACCGATGAGCGTGGACTTCATCATCTTGTCACCGAAGTTGTTGACAATAGTATTGATGAAGCACTTGCTGGTTATTGTACACAAATTGATGTGTCGCTAAACAATGATGGTTCTTGTACTGTCGCAGATAATGGTCGTGGTATTCCAACTGGAATAATTGAAAAAGAAGGCAAAAGTGCTGTTGAAGTTGTTTTAACCAAACTTCATGCTGGTGGAAAGTTTGGTGGCAGTGGCTACAAAATTTCAGGTGGACTTCACGGAGTTGGTGTAAGTTGTGTAAACGCACTTTCAAAATGGTTAAAAGTTGATGTATATCAAAACGGATATCACTTTTATATGCAGTTTAGTCGTGGGGTTGCAGATGCACCACTTAAAAAACTTGAAAAGTCAGATAGAAGGGGAACAACTGTAACATTTTTACCAGACGACACAATTTTTGAAACTGTTGAGTTTGACTATGAAACTATCAAAAATCGTTTTCGTGAAATTGCCTTTTTAAATAAAGGTATTGTCATAACTCTTACAGATAAGCGAGAGGGCAAAGAAAAGAGTGACACTTTTGAGTTTAAAGGTGGAATTATTGAGTTTGTTGAATTTTTAAACAAAAACAAAACACCATTATTCCCACACCCAATATACTTTAACAAGTTCACCCCAACAAGCGAAGTTGAAGTTGCCTTTCAGTACAATGATGGTTACAACGAGATTATCCACGCATACGCAAACAACATAAACACAGAAGAAGGTGGTACACACCTTGACGGTTTCAAAAAAGCACTCACAAAAGTTATAAATGACTATGCACAAAAAAATAAAATTTTAAAAGAGAACGAAAAACTCAGTGGAGAAGATTGCCGAGAAGGTATAACAGCCGTAATTTCTGTTAAACTTATGAACCCACAGTTTGAAGGTCAAACAAAAACAAAACTAGGCAATAGTGAAATGCGTGCCATAGTTGAAAAAGCCGTTACAGAAGGTTTTGGCGACTATTTGGAAGAAAACCCAAGTGAAGCAAGAGAACTTGTTTTAAAAAGCGTGACTGCACAAAGAGCAAGAGAGGCAGCAAGACTTGCTCGTGAGTCAACAAGAAGAAAAGGTGTTCTTGAAAGTACAACACTTCCGGGCAAACTTGCAGACTGCACAGAAAAAGACCCAACACACTGCGAAATATACTTGGTCGAGGGAGATTCGGCAGGTGGTAGTGCAAAACAGGGTAGAGATAGAAGATTTCAGGCTATTCTTCCACTTCGTGGTAAAATCTTGAATGTTGAGAAGGCGAGATTGAATCACATTTTGGAAAACAATGAAATAAAAAGTATGATTACAGCATTTGGTGCTGGTATACATGATGATTTTGATGAAAGCAAACTTCGTTATGACAAAATCATTTGTATGACCGATGCCGATGTAGACGGTTCGCACATAAGAATACTACTTTTGACATTCTTCTTTAGATTCATGCGACCACTTATTGAAAAAGGTCATGTATATGCTGCTCAGCCACCTCTTTATAAACTCAATCGTGGCAAAGAAGAATTGTATTTTTATAGTGATGAAGAACTTGAAGACAATTTAACAAAGTACGGAAGAAAAGGTGTCACCATACAGCGTTACAAAGGTCTAGGTGAAATGAACCCAGAACAACTTTGGGAAACCACAATGAATCCAGAAAACAGAGTACTTGTTCAAATAACAATGAAAGATGCTGTCGAAGCAGATGCAATGTTTAATAAAATCATGGGAGAAGATGTCGAACTTAGGCGTGAATTTATTGAACAAAATGCAAAACTTGTTGAAGATTTGGATGTATAAAGGTGAATTATGGAAGAGAAAAAAGAATTACACGAATTATTTAAGAATACAAAAGTTCGTCAAGTGGAAGCAACTGATGAATTAAAAAGGTCTTTTATTTCCTATGCAATGGCAGTAAATGTATCTCGTGCTATTCCTGATGTAAGAGATGGTTTAAAGCCAGTCCACAGAAGAATATTATATTCCATGGGCGAACTTGGAAATTTCAGTGACAAACCTTACAAAAAATGTGCAAGAATTGTTGGTGAAGTCATGGGAAAATATCACCCACACGGCGACAGTTCTATTTACGATGCACTTGTAAGACTTGCACAAGACTTTTCAATAAGATATCCACTCATTGACGGACATGGAAACTTTGGTTCTGTTGACGGCGATAGCCCTGCGGCTATGCGTTACACAGAAGCAAGACTAAGCAAGATTGCCGAATATATGCTCGAAGATATCGACAAAGAAACTGTTGATTTTTATCCAAACTTTGATGATACTCTTATGCAACCAAGAGTTCTTCCATCAAAATTTCCAAACCTTTTGGTTAATGGTGCTGATGGTATCGCTGTTGGTATGGCAACAAACATTCCACCACACAATCTTGGTGAAGTAATAAGTGGTGTCCAAGCCCTTATTAAAAACCCGGACATAACCATAGATGAACTTATGGAATATATCCCTGCACCAGATTTTCCAACAGGTGGTATTATATTAGGCAGAAACGCAGTAAGACTTGCCTACACCACAGGCCGAGGAGGCATTGTTGTTCGTGGTAAAGCCGAGATAGAAGAAACACCAAGTGGTAGATATAGAATAATAATAACCGAACTTCCATACGGCGTAAATAAAGCACGCTTTATTATGCAAATGGCAGATATGGTCAAGAACAAAAAACTTGAAGGCATAGCCGACATAAAAGAAGAGTCGGACCGTGACGGACTAAGAGTTGTTGTTGATATCAAAAAAGATGCAAATGCACAAGTTGTTTTAAATATGCTTTACAAAAAGACAATGCTTCAACAAAGTGAAGGTATGATAATGCTTGCGCTAGTTGACGGCGAACCAAAGATATTAAACTTAAAACAAGTACTTTACTATTATCTTGAGCATCAAAAAGATGTTTTAATTAGAAAGACAAAGTTTGACCTTAAAAAAGCAGAAGAGCGTATGCACATTGTTTTAGGGTTAAAAATTGCACTTGCAAACATTGATGAAGTAATAAAAATCATCAAGGAAGCCGATGATAAAGAAGATGCAAAGGTAAAACTTACAACAAACTTTGAACTTGATGAAATTCAAGCAAACGCAATACTTGATATGAAACTCAGTAAACTTACAAGTTTGGAAGTTGAGAAGTTAAATGAAGAGTATAACGAACTTGAAAATCTCATAAAAGAACTAAATAGCATTTTAGCAAGTGAAGAGAAAGTGCTTTCTATTATAAATGACAACCTAGAAGCAATTAAAAATCAATTTGCCGATGCAAGAAAAACAGAACTTAGCCACGATTCAAGCGACATAAACATAGCAGATTTAATCAAAAAAGAAGATGTAGTAGTATCCATGACAAACTTAGGCTACATTAAGCGTATGAGTATGAGTGAATACAAGGCACAAAAGCGTGGTGGAGTTGGTATTAGTTCTCACAAGACAAAAGAAGAAGATTTTGTAAAAGACATATTTATTGTCAACTCACATGACGACCTTATGTTCTTTACAAACTTTGGTAAAGTTTACACAATAAAGGCATACGAAATCCCTGAGGCACAGCGTCAAGCCAAAGGCAGAGCAATGATAAACCTTTTACCACTATCAACTGATGAAAAGGTAAACACAATAATCCCAGTAACAACCGAAACAACAGGCAATTTAATCATTGCAACCAAAGACGGACTTATTAAAAAGACAAAACTCATTGAGTTTGCAAACATTCGCAAAAATGGTAAAATTGCCATAACACTTATGGAAGGAGATGAAGTTGTTGATGTAAAAATCTCTTCTGGTGATGATGAAATTCTTGTTGCATCATCAAGAGGCAAGTGCTGTAGGTTTAGCGAAAACAAAGTTCGTGCAATGGGCAGAACTGCAAAGGGAGTTAAGTCAATATCCTTAGATAAAGATGAAAAAGTTGTTTCAATGACAGTCATCAAAAAAGGAGAAACAGACGCAGAGATAATCACAATAACCGAAAATGGCTATGGTAAACGCAACCATGTAGATGATTTTAGACTTACTTCTCGTGGGGCAAAAGGTGTCAAAGCAGGAGTATTCAACGAAAAGACTGGTAAACTTGTTTGCTTAAAGCAAGTCCATATTGATGATGACCTTATGATAGTCGCAGATAATGGTGTTATAATAAGGACACCAGTCAAAGATATCAGCCTACTTTCTCGTGGTACACAGGGCGTAAAGATAATGAAATTAAAAAATGATGCACATGTTGTATGCCTTACAACTAGCGAACATGAAGAAAGTGAAGATACAGAAATAATTGATAATGTCATTGAAGAAAACATAAAAAATGCCGAAACTGAACAAAAAAGCGAATAAATTGAATAAAATTTGATAAATTTTTGTATTTAGTTTAAACTAAGATAGGAAAGGAGAGAGTTATGAAAAAAAATTATGATATGTTACTCATTGCTCTTGCTGGTATAGGAACAGTTGCAAGCCTTGCAGTTTTGATTGTGTGTGTCAATACACTTATGATAAACGGCTCAACAAGTTTGCGTATTTGGGGTATTGTTGTAACTTGTATCGCATTCGTTGTATGTTCTGCGTTGCTTGGAATGTTGGTTTATAATTATCGCCAGCACAAAGCAGAGATGACTTCAAACGAAAAAAGCATATTAGATGAATAAAACAATGTATCCACTGCTAATATTTACCTGTGCTTTTGGAATGTTGCTTAGTCTAGTTATGATAGTTCTAACCTCACTCAACATAGGCGTAGATGTAGGTGGAACAGTGGTAGGCATAGTTCTTTTCGTAATACTATTTTTAGTGTCGGGGCTTGCAATGGGAATAATTATTGCCATAAAAAAGTCAACGACAAACACAACTAAATATAAAAATGATAAAAAACCGTTAGAATAACTAACGGTTTTTATATTGAATAACCTTTATATAATTTTTTGCTTGTAAAAACAAAACTTTTAAAAAAGTGTTTTGTTTACTTTGTACATAAATTTAAGGTAAAAACCAAATAAAAAAAACAATTTACTTTTTTTTTGTTATATGCTAATATTCATCTAGTGCAAGAGATTGCAAATTCTTTTTGTTTAATATTTTACAAGATTTTGTTTTTCTTGCAATAAAGGAGATATATGTTACAACTAGTAGATGTTTGTTATGCTGTTAAAGGCAAACAAATTTTAAATAATATAAATATTACATTTAAAGATGAAATTACAGTTATCACTGGTGCAAATGGTGCAGGCAAGTCAACACTTGCAAAAATCATCATGGGAATTTTAAAGCCAACAAGTGGTAAAATTTTACTTGATGGTCAGGACATAACAAATTTCAACATCACCGAAAGGGCAAAAATGGGTATTGCTTTTGCATTTCAACAACCTGTAAAGTTTAAAGGCTTAAAAGTTTTTGACCTATTAAGGCTTGCATCACCACAAAAAGATATTGCACTTAGTGTGTACTTGCGAGATGTTGCGCTTTGTGCAAAAGATTATCTTATGCGTGAACTATCTGGTGAACTTAGTGGGGGAGAACTAAAACGCATTGAAATTGCAAGTGCTCTTGCAAGACATTCAAAGGTGACAATTTTTGATGAGCCAGAAGCAGGAATAGACCTTTGGAGTTTTTCTAACCTTGTTGACACATTTAAACGCTTTCAACAAGAAGTTAAAGGTACACTTATAATGATTTCACATCAAGAAAAAATGATACAGTTAGCAGATACAATAGTGGTTTTAGATAGTGGAAAAATCGAGAAAATGGGTAAAACTCAGGACATTTTACCAAATCTTTCAATGAAAACTTGCAGTGGTTGTGGAGGTGACAGATGAATCAAGAGAAATTGTTAGACATAATCACAGACGGTCAAAAGTTTGACGGGGCATACAACATTCGTATAAATGGTAAAGTTTATGACCGTAAAACAAACGAGTTTGTAAATATAGAATCAATGAAACAAGGTAGTGGCCTTGAAATATATGTAAAAGACAACACAAAAGGTCAAACGATAGGCATACCTGTTCTTTTGACAAGTGGCGACATAACCGAAATAGTGTTAAATCATTTTCATATCGGTAAAGATTGTGACATAACAATCATTGCAGGTTGTGGAATAGATAACTGTTCAAGTTGTACAAGCCAGCATGACGGAATACACACATTTGATGTTGGTGAAAACAGTAAAGTAAAATACATTGAACGCCACTATGGTGACGGTGAAGGTAGTGGAAAAAGGATAATGAATCCAAAAACTATTGTCAACTTACAAAAAAATAGTAAACTAGAAATGGTAACAACACAAATTCAAGGTGTTGACGAAACCAAACGAGAAACTATTGCCAACATAGTGGACGGAGCAAACTTAGTTGTAACCGAAAAGGTACAAACAAGTGACAACCAAAAGGCAACAAGTATATTTGATGTAAGTTTAAATGGTGTAGACTCAAAAGCCAAACTTGTTTCAAGGGTGGTAGCAAAAGACCAGTCTAGTCAAGATTTTATTTCAGATGTCAAAGGCAACAATAAGTGTTATGCCCATGTTGAATGTGATGCAATAATAGTAAATAATGCCAAAGTTGCAAGCACTCCAAAAATTGTAGCAAATCACCCAGACGCTTCACTTGTGCATGAGGCTACAATAGGCAAGATAGCAGGCGAACAACTTATGAAACTGTTATCTCTTGGTCTTGACGAAAAACAAGCCGAAGAAGTTATTATATCGGGCTTTTTAAGATAAACTTTTTTGCATTAAACACAACTTTTATAAATTTAAAAATGTAAATAAAAAAAACCTTACTAAAATTAGTAAGGTTTTTTGTTGGTGATCCCAAGCAGAATCGAACTGCTCACTCCGCCGTGAAAGGGCGGTGTCTTAACCGATTGACCATGGGACCACAAGTGGTGGCGATGAGTAGGTTCGAACCACTGACCTTGCGGGTATGAACCGCACGCTCTAGCCAACTGAGCTACATCGCCAAAAAGACTCATCACAACTTGTGACTTTGCTATTATAAATGACAAGTTGCATTTTGTCAACAAAATATTGAATTTTAATTTGTAAAATTTATTATAGGTATTATAATACATAGTATGGTTACTTTATTGATACTTGACGGGTTTGGTATAAGTGACAAAATAAATGGAAATGCAATCAAACTTGCAGGCACACCAAACCTAGACAAACTAAACAAATATCCCCATGCGACACTTTGTGCCAGTGGCGAATGTGTTGGTCTTGAAAAAGGGCAAATGGGAAATAGTGAAGTTGGTCACTTAAATTTAGGCGCAGGCAGAATTGTATATCAAGATTTGCCAAGAATAAACAACGAAATTAAAGACAAGAGTTTTTTCAAAAACCCGGCCTTTTTGGAAGTGATAAATCATGTCCTTTCACACAATTCAAGTTTACACCTTATGGGACTTGTTTCAAATGGTGGAGTACATTCGCATATAAATCATCTCTATGCACTTGTTGACATGGCTCATAATATGGGTGTTGAAAATATCTATATCCATTGTTTTATGGACGGACGAGATACCCTTAGAGATAGTGGTATAGATTTTATAAACGATGTTGAAAAACACATAGCGGGCAAAGCAAAGATTTGCTCACTTTGTGGTAGAGTTTATGCAATGGACCGTGAACAAAGATGGGATAGGGTAGAAAAAGCATATGATATGCTTGCACTAGGTCATGGCGAAAATTATTATATGTCAGCACAATCTGCGTTAAAGGATAGTTATCAATCAAAAATATATGATGAGTTTGTAGAGCCAACAATAATAGGTAAAGCAAAAACAATTGATAGTTATGACGGAGTTATATATTTCAACTTTCGTACAGACCGAGCAAGAGAGTTAACGCAGGCATTCACACAAAGTGGCTTTGATAAATTTGAAACCAAACATATACATGATTTAAAATTTTGCACAATGACGGAATACGATTCAACATACAAAAATGTTATTGTTGCTTTTCCACCTGAAAAAATTGAAGATAACTTATCAGCAATAATATCAAAGGCAGGACTAAAACAGTTCCACACAAGCGAAACAACAAAGTATGCACATGTAACTTTCTTTTTCAATGGTGGAATAGAAAAAGCATATGACGGCGAAGATAGAAAGTTAATAGAAAGCGAAAATGTCCAAGACTTTTCAGCAACACCAAAAATGAAAGCCTTTGAAATAACCGATGAAGTGCTTTCTGCTATTGCGTCAAAAAAATATGACTTTATCTTAGTTAACTTATCAAACGCCGATATGCTTGGGCATACAGGCAACATAGACGCAACAAAGATTGCAATAACTGCGCTAGATAAATGTGCTTATGCAATAGCACTTGCATCTTTAATGGCTGACGGCGATTTAATTATCACTGCCGACCACGGCAACGCAGAAGAAATGCTAGATGACAAAGGCAATGTCATCACAAGCCACACAACAAATAAAGTACCAGTTTGGCTTGTTAGTGAAAAATATAAAGATGTTACTTTAAAAGACGGCAAACTTTGTAATGTTGCTCCAACAGTTCTTAAACTTTTGGGACTTGATATTCCTAAAAACATGGAAAGTCCACTTTTTTGATAACAACCAATTATATAAAGTTGATAAAATTAAAATTTATAGTGTTATATGAATATAAAATCTAATATTTTAGTCTATTTGTGCAAAAAATAGTTTATTTTATTTGACTTAAAATTTTCACTTTGCTAGTATTATTATGAAATTGATTTTATCAGTTTCGTCGTGCCTTGGTTTTGAGTTCTTAATCATCTAATAAAGAATAAGATGACAAAAAAACAAGACACAAAAAAGGTGTATTTCATTTGGTATAACTGTCAAAAGGTTCGCCACCTTGTAGGCAATTATATATACAAAAATTTTCATAAAGGAGAGTAATATGAAAAGAAAATTCAAATTATTTGCAACAGTAGCATCACTTTGCCTTTCTGTTGCACTTATGGCTTTCGGTGTATATGCAGCA
>CALWPE010000004.1 GCA_944383345.1 uncultured Clostridia bacterium | reverse complement strand
ACTGCGTTTGTACTGCTCCAATTTTGTTTTGGATAAGTTCTCTTGCAATAACACCATCATTGTCATAAATAATATTGCTAATCTGCTCCCAAGCACGAGGGTCAATAGCATATCTTGGAGGTTTTTCACTATCGTATTCACTATACAAAATTTTTCTACCTTTTTCTCCCCTACCAAGACTGGATAAAAATCCTAAAACAACAGGATGCATCTTTAATCTACCACTATTGTCATTTCTGCGTTGGCTTCCCCATGTCAATATGTCATCTAAATTTAATGTTAGATATATATGACCATCAACTCTTCTAAATAGTGGTGCTGGCATTACATATGTCGCATTACTCTCTTCTAAACTATTTCCAGCAAGTGCTATTGAAACATTTTTGGGAAGTTCACTTTGGGTATCTGTTCTTATTCTTCGATTAAGGACTATGTCATATATCATACTTTGAATAATAGGTTTCACATTGGTTACTTCATCAATAAACAAAACATGATTATGTTCTTTGTCTAACTCACATCTTTTTTTGAGTTCAGTAAACCATATTGGTGGAATCCACTTCGCTTCTCCACTATTTAGGTAAACTGTTTTACCAATTACTTCTTCGGGCAACATATCGTTTCTAAGAACAATAGAAATATAATTTGGGTCTATCTCTTCTATTCTTCTTGATTTACCAATTCCACTTGGGCCATGCAACATAAAATTTTTGGCATGGTCAATGTAAAACCTTATTTGCTCGTCTATTGTCATTCTTCTATCCAAAATTTTAAAACCACTATTCATAATACCCACTTTCCCCTTTTTACTATGTATTTTGTAACTTTTTGCGTGTTTGTAAAGTTTTTTAAATTATTATATTTATTTTAGCAAATTTTTTTTGTCGCAATTTTAAAACAATAAATAATATTTTCTGATACTAATATTTTACAACACCAGTACTTTATCGTCAATACTGAAATTTTATTGATGAAAATCATCATTTTGTGAGTTTTGTTTTATACATGCAATCATGTGCGAGAACTCTTTTTTTATCTTGCTGTTTAATCTTTCCATTTGTTCTTCAATTTGCTCACTACTTACTTTTTGATTTTTTAGGTCTTTATATTTTTGTTTTATCACACTAAGTGCAGTTTTGAAAAACTTGACATCGTATATTTTAATATCGTCAATTTTAAACAAATATTCTGGGTCCAAATATATTTTTTCAAATTCGTTATAGTCAATCATATCCCATAAATTTTGATATTTGTCTAAATATTTAGTTTCTCCACTTAGTAATCTAACTTTTGCTAAACCTTTACTAAAATCATTCGCAGATGCAAACCTAATAGGCATCAAGTTTCCTTGTTTATCTATGTATGTGTAACCATCTTCACATTTTACATATGAAAATCCACATTTAAACGGTCCAACACTTTCAAACTTTCTCCCAATTAAATTGCCTTGTTTGTCTATATATGTCCAACCGTCATCGACTTTCAATCTTGTGAAGTCGCTTACATCTCTTTCCTGTTTTATCTGTAAAATTATATTTTTAAATTTTTGTTTTAGTTTGATATCTATATCTTTTTTTAGTGCTTTTATTTTTTCATTGTCCATTTCTTCATTTTTCATATCTGCAAACTTTTGCTTTAATATGCTTAGTGCAGTTTTGAAAAATTTAATATCGTTTGTTTTTGTTTCATTAACTTCAAATAAATATAGAGGTTCATCATAAATTTTTTTAAATATGTTGTAGTCGCTTCTTTCCCACGAATTTTGGAATTTATCTAAATATCTAACTTTCCCCGCAAACAAAATTACCTGTGCCAAACCTTTATGAAAATTACTTACATTTTCAAACCTAAAGTTCATTACATTGCCTTTGTAATCAACAAAAGTCCAGCCGTCTTTTAGTTGTACTCGTGCAAATCCGTCTTTAAAACTATCTACCATTTTGAATTTATAATCTACATAAACTTCCCTTTTGCGTGGGTAGTTATTGTCTTTTTTAACTCTTAAATAGTCTTGCTGTAAAATATATGAATTATTAAACTTAAACTTTATTATCTTCCCCGAATTATCAATAAAAGTCCAACCATCTTGCATTCTCACACAGGCAAAACCTTCGCTAAAGTTTTTTACTTGTTTGAATCTTAAATCCATAAGTTTGCCATTTGTGCCTACAAAAGTCCAACCGTCATTTGTCTTGACACAAGCATAATTTTCATTAAATGTGCCGACTTCATCAAATATACCATTTTCTCCATAAATGTCACTCCAAAGAGTTCCATCTTGATTTTTAAAGGTATATCTACCATCTTTTAATTTTTCTATTTGTGGATAAACCTGCATGTTTTTACCTCACCTTTACATTCTTTTGTATTCGTTTCTATTATAAAATGTCAAACTTAAAATTGTTTCGTCCCGTCATCTATTTTATGGTCTTTTAAAGTATCAAATATTGATGGAAACTCTTCTATAATTTTTGCATTTAATTCCTGTTTATATTTTTTTATATCTTCATCGTTTGAATTTTGCATGTGCATATCTTCTAATTTTTGCTTTATACAAAATATTGCCGTTTTGATAAAATTGACATTTTCTTTCATTTCTTCATCTAATGTAAATAAAGTCTCGGGAGTTTCGTAAATTTCTTGCAATTTTTCGTATTCCAATTTACTCCATGTTACACCATATTTATCTATGTATCTATCTAGTTTATCAGGCAAATCATCAAGCGGAATAATATTACCTACAACACTCGTATAAGGAAAATATTTTATTAGATTAACTACATGAACTTTTTTAACTGCATGTGCAAAACCTCTATGAAAATCACCTAATTCATCATACCTGTAATCAAACAATTTTCCATTTTTGTCCATGTGTGTCCAACCATCTTTTGTTTCTACTGCTGCATAGCCTTCGCAGAAATCTCTAGCGTTTAAAAAAACAAAATCATCTCCATAGACACTACTTAGCAATTGACCGTTTGGCATTTTAAAAGTGTATTTACCCTTGTCAAGTTCTACTATTTCAAAATCTTCTTCCATAATTCCTCTACTAAAATTATATAATACACAAGAATTATAGTCAATAGTGAAAAAAATGGGCATATTTTTATTGTGTATTTAATTGTTTTTAAAAGAATAAAATATTTACCTTTTTTTTTATTTAGAAATTATTAAATAACAAAATTATTTAATAATAAAAAATACATTTATTTTAATTATTTTCAAAAAATTTATAAAAAAATTAAATATAATTTAATAATCGCTAAAAAATGTATTAAAAAAACTTTTAGGATAATTTTCTCCTAAAAGTTTTTTGTTATATTTTTTATTTCATAAGTGGGAACAAAACAACATCACGGACAGATTCTTGGTTGAAAAGTATAGTCATAAGTCTATCAACGCCAAAGCCAAGTCCACTGATTGGTGGCATACCATGTTCCATAGCGAGAACAAAATCTTCATCAAGTTCCATGGCTTCATCATCTCCACCTAGTTTTGCTTTTGCCTGTTTTTCTAGTTCTTCACGCTGTACGATTGGGTCAACAAGTTCGCTATATGCTTTGCAAAGTTCGCTACCCATACAAAGAACTTGAAAGACATCTATGAGTTTATTGTTTTTGTCATTTCTTCGTGCAAGTGGAATAAGACAAGCAGGATAATTATAAAGAATTGTAGGTTGAATTATATTTTCACGAATTTTGCGTTTGTATATATAGTCAATAACTCCACCCAAAGTGTTTACACCTTCAAAGTCTGTTTCTTTAAATATACCACGCTTTGCAACTTCTTTTACAAGTTCGTCACGAGTGTTACATTCCAAAAAGTTAAACCCAAGTACTCTTTTCATCTCTTCGGTGTAATTTATTCTTTGCCATTCGCCTGCAAAATTTAATTTTTGACCTTGGTATTCTATTTCAAGTGTTCCTTTAACTTCCAATAAAAGTTGTTGAAGGAATTTTGTATACAACTTGATATTATCTTCAAAATTCCAGTACGATGCATACCACTCAACCATTGTAAACTCTTGAAGGTGTTGTGTGTCCATACCTTCATTTCTAAAACATTTTGCAACTTCAAAAACTCTATCAAAACCACCTGCAATAACCTGTTTTAAATATGTTTCAGGTGCTATTCTAAGATTACAATTTTTGTCAAGTGCGTTGTGATGTGTGAAAAATGGTTTTGCTGATGCTCCACAAACTGCCGATTGAAGTATTGGAGTTTCAACTTCCAAAAAGCCGTTTTCGCCTAAAAATTTTCTTATAAATGCAAGAACTTTGCTTCTACCCAAAAATACATCTCTTGCTGTTTGGTTACTTATTAAATCAAGATATCTTTGACGATATTTTGCTTCTTGGTCAACAAGTCCATGGAATTTTTCAGGAAGTGGACGAAGTGCTTTTGTTAACAATGTTACATTGTGTGCCCTAACTGTTATTTCTCCTGTTTGGGTATGGTAAATTTCACCTTCAACACCGACAAAATCACCGATGTCTATCATCTTTTTATAAAAATCATAGTCTTTTTCGTCAAGTTCGTTTATTCCAACACTGACCTGAATTTTGTCTTCAATGTCACGAATCTGCATAAAACCAAACTTGCCCATAACTCTACGAAATACCATTCTGCCACAAACTTTGACTTTTTCGCCGTCATTTAGTTTTCGTGCATCTACTATTTTATGTGTGCGTTCAAATTTATCTTTATAGACAATAACGCCTTCTTTTTTTAATGTTTCTATCTTGTTTCTTCTAACATCAATTTCGTTTGAAAGTTGTTGTTCCATATTATTCTTCCTTTAAATCTACTTTTATATGAACTTCTTTTAGTTGTTTCTCATCAACTTCGCTTGGTGCGCCCATGAGTACATCTTGTGCCTTTTTGTTCATTGGGAATGCGATTACTTCTCGTATGTTATCTTCACCACAAAGAAGCATTACCATTCTATCAACTCCGGGAGCAATACCTGCGTGTGGTGGTGCGCCATAACAAAAGGCATTGTACATTGCTGGGAATTTTGCCCTAACATCGTTTTCATTAAGTCCTACAATTTCAAATGCTTTACACATAAGTTTTGGGTCATGGTTTCTTACTGCACCACTTGATAATTCTACGCCGTTTACAACCAAATCATATTGGTATGCTAACACCTTTAAAGCCTCTTCTTCACTTTTCTCTGCTTTTAAAAGTGCATCAAGTCCACCTTGTGGCATAGAGAATGGGTTATGACAAAACTCCAACTTTTTGGACTCGTCACCTATTTCATACATAGGGAAATCAACTATCCAGCAAAATTCGTATTTTTGTTTATCCATATGCTCTGGACAAATTTCGCCAAGCATTTTTAGCATAACGCCCGCAGTTTTTTGTGCTACTCTCTTTTCTCCACAGGCAAGTCCAACAAATGTATTTGGTTTTAAACCAAGTTTGTCAATCTCGGCCTTTTTGTCTTGTAGGAACTTAGATACTCCACCAACCAAGTTGCCGTTTTCATCGACTTTAAACCAATATATTCTATTTTCTAACTTAGCAGATACATCTTCAACAAGTTTATCTATTACCTTTCTTGAATGTGTAAAGTTGTCAACAATAACTGCTTTTGTAACTGGACTTTTGAAAGGCTCAAAGTCAACACCTTTGACTATGTTTGTGAAATCTGTGACTCTTAAATCAATTCTAAGGTCTGGCTTGTCTGAACCGAAATTGTCCATTGCATCTTCATATTTAATTCTTACAAAAGGTGCTTTTGATGCCTTTTTGTAAATTCCATATTTTTCAAAAACAGGTGGTAAAACATTTTCTATAACTGAAAATACATCTTCTTGACTTGCAAAAGCCATTTCCATATCAAGTTGATAAAACTCGCCAGGTGAACGGTCTGCACGAGCATCTTCATCACGAAAACAAGGTGCTATTTGAAAATATCTATCAAAACCAGACGCCATTAAAAGTTGTTTAAATTGTTGTGGTGCTTGAGGTAGAGCATAAAATTTTCCCGGATAATTTCTTGATGGTACTAAATAATCTCTTGCCCCTTCTGGTGATGAACTTGTGAGTATTGGTGTTGTTATTTCCAAAAAGTTGTTTTGAATCATTGCCTGTCTTAAAGAATTTACTATTTGACTTCTAAGCACTATTTTTTGTTTTACTTTTGGATTTCTTAAATCTAAGTACCTATATTTTAAACGAGTGTTTTCATCTGCATCTTTTGAATAATTTATTTGAAAAGGCAACTCGTTGTAGATACATTCGCCAAGAACTTCAATTTTTTCACAAACGACTTCAATGTCGCCTGTTGCCATATCTTTGTTTTTGTTTGACCTTTCACGAACTGTTCCAAATACTTTTACAGTTGACTCAATGTTTATAGCATTTATTTGTTGCATCATCTCTTCATTGTTTACAACAACTTGAGTTGTTCCATAAAAATCACGAAGAACCAAAAATGCTAAGTTTTTACTTACTCTTCTTACATTTTCAAGCCAACCACAAAGTTCGACATTTTTTCCTGCATCACTAAGACGCAATTCTCCTAAATTATGTGTACGATTTTGCATAAGTATTCCTTTAAATTTAAAATTTACGAAAGCATTATATCACCAAAAATAAGTTTGGTCAATTATTGTATATTATTTTAATTTTTAGGCAACATAAATTAGACAAAGGAGATAATATGAAATTAAAAGATAGTTTAACTTATGAAAATTTGGCACGAGCATATGCTGCCGAGTGCCAAGCAAGGACAAGGTATGAGTTTGTTGAATATGGTTTTAGATACAATGGTTATGAAGCGATAGAACAAATTATTGACACCATTGCATATCAAGAGTTTAATCACGCAAGAATGTTATACACAAAAATTCAAGAAGCAGAACCAAAGCAAATAGATAATATAAACATATCTGCTGGCTTCCCTTTTAAAGAAAAATGGGAACTACTTGATAACCTTAAACTTCTTGCCGAAGATGAAGAACTTGAAGCCGAGGCCTATGATGAGTTTATTAAAACCGCCAATGAAGAAGGTTTTGATGAGATTGCACATCTATTTGAAATGATTATGGAAGTTGAAATTAGACATAAAAACCTATTTAATGAACTTTATAAGCAATTTAAAGACAAAACTATTTACAAAAAAGCAAAAAAAGTAAGATGGATATGTCCATCGTGTGGATATGTAAGTTTCTCGGACGAGGCTTGGGAAGAATGTCCACTTTGTAAAGCAAAACAAGGCACTTGCGAAGTGGTTATTCCAGACGAACTTAAATGCTGGTAAAAAAATAAATAAAAAAATTGGTAAATTATAAAAAATTTGCCAATTTTTTTAACTGAAAAAAATATTAAAATTAAACAAAAATAGAAAATGTAATAAATTAAAGTTAATAATTTAAAATAATATTTTTATTTTCGACATATAAATATGTTTTAAATAAAAAATATTTTTTCTAAAAAAATATATGAATATAAAAATTTGAAAAAACTATTTTGAAATTTATAACATTGACATAAATTGCATTATGATTTATATTATAACTAGACATGGAGGAATATATGCCTAGTGATAAATTAAAAAAATATAGGTCACCACTTATTGCACAGATGTATGCATTGGTAGCATGGAGTGGTAAGACTCTTGACGAAGCACAAAAGATGGTTGATGATATTCTTGATAAAAACAACAATCAAGTTTGTGCATATAAAGTACTTGATGAAATTGTTTTTGCTAATGACTCAATCAAAACTGCTTATGAAGAAGTCAAGAAAAATAAAAATTTGTTAAAAGACAAAACAGAAGAAGAAAAGTTTGATATTGTTGTAGATATGCTTGAAAAAATACATGACACTTGGGTTTTAAACAACAGTAAAAAGTTTGATCGTGGTAATTTGGAAAAAAGCGAAAAGATGTTGTTTCAACACTTGCCACTTGCACTTATTGGTATAAAAGAAACTGCAAAAGATGCAATGTTTTTAGCACCATTTTTGGAAAATGTTGGAATACATATCGGCGATATGAGCAATACCCCATACGGAGAATTTGTTTGTTGCGAACCACTTGTTGAAGCATATAATAGAAAGGTAGAGAAATTTAAAAGTGCATACAATATAAAATCAAAAGATGATTTACGAAAAAATCTTAAAACTATAATTAAAGATTATGCCCCACTTTATGAAGATTCAAAGTATAAAGAAGCAAGATTAAACTTTATGAATGAGGAACTTGACAATTTAGCTATAGGTGTAGTTAAAAAACATGATGACAATACATTTACTAAACATATAGAGAAAGAAGCATCTCTATAAATAAAAAAGTCACAGACAATAAAGTTCTGTGATTTTTTTAATATATATTTTTATTGATTAAAATTCAAGTGAAAAAGTTTTTTAAAAAATAGTTTGCTATTTAATAACTTTTAAAAACAAAAAAACTTTTTTGATAAATTATTTTATGTAGCAACAAAAAAACACCAAAAATGGTGTTTTTTTAGTTTTGTGTTTCTGTTAAATAGTCATAAAGTGCATCGAAGTTTGCAACAAAAGATTGTCTGTAATATTTCTTTGAAGTGCCTGTCCAACCTTCGTTTAAACTTGGGTCACATTCGTAATAGAAATAGTGTGTTGTCATTCCCTGACCTTGTGAAACTAAAACAATTATTCTTTCATAATATATTGGGTCACGACTGTATGATGTTTGAGTGTACTCTTTGCCGTTTCTCATTATCTTTTGAGCATCGCCAAAATCAAGATAAAGTATATAGCCTGTTTTTGCTGGTTTTGAATGATATGGTTCTATTCTGTTGTTGTAACCTATTCTTCCTGAGAACAATGAAACAATTAAACTTTCAGAAAAACTATCATTGAATATTTTGTTTATCTCATCATATTTATCTTTGTTGTTGTCAAGACTTGCCATAAATGGATACTCGGCAGTGCTTCCATCTACTAAAAACTCATAACTATATGGGTCCTTAATCTCTGGTTTTTTGTTTATCTTTACAAGACATGACACAATGATTAAAACAACTAAAAGTGCTACTAGGCAATAAGCCGTAATAATCCACCATTTATTCTTTCTTATCATCGTTTTTCTCCTTTTGTTTGTTGTTTTGTTCTTCTTTATCTTCGCTTGGTTGTTCTTTGTCTAAGTTTTGCTCTTGGTCTTTTTTATCTTCTTTTGACTGCTCTTTGGTGTCTTGTTTATCGGTTTCAAGTTTTTTAAGTGCGTTTTCACGCTCTTTCAAAATCAAATCATAATCTTTTTTGGTGATTATGCCTTCTTTGAGATAAACTTCGGCAGTCTTTACTTTTTGGTCTATTTCTTTTACTTTCTTTTCTATCTCGCCTTCAATTCTTGCCTTTTGTTCTTTTTCTCGCCTGATTTTTTCTTGCTCGTCCATGTAATCTATTATTTCTTGTTTTGATTTTCCTGCAAGAATCATATCGACTTCTTCTTTGTAGATAGTGTCTTTTTCTAACAAAAGTTCTGCCATTTCTTTAACATACTTTTTGTTGTCTTGCAAAATCTTTTTTGCACGGGCATAGTTGTAATCAAGTATTTTCTTAACTTCTGCATCAATTTGGGCAGCGACTGATTCACTGTAATCGTTTTTGCTTTGGTAATCTCTTCCAACAAATATTTCTTCTTCGCTACCAAAACTCATAAAGCCAAACTTGTCACTCATACCCCAAAGTGTTACCATTTTTCGTGCAACTTCGGTTGCTCGCTTTATATCGTTTGACGCACCTGTTGAGATATCGTCCATAAACAATTCTTCGCTTAGTCTTCCACCCATCATCATAGCAATTTCATCATTGAGTTTAAGTTTGCCCATATGATTGTCATCGCTATCTGGTCTTGACATTGTGTAGCCTGCCGCCATACCTCTTGGAATTATTGAAACTTCTTGAACATCTTCACAATGCTCCATAAGTTTGCCTACAATAGCATGACCACTTTCGTGGTAAGCAGTAATCAACTTGTCTTTGTCGGTCATAAGCAAACTCTTTTTTTGTGGTCCCATAATGACTTTGTTGATACCTTCGGTTATGTCCTGCATAATTATTTTTGGTCTATGGTTTCGTGCTGCAATTATTGCTGCTTCGTTTAACATATTCTCAATATCAGCGCCAGTAAAGCCACTGGTTATTCTTGCTAGGGTAACAAAATCAACATCGTCTGCAATAGGTTTATTTCTTGCATGGATTCTTATTATTCCTTCACGACCCCTTACATCTGGAACATGTACATAAATTTGTCTATCAAATCTGCCCGGACGCAAAAGTGCAGGGTCAAGAACATCGCTTCGGTTTGTTGCGGCCAAAACTATGATTCCTTCGTTTGCTTCAAAACCGTCCATCTCAACCAAAAGTTGATTTAAGGTTTGCTCTCGCTCGTCGTTGCCACCACCAAGGCCTGCACCCCTTTGACGACCAACTGCATCAATTTCATCAATAAATACAATGCATGGTTGAACTTTCTTTGCTTGGTCAAACAAATCTCTTACTCTGCTTGCACCAACACCAACAAACATTTCAACAAAATCACTACCACTTATTGACAAGAAAGGCACATTGCTTTCTCCTGCAACTGCACGAGCAAGAAGTGTTTTTCCTGTTCCCGGATTTCCAACTAGCAAAACACCTTTTGGTATCCTTGCGCCAAGTTCTGTAAATCTTTGTGGGTGCTTTAAAAACTCAACAATTTCTTGGAGTTCTTCTTTTTCTTCGTCTGCACCTGCAATATCGGAAAATCTAACTTTTACATCACTTGTTATGCGTGCTTTGTTTTTACCAAACTGCATTGCACTGTTGTTGCTTCTTGCAAACATTCTAAATATCAAGAACACAGCAACACCTGCAAGCAAGATATACAAAAATGGTAAAAGATTTTCTATCCAACTTGCCCTAAGTGGTGGATTTTCCCACTCAATTTTTAAGGTGTTTGATGCGTCCTTATTGTACTCTTCAACAGTGTTTAATATAAGTGTCAAAGAATTTGTTGTGTATTCAAAATAATAGTCTGCATTGTCAGGAAAGCGAGAACGCTCTTCCTCTGTTTTGTACTTACTATTTTCGGTAGTTAGCAAAACTCTGCCTTTACCATTATAAAAATACAAGTTGGCAACCTTGTCTTCATTTATCATTTCAATTACATTTGAAGGCTCAGTTTTTTCAACTTTTGAACCCATATCAACAAATGCAAAAATTGCCAAAAGACAAACTACAATTATTATCACTGCATAGATAAAACTAAAACTACTTTTTTTTCTATTATTCAAGTTTCCCTCCTAGTAGCCATTACACATTATATTATCATAAATTAAAAAATTTTGGCAACTAATTTCTCTTTAATATATTATAGTCAACTAAACAAAAAGTATTATTCAATATAAGATGCAATTTTGTCCAATATGTTTTTACAGATTTTGTCTAGTTCGCTACCTTCTGTGTAGTCTGCTTTTGCAAGATAATCAGCCCTGTGCTCAAGATATAACTTTCTGCACTCTTGATATTTCTCTTTGTTTGGTGCATATACGCAAACAGATTTTCCACCCTTTTTGCTAACTGTACGCATACAAGGAATGTCTGTTTCACCATCACCAAAATATACAAAGTTAGAATATGGCACAAGGTCATCTTTGCTCTCTATGTACTCATTTACACTACGAGCATTCCATAAATCGTCCATAGCATTTTTTCTTACACGATAAATATATTGCGTTTTTGTTGTGTAGTTTACTGCCTGCGCTGGCCAAAAAGGAATACCATTTTCGTCATAGGCAAATTGCGATGCAAAAATACGCTCAAAATTATGCGCAATTTTTGTTCCTTCAATAATCTCTTTTAACCCACTTGAAATAATGTAGTGTTTAAGTTCAAGCCCTAAACTTTTTGCATAGGCTGTCATTCTGTCAAAAAATGTTTCAACCCCTTCAAAAAATTCAATGTCTTTACCAAGGCTGACTATATCATCTCTGTGAAGTGTAATGTTTTTTTCACGAGTAACTGTTATGAGTTTGTACATCATAGCAAGTGCTCCGTCCATATTGTGACGCCTTCCAAAAGAGTTTACATCGTCCCACCACTCTTCTTTGGTTGTTCCTATTAAATCTTGAAAAGAAAATTCTTGCATATTGCGTGGCGATAGTGTCAAGTCAAAATCATATAAAAATGCCACTTTGTTTGATTGTTTCATTTATAGCCTCCATATAAAATATTTTACTGTTTAATATACCACAAAATAGTATACTTTTCAAGCACCTATAAAAAAATAAAAAAAAGTTGAAAAAAATATTGAAAATTGTCGGTTTGTAGTGTACAATATTGCTGAGTTAAAAAAATAAGGAGAAATTATGGATTTTTTAAGAGATTATTGGCCACTTCTTGTTTGTGTTGTGCTTATCATAGTCGCTATTGTTGTACTTATTGTGTTTAGAGATAAACCTGAAACAGATAAGCCTTTGACTGATGACAAAACAGTTACTAATGATGAAAACAAACCACAAGATGAAAACGGCGAAAGTGCTTCTTTGAAAGAAGAAAAGGTTGAAGAAAAAACCGAAGAAAAACCTGCTGAAAATGAAACTGAAACTGAAAAGGTTGAAGAAAAAAAGGTTGAAGAAAAAACCGAAGAAAAACCTAAAAAGCCTAGAAAAACTGCTAAAAAAACAAAAACCGAAGAAAAAGCAGACGAAAAAGTTGAAGATAAGGCAGAAGAAAAAACTGAAGAAAAAGTTGAAGTAAAAGATGATACAGTAGTTGTATCAGAACCAAAAACCAAGGAGGCTGAAACAAAAGACGCCACCGAAAGCGAGGAAGATATGGAAGATAAAAAACCAAGTCAAAAATATATGGTAACTTATGACAAAGACCGTAAAGATTGGGTTGTTAAAAAGACTGGGGCAACAAGGGCTTCAAAGAGATGCAAGACCAAAAAAGAGGCAATGGAAGTTGCTGAAAAACTTGCCGAAAGTCAAGACCTTAATATAAGCGTAAAGAAAAAAGACGGTAAATTCCAAAAAAGAGAAAACGCAAGTAAATAACAAAAAATAAAAAAATCTGGTACAATAAAGTACCAGATTTTTTTGCTATGAATAAAAAGTTCTATTGATTTTTATTTAATATTGATATGATTTCCAAGAAGTAAAAATGTAATTACTTTTACAATAAATTATACGCAAGGAGAAATATGCAAAAATATTCACTAGTACCCTTATCTTATGACGAACTTTCAAACTTTGAAATGCTTTATAAGTCACATAGAATAGCAAGGTTAAGCAAAAGTCATAAAGATGATGTAATAAAATTTGAACATAATCTTTTTGAAAATTTGTGTCAAATTGAAGAACAATTAAAAAACAAAACCTATGCAGTAAAAAATTACCGTACTTTTGAAATTTTTGAACCAAAAAGACGAGAAATTCAGGCTCTTGAATATCACGATAGAATTGTTCAGCATACAATTTGTGACAACTATCTCACACCTTTTTACAAAAAAAGACTTATTTTGACCAACTGTGCTTGCCAAGAAGGTAAAGGTACAACATTTGCACGACAAAAATTAAAACAATTTTTTGTTGATTTTTATAAGCATTATAAGAAAAATGGATATATACTTAAATGTGATATAAAAAAATATTTTGCCAGCATAAATCATAATATCCTAAAAAGTCAATTATATAAAATTCCTGATAAAGATGTTAGAAACTTGATTTTTAAAATAATAGATAGTTATAAATTTGACACAAAAAAAAGACTACCTATTAGCAATCAAGTCAGTCAAATATTAGGAGTAACATTTTTAGATAAACTAGATAGACTCATTAAAGAAAAACTACATATAAAATACTATGTCAGATATATGGATGATTTTATACTTATACACAATGACAAAAATTACCTAAAATATTGTCTTGTACAAATAACAAATTGCTTAAATAATTTAGACCTTTTGTTAAATGATAAAACTCACATTTTTCCTGTAAAAAATGGAGTGGAATTTTTAGGTGGAAGATATCTAGTCCTAGATAGTGGAAAAATTATAATAAAACTTAAGAAACAAAGCAAGCAAAGATTAAAAAATCGTTTAAAACAAATTACTAAACTATATAGCAAAGGCAAAATAGACAATGATTTTATAAAAGGCTCACTTGCAGGTTACAAAGGTCATATAAAAAGATTAAATGCAAGAAAATTTTATTACGAAAATGTAAAAAAATTGAAAAATATAATAAAATAGTGTATAATTTTAGTGTAGGGTTCAGACTGTAAACAAGTATTGGCTTATTTGGTTGCGCTCGCCTAATTCTAGTAATAACAATAATGCATATAATGTCAATTCTTCAGGCAATTTAAACAACAACAATAATGTGTATAACAATAACGCCTGCCGTGCCGATTTACCTTGTCAATGAGTTAAAATTTTTTGTGAAAAAAATTTCCGAGTCCAAGGCAAAGGAGTCTGCACCCTTTCTTTGCATTGCAAAGAAAAATATGGTCATATGAATTTTAAACGATATACAACGCACTGTGTGTATCTTTTAAAATTTCTCATTTGTATGACATATGACTAAAAATACGCATTGTTATAACCTAACAATGCGTATTTTAATTAGTTGCTTAACTTTTTTAACCAAGCATTTAACAAAGTTTCACACCTTATGCCCATTTGTGCAATTTGTTTATAATGTCTTATCTCGAAAAAACCACACTCTAACATAAGCAAAGCGAAATATTCAATAAGTTTTATAGATATTTTCGCTTCCGTCAAAAAATATATTTTTTTCTCTAAAGAACTCTGCGTTCTACTGTTGTATGGGATTTCTGCTGCACGATATAAATTCTCTATTAAATCTAAAGTTATACTTTGGATTCTTGATACAAATGAAAATCTTATCTTTTTAGGAGAATTCGCAGTTACTTGAAAAATATATCTAACAAGTTCTTTCGCTTTTGTAACAACAACCATATCACTAGAATTTGAAGGAATAGACACTGTTTTTTGAACTGGGACGAACACTCTTCTAACTTTCTGCGATATTTTTGTATTTTCCCCTTTTCCTTTATTTTTTTTATCAAAATTTAGAGTTGATTTTTGTTGTTCCACTTTATTATCCATATTC
Organism: uncultured Clostridia bacterium; assembly: GCA_944383345.1. Taxonomy (GTDB): domain Bacteria; phylum Bacillota; class Clostridia; order Christensenellales; family UBA1242; genus UBA5893. Next base: position 426 of record CALWPE010000004.1, on the reverse strand, counting down.
TTACCCCAATTTTTTTAAAGATGAGATTTCGCTAATGCTCAATCTTTTTTGTGTCGTGACTTTGGGGGGTCACGACACGGGAAAAATTTGCTCTTTTGTTAATTTATCTCTATACATTTAACTCACATTAAAGATATTTTAAATGCTTGTTGGTTTAGGGTTCCAAATTTCAAGAAATTTGGAAAGCGGCACGGCAGGCGTGATTGTTATACACATAATTGTAGATGTTTAAATTGCCTGAAGAATTGACACTACATGCAAGATTGTAATTACTAGAATAAGGCGAGCGCAACCAATAGTAATTCACAGCAGAACCTGACTGCGTATGCCATACTCTACTTGGGCAACTACCTTCTGTATTTCCCCCTGAGTCATCTGTAAACAATTTATACATCTCGTAATATGATGGTAGCCAGAACTTATCAA
>CALWPE010000003.1 GCA_944383345.1 uncultured Clostridia bacterium | reverse complement strand
CAATAAAATTAAGGTAGTCAATACCTTTTAAAACATCGTATAGGTCTGGATTATCTGGAAGATATCCAATCACTTTTTTTGCTTCTATTGGCTGAGTTTTTATGTTTTTTCCATCAACAAAAATTTCACCTTTATCAAAGTCCAAAATTCCGGCAATGGCCTTTAATGTTGTTGTTTTGCCTGCGCCATTATGTCCAATAAAAGCAGTTATTTGACCACTTTTTACTTCAAGACTTATATCATCAACTGCAATTTTTTGTCCATAAGTTTTTGTAAGGTTTTTTATTTTTAGCATTTTTTCTCCTTTTTTGAATTATATCAAAATGTTATATTAAAGGCAACATTTTGATATTTGCTCATTATTTATATACAAATTATATTATTATAAAATTTTATGTTTAAGTCTAATTTAATAGACACAAACTAATTAAAATGTTATACTTACTACAACTTGTAACATTTGTTTTGGAGGATATATGGAACAAGACAACAAAACTTTAAAACCACAAAATGATGTCAAAGACACAAAAGCACCTAATAAAGTGCCACCAAAAGTGCCACCAAAAGTGCCACCTAAAGCACCACCAAAGGTGCCACAAAAACCTCAGACAAAACCTAACATTCCACCAAAAAAGCCACAAAACGCAGATGAAAATGTAGGCGTTTCTGCTAAGGTTCCACCAAAAATGGAAAGTGCGACATCACAAAAAGATACTTTGAAAACCGAAGTGGACAAAAAAGAACCACTAAAAGACGGCGCAGTTAAACAAGAAGAAAAAGCAAAAGATGCGAAATTAGAAAAATCTTTAAATGCTGATAAAAAGCAAAATAATGGTGCTGACTCAAAGAAGATAAAAAAGCCAAATGAAAATTTCTATAAGACCATTAGAATAATCGGTGATGTTTTGTTTATACCTTTCTTTGTTATAATCTTGTTTGCAAGCATACTTATGTTTGGTGCAAAGACAAGAAATGAAGTGCCTTCGTTGTTCGGTTATTCAGCAGTAAAAATTTTAACAGATAGTATGGAAGATGGTGTTGATGATGAATACAAACCCGGAGATGTTGTTCTTGTTAGGGCTTGCAATCCAGAGGACCTTAAGGTTGGGGATATAATAGCATTTTATGAGCCACTAATTCATATCGACCCGGGTAGGTTGGAAGATGCACAAACAACAGGCACAGAGGCAAATGTTCAAACAACATTTTTGAGTTTCATGGGTGGTGGTGCAAGCAACGAATATCAACAAGAGGCAGCGAAAAATTATTCAAGAGTTATTTTCCATAGAATAGTTGATATAGATACACCATCAAACCCTGCAGATGAATATGCTGGAAAATTATTCTTCCAGACACAAGGTGACAGAAACGAAAACCCTGATCCAGACTGGGTTATGCAAGACTATATTGTCGGTGTGTATATGAATACAAATAGTTTTGTTGGTAATTTGTTCCAATTCTGCACAACAACTGCTGGTATGATTATTTTAATTATTATTCCTTCACTTATCATAATTGCTTTGCTTGTACTTGATATCTGTGGACAGTCAAGAATATTGAAATATGAAAAGCAATATGAAAAAGAAGATGAAAAAGTACAAGAAGAAATTCTTAAAGAAGTTGCTAGCGAGCAAAAATCAAAACCTTTGACAGACAAAGAAAATAAAATACTAGAAAAGAAGAAGGAAGAAATTTTAAAAGACATCTTAGGCGAAGCCGATAAGATGAGTGATAACGATAAAAATAAAGATAAAGATAAAGAGAAAGATAAAGATAAGAAGTAAATGTATTAGTTATTACTAAAATTTTAAAATAAAAAGTTATCAAAAAAAGAAAAACAGTTTATTGTTTTTCTTTTTTTATTATTGATTTAACTTGTCTATCATAATTCTCTTTTGAGATTAAGCCTTTGTGCTTTTGGTGTTTTAAAAGTTTTATTTGCGATTTTGCATCTTTTGATAGTTTTACTTTTGGCTTTTTATACTTTTTAGGTTTAACATATACTATTTCATCAAGACCATCATCTTTTTTAAATGCTGTTATTATTAAAAGTACACCTGTTATTAAGTCTATAAATATTGAAATAATAGAAAAAACTCTAAAAAATATCTTTTTTTCATGGAATTGTTCACGAGTTTGGTTATATTTTCTTGGAATGTAGTTTATAAAAAAACAAAAATAGATTAAGTATAAACAAAAATAAATTATATTCACTATATTTAAAGGCAAGTCAAAGCCATATTCATTTGAAAATATTATTGAGAGTTGGACATGATAAATAAAATATAACAGTTGAATAGGAATAGAAAAACATGCGATTATTATTTGCCAAATCACAAGTGCCTTAAGTATTGTTTTTTTACTTCCATAATTCACATAGGTAATTTAGCACAGACATAATATCTTGTCAAAGTATTGTACATATTTTATGTTTTGTGTTAAAATTCTCAAGGAGAAAAAAATGAATAAAGTAGTAGTTATTACAGGTACAACAAGTGGTATTGGAAAGGAATTAAAAAATAGATACACAAAAGACCAAGATATTGTTGTTGAAATAAATAAAGAAGGCGAGTTTGATAACAAAACAAAATTTTATGCAGATTTAAGTAATCAAAAACTTATTGAAGAAGCATTTGATAATATTGCCAAAGTATATAATCAGATTGATGTTTTAATAAACTGTGCAGGGTATGCAGTATTTGGTGCAACTGAACTAATTGAAACCGATAAAGTTCGTAATATGTTTGAAGTAGATTATTTTGCAGTTGTAAATTGTACAAAGTGTGCTTTAAAACTGATGAAAAAAGGTGGAAAGATATTCAACATAAGTTCGGCTTGTGCTTTGTTTTCTGTACCATTTAGGGGACATTACAGTGCAGTTAAGGCTGGGGTTATGATGCTTTCTTATGCTCTTAGAATGGAACTTAAAGATAGTGGTATTGATGTTGTTTGTATTTGCCCCGGGGATATTAAAACAAACTTTTCAAAAAATAGGGATAAAACACTTGATACAAACGAACGCTATAAAGATAGAATAAAAAATAGTAGTGACCAGATAGAAAAGCGTGAAAAAAAGCGTATGGATGTTCACTATGCTGTCAACAAAATGTATAAGATATTTAAAAAGAAAAGACATAAACCTATGTACATAATAGGTAAACAAATGAAATTTTTGTACTTTGTGTCGAAGTTTGTCCCAGTTAGTACAATACTACATTTTACCAATGAAAAACTATAAAAAAATGTTGACAAAGTCAACAAAATAATGTACCATGCTTACATGAAAAAAGTTGTTATAATCACAGGTGCATCAAGTGGAATAGGGCTTGCTACAGCCAATTATTTGACGAGTAAAGGCTTTAAAGTATATGGTATTTCAAGGCGTGAATTTTTCACGCCTAATTTTGTATATTTAAAAGGCGATGTCACAGATTATCAAAATATGTCGCAAATTTTTGAGGAAATATACAAAAAAGAAGGGCATATTGATGCTTTAATCAATAACGCAGGTATGGGTATTAGTGGTGCAGTTGAGTATTTAAAAGCAGATGAAGTAGAAAAAATATTTTCTGTGAATGTCAAATCTGTAATTATGCTTTCAAGTTTAATTTTGCCATATTTAAGGTTAAGCAAAGGCAAGATTGTAAATATCTCTTCGGTTGCTTCGCCGATAGCAATACCGTTTCAATCTTGCTATAGTGCAACAAAATCGGCGATAGAAGCATTTTCGCTTGCACTACAAAATGAAGTTAAAAGTCAGGGGATAAAAGTATGTTGTGTAAGGCCGGGCGATACAAAAACAAACTTTACATCAAGTAGAATTAAAACCGATGTTGAAAATGATATTTATGGTAAAAGAATCACAAAAAGCGTCAAAAAGATGGAAAAAGACGAGCAAAACGGAAAATCTCCAATAACTGTTTCAAAAGTTATATTTAAAGTATTAAAGCGTAAAAACCCACCACTTTTGGTTACAGTGGGTTTTGGATACAAATTTTTATGTCTACTTGCTAAGTTTTTACCAACGAGATTAGTCAACTTTATTGTTGGAAAATTATATTAAAAGGAGAATATTATGGATTTATTTTACAAAACAGAGTTAAAACAAAATTACGATGTTGCAAAAGAAAAAGGACTTTACCCATATTTTCATGCACTTTCTACTGGGCAAGACACACAAGTTGTTATGGAAGGCAAGGACACAATTATGCTTGGTTCAAATAACTATTTGGGACTTACAAGCAATAAGCAGATAATTAGCGCTGGAATTGAAGCATTAAAGAAATATGGAACAGGTTGTAGTGGTTCAAGGTTTTTAAATGGTACACTTGATATTCATATTGCTCTTGAAAAAGAATTGGCTGAGTTTTTACACAAAGAAAGCGTAATGACTTTTTCAACAGGGTTTCAAAGCAATCTGGGTATCATAAGTGCAATCTGTGGTCGAAATGATGTTGTGCTTTGTGACAAAGAAAATCACGCAAGTATTTATGATGCAATAAAATTAAGTTATGCAAGAATGTTAAGATATAATCACAGTGATATGCAGGACCTAGAAGAAAAGTTAAAAACTATTCCAAAAGAGAATGGGATTTTGATTGTTACAGATGGTGTATTTTCAATGAGTGGAGAGATATGCAAACTCCCAGAAATAGTTAAACTTGCAAAAAAATATGGTGCAAGGGTTATGGTTGATGATGCACATGGTCTTGGTGTTTTGGGAGAACATGGAAGAGGAACGGCAGAGCATTTTGGGCTTGAAGACGATGTCGATATCATAATGGGTACTTTTTCAAAATCTCTTGCATCACTTGGTGGTTATATGGCTTCCACAAAACGAGTTGTAGATTATGTAAAGCACAATTCAAGACCTTATATATTTTCTGCAAGTATTACTCCTTGTAGCGTTGCAACAGCAAGGGAGTCTTTGAAAATTTTAAGAGAAAATCCTAGTATAGTAAAGTCGCTTCAAGAAGTCGCAACATATATGCGAAACGGCTTAAAAAAATTAAATGTAAAAATAATTGATAGCCAAACTCCAATTATTCCAATTTATGTTTATGACGATGAAAAGGCATTTATGGCATGCAAACTTCTTTTGGAAAGGGGAGTTTATGTTAATCCTGTTGTTTCTCCTGCAACACCTGTTGGACAAGCACTACTTAGAACTTCATATACTGCGACACATACACATGAACAAATGGATAAGGCTATGAAGGCGATTCGTGAAGTGCTAGATATTTTGGGTTTATAGATTTTGTAGTAAAGAAAAAGTAAATCTTTAAATGGGACAAGAAACCATATAAAAGTAAAAGTATTTTTAAATAACAAAGCAAAATAAAAAAGAAGGACTTTTTAGATAGTAAAGTCCCTTTTTTATTGCTTGCAAAAACACAAGACTAATGTTTAACTTTTTAAAAGAAAAGTTTTTAAGTTTTAATAAAGCAAGTATTTGTGTTTTTTGCTTGCCATTGAGTAGTAAAATGTTTTATACTCATGACAGAAAACAACATAAAGGAGAATAAAATGAATAAATATAAAGGAACAAAAACCGAACAAAATTTAAAAGACGCATTTGCTGGTGAGAGCCAAGCACGCAATAAATACACATATTT
>CALWPE010000002.1 GCA_944383345.1 uncultured Clostridia bacterium | reverse complement strand
TTATTGCCATATTTAAAAAAATTAAACTATAAATATTGATACTTTTTGTTTTATAACCGAATTTTAAAACATACAATTATGGTATGAATGTAAACATATACAGTGACTACGAATTTTTAATTGATGTAAAAAATCAATCATATATTTTAAGCCCACAAAACCATATCTTTATAGAAGAAATACAGACACCACTTGTCTTTAAAGTTTACCCACTTGAACAAGGGGAACTCTCACTTCCATACGCTTTTGAGTTAAAGTATTCAAATAATAAAATTGAATGTAAATCGCAAAATGTTAAGGTATACAACATAAACAACAGATGTGATATATTTTTAACTCCATTTTTGTTGCCAAGTATAAAATGTGTATATAACAAAACACACACAGTAAAAAATGTAAAATATAACATAACTGCGTATCAAGACCGAATAAAAATATCTTCAACTCGTGGCGAATATGTGTTTTTGGTAAAAGTTTGTGAAGCCCAAAGCGAAAGTGTTGGAAATTACATATATGTGCTGGTAAAAAATGATAAAAAAGCACTTGTGTGCTACGACTGCACAAACAACACATTTTCAAATGTGAATGGAGATTTTATAGAGATAAAAAATGACCAAATAGTAGTAAGTCAAAATTTTGACGATATGGCGCACCATACAAAAGTTGTTACACTAAAAAATGATTTAAAAGAAACAAAAAGTGAAATATACATTGACGAAAGTAAATCAAAAAATTGCAAGATAGACCAATTAGTCCCATACAACTTTTTTGAAGCAATAAAATGTAAAGATACAAAAACTTCACAATCATATTTAGATGACGACTTAAAAAAAGCGCTAGAAAACCAAGACATCACTCAATTTTTTGGTGATTTTGAAAAGATAAATTTAACTTCGCTTTCTCCACTTGTCTACACACTTTATTATAATGAAGAGGCAAAAGACTTTAAAATAACGGTAAACAACGGCAAAATTGAAGAAATAGAAAACTAAATTCAATATTGTAAATTTTATTTTATTAAACAGAGTTAAATGTTTATTATCTTGTTGATTTTTTATGCTATGTAATGTAAACTAATAGCATAGGAGATTTTATGGATAATTTTTTAAACAATTTAAGGTGTCTAACCGAAGTATATTCGCAAAAAGATGTGGCACAAAAAACGGGGTTTAGTGCAAGTAGCATAAACAATTACCTAAGTGGAAAAAGTCAACCATCAGCAATGTTTTTGCTAAAACTAAAAGAAGCATACAAAATAGATATTGACCAATTTTTGACAACTAAAATTGATAGAGAAAACTTTACAAAATCAAATTTAAGTTACAAAAAATTTTTTGGTAACTACATAGTTTACTACTACAATTCAAGCGCCTATAAAGGAAAAGTTGGAAGTTATAACTACGACATACTAACATTTGGCGTGATAAGTGTAATTGATGACAAAGACATCTCTTCCCCAAAAGGAACTATGGCTTGTGGACTTTTTATGCTCACAAGAATTGACGCAGAAAAGTTTTTAAAAACACTTGATTCATTTAATGGCGACATAGAAAAAATAAAGGCATTTTATAGTTCTTTCTCAAATTCTTATTTTGGAAACTTAGAGCAAAACCCAACACAACTATTTATGAGTCTTAAAAACAACAATGACCAGTGCCTTATAATTTTAAACAATCCACCAAGCAGTAAAAACTATCGTGGTGGACTTGGCACAGTAAATTCAATATCTCGTGGAAGAGAGCATGTACCATGCGTACAATATATACTGCTTTCAAATGTACCATTTAAAGTACCTGATGGCGAAATTTATAATATCCTAACTCTTGGAGTAAGCGATATAAATATAAAAAACGAAACAAATCAACTAATTGAACTGATAAAAAATCTTTATTTAAGTCCAAAACCAACAGGACTAAGCGAATATCAACAAAAAAAGATTGTTGAAGATAGCATTGAAAACATTGTTGAAGATGCAGTAGATGCAAACCTTTTCCGTTTTGCAAAGGTAAGCAATATGGAAGATGACCAATATTATCGTTTAATTAAGGACGCAGACTATGAGTGATTATAAACAAATTTTTTCAAACATGCTTGAAGATTTAAAAAAGAAAAATAGCATTGACATAGCAAATGTTGTAAAGGCATTTCATTTCGCCGAAGAAAAACATAGTGGGCAGTTTAGAAAAGATGGAACACCCTACATAATCCACCCTGTTGAAGTTGCAAAAATTTTGGAAGAAAGAGATTTTAACACCGATGTTATTTGTGGTGCACTTTTGCATGACACTGTTGAGGACTGCAATGTAACCATAGACGAATTAAAAAGCACTTTCAATCATCAAATTGCACAGATTGTAGACGCCGTCACTGCAATACGAAAAGAAAACTTTTTGCCTGACAGCAACAACATATTCACCGACACAAAAGATTTTTTAAAACAAGCAGTTGAAGATAGCACATATCAAAAACTTATTTCGATAGGCAAAAACAATAAATTCGGTTTTTATATTAAGTTTGCCGACCGATTGAACAATTTAAGCACTATCGCCTGCTTTCCAAAATACAAAAAAGAAGCAAAGATTTTGGAAACTGAAAAGTGGCTTATCCCCCTTGCAAAACTACTTAAAAGCAGATACTTTTACTATAAACTAACAAATGGTTGTTTTTGTGTACGACACGAAGATGACAAACTATTTTTTGAATACCTAGACAAATATATAAACAATATGTCAAGTTACACAGAACAATTAAAAAATTCTTTGACCTATGAAATAAATTCATATCTAAGGTCAACAAAACACACATTAAACAAAATAGAAATCGTACCAAAAACCCCTTATGAAGTTTACACTGCAATATCTCGCCACTTCTTTACAAACAAACTTTCATCAGTAAAAGAGAGTAACTTTATTAGTGTGCCTATCTTTGATATATACATAATTTTAAATGAAGACCTAACCGACAACCTAAAAAATCTTTACACACTTTTAAGCGAGTTTGCGCTAAAAGATGAATTTAAAATAATCGGCGTAGATAAAGACGACCTAGAAAATTTATCACTAAAAATTATAGACAAAATGCACAATCTTTTTGATGTATCAATGCTTTCAAAAAAGCAATACACCGAATTACAAAACGGAACAACCGACGGAACAGACATAGATGCCCTAGATGAAACAATCGCCGGTGGTGTTGACGCTGACTACATAACAGTATACACCCCAAAAAACAAGGCAATAAAAATACCTGCAAAAAGCACGGTGCTTGACTTTGCCTTTAAGTTGCACCAAGATATTGGATTTTCTGTGCTATATGCCTACATAAACGACTCGCCAAACAAGTCACCAATTTACACAAGACTTCATAACGGTGACAAAGTTGAAGTTGTATGCAAACTTGACTCATTTAATATGAACCAAAACATTGCAGAACTTAGGTGGCTAGCATATTGCAAAAACGAAAGCACACTACGCACCTTGATAAAATATTTTGAAAGAAAATATACATAATAAATTGACAACATTCCCACTCCTTGATATTATATAATGACACTGTGTCAATGGAAAGGATATGCCAACAGAAAAGTTTTTCAATTTACCAAAAGACAAACAAGAAAACATATTATCTTGTGCTTTTATGGAGTTTAGTGAAAATGACTTTGATAAAGCCTCAATTTTTTCTATTGCACAAAAAAGTGGCTTTTCAAGGTCATCTTTTTATTGTTACTTTAAGGACAAAAATGACATATATAAATATCTGGTATACAATTTTTTAAAGCCAAAACTTGAACTTGTAAAAGACAGTCAAGACTTACCCCCAACCTATCTTCCAACTTCTATTTTTGACTATCTTATGTCATTTTATGGAAAACCTGAGCAAAATTTTGTTATGCACTTTTTAAAAAATATGAATCCAGAAAATATACATTATATAGCCTACGAACTGCAATCTTCGCCGCTACTTATAAACTGCAACAGGACAAAACTAAAAACAGATTTTGACATATATATAATCTCGTCAGCCATTCTTTGCAATATGGCAATTGCAATACTTGGTTATTTTGAAAAAAAGTACACATACAAACAAGCAAAGGACTACTTTGACCGAGTGCTTGAAATTCTAACAAATAGTTTAAAAGGAGATAAAATATGATTAAGATAACAGACATAGTAAAAGACTACACTGCAGGAGACAGTGTTGTCCATGCGCTAAAAGGCATAACCTTAACTTTTCGTGAAAATGAATTTGTTTCCATACTTGGTCCAAGTGGTTGTGGAAAAACAACACTATTAAATGTGCTTGGAGGTCTTGATAGATACACAAGTGGAGATATTGAAATAAACGGCAAGTCCACAAAACTATTTCGTGACAAAGATTGGGATTCATATCGAAATCACTACATAGGTTTTGTTTTTCAATCATACAATCTTATCCCCCACTTAACCGTACTTGAAAATGTTGAGATAGCCCTAACTATTGCAGGTCTTGACAAAAAGACAAAAAAAGAAAAGGCAACAAATGCTCTTATCCGTGTAGGGCTAGAAGGTCAACTCCACAAAAAGCCAAACCAACTCTCTGGTGGACAAATGCAAAGAGTCGCCATAGCAAGAGCCATTGTAAACAATCCAAAAATAATTTTAGCAGATGAGCCAACAGGTGCACTTGATTCAAAGACAAGCAAACAGATAATGGAACTTTTAAAAGAGATTGCAGGCGACCACCTAATAATAATGGTTACTCACAATAGCGAACTTGCAAAAAAATATTCTACAAGAATAATAAAACTGTTAGACGGTGAAGTTAAATCTGATTCAAACCCATATAAAGTAGACGAGCAATCAAACACACAAGAAGATGAAAAAATAGAGCAAAATAATCAAAAAACAGATGAAAAAGTGCAAAAAAATGCTAAAAAAGTCAAAAAAAATAAAACTTCAATGAGTTTTTGGACTGCTTTTATGCTTTCGCTAAAAAATCTATTTAGCAAAAAAGGCAGAACATTTATGACAAGTTTTGCAGGTAGCATAGGCATAATAGGAATAGCCCTAGTGCTTGCAGTATCAAATGGATTTTCAACATACATAAACGATTTGCAGTCAACAACACTTGCAGGATACCCAATAGCAATTTCAACAATCACGGTAAATATGGATAGCATAACGCAAGGAATTTCAAGTTCAAGTAGCGAAGAACAACTAACAGAGTTCCCAGATGATAAAGAAATCTATTCTTACAATCTCGAAGAAGATTTGGCTAAGTATAGTCAGTACAATTTCATTTCACCAAAGTTTATTGAGTATATGCAAGATTTTGCAAAAAAAGATAGTGAAAAACCACAAGTAATGCAGGCTTTAAATACCATTGAATTTTCATATGCATCTTCCCTGCCTGTGTTTACAAAAAATGCAAATGACGAAATAGTCAAAATAGACACAACAATGTCAAATAGTGTTATGGGTGGTGGTCAATCAGGTTCGTTTACAGAAGCACTTTCAAATGATGAATTTGTTGAAAGCAAATATGATGTTATTGCAGGAGAATATCCAAACGACCCATACGATTTAGTACTTGTAGTTGATTCATACAACAGAGTTTCTGCAAGTGTACTTAAAGCACTTGGAATGTCATCACAAGACAAATACACTTTTGATGAAATATTAAACAAAGAATACAAAATTTTCCTAAACGATATATATTACGATGAAAATTTTAAACCAATAGACAACAATGCCGAACTTATATCAACATATTACAATCAGCAAGACAACGAAAATGTTGTTACCTGCAAAATAACTGGAATACTAAGAATCAAACCCGACAACCCAACTTCTCTTTACAGCGAAGGAATAAAGTACTCACCTGCTCTTACAACATTGTTGCGAGAAAAAAATAAACAATCAAAAATAGTCCAAGCACAACTAAACGATAGAGAAAATTTTATAGTTAGTTTCTCTTTTGGAGTATCAGAATTAGGGTTAAAAGTTCCATTTACAACAATACAGCAACTAATTACTTTTGCAAAGTATAGTTACAATGTTGATTTAACAGTCGAGCAAGCCCAGCAATACGGACTTCAAATGCTTGGTGCAAGTGATATACCTGTTTCAATAACACTTTATCCAACAAGTTTTGACGCAAAAGACGAGATAATTTCATACATAACTGCATGGAATGATATGGAAGAAAACAAGAACAACCAAATAATGTACAGTGACCAAACAGCATTTTTAACAGATACAATGGGTCAACTAGTTAATATAATAAGTTATGTTCTAATTGCGTTTGCGTCAATATCACTTATAGTTTCATCAATAATGATTTCAATAATAACCTATGTTTCAGTGATTGAAAGAACAAAAGAAATTGGAGTATTAAGAAGTATAGGTGCAAGAAAGAAAGACATATCAAGGGTATTCAATGCCGAAACTTTAATAATAGGTCTTTGCGCAGGGATACTTGGAGTTTTAGTTAGTGTTATACTCTCCTTCCCAATAAATGCAATTGTAAGGAGTTTGGCAGGAGCAAGTTTCACAGCGAATATAGCAGTCTTATCCCCAATTAGTGCAATCATATTGGTTATAATAAGTGTAGTACTAACAATAGTTGCTGGCTTTATTCCAGCAAAGATGGCAGCAAAAAAAGATCCAGTAAAAGCGCTACGAACAGAATAGACAAAAAAATATATAATTTTTACAGTATACCCCTTGACAAAACGCATATATTTGTCATAAAATATATGTGTTATCGCGGGGTGGAGCAGCTAGGCAGCTCGCTGGGCTCATAACCCAGAGGTCGTAAGTTCAAATCTTACCCCCGCAACCAGTGAAGGGGGGAAGTTTGAACTTATATAACTTCATCTAGTCGTAAGTTCAAATCTTACCCCCGCAACCAATTTAAGGCACTCTTATGAGTGTCTTTTTTTACGGGTAAGTTTGAACTTATATAACCTCACCTATTCGTAAGTTCAAATCTTACCCCCGCAACCAAAGAGTGTCACACGAATGTGTGGCATTTTTTTGGGTATTTGAACTTATATAACCTCACTCAGTCGTAAATACAAATCTCACTACATTTAGCAAAAAAAGGGTGTCACACGAATGTGTGGCACTTTTTTTATAACCTCACCCAGTTGTATCAAATCTCACTACATTTGGCAAAAAAGGGTGTCACACAAAAGTGTGACACTTTTTTGTTTACCTTAACTTGCTAAAAAATCTTTAATCAAAATATAAAGGTAAATTTATTAGTAAATAAAATCTTGTTGTTTTATAGTAATTTGTTTGCAAAAAGTACATAAAAATATGCGACCTTGGTCGCATATTCTCAAAATAACATTTCAATTTTTTGTCAAGTATTTAACTTAAGGGCTAAGAATTTAAAGAAATTTGGAAAGCGGGGCGCGCGGCAAGGAAATTGAAAACACCGTAGGTACCGAAGTTGCCGTCATCGTAGACATAATATGCAATAACAGTATATAAAGAGTGAGGCGAACGCAACCACCAAACATCACGTTCCGTTTCTTCCACATTCCAGTCTCTTTCTCCGTCGCTTGTAAATATGGTGTCGGCTTCGGCTACCGATAATAACCAGAACATGTCAGAACCTGTATCACTTAAGCCCTCAACTGTTGCATCTGGGACTGTTAATCCTTGGCCTGAGTCGCTTATGTCCTTATACAAATCATTTGTTAAACTTCTTGCAAATATCTCGTTATATATTATATCTTGCTGTGTGTCTATATTTAAGTCTGTTACCATGTTAGACTTTGCATTTTGATTACCACTACTTGTTACATCAAAATCAAAACCAAATACTTCTGGTCCCATCTCTGTCCATGATGCATGTTTTGCTACTTTATTATCGCCTGTGTAGTTCATCCATCTTCTTATTGTACTTGTTTTGTACTCGTTTGAATCTGTGTTATATTCTGTATTTAAACCGGTGTAATTACCACTACTTCCAGTAAAGTTACCTACGCTTTGGTATGCACATATAGTCCCTGTATAGTTGTTTGCTATATATTCATCTATCCCTGCTACATCTTGTTTTGAAAATAATTCATTTACAGGCATAAGATAATCTGTTACCAAATCTGTTTCAAGTAAATATGTTCCATTTAATGAAGATAAGTCGGTTGGGGTGCTACTTCCTTGCGTCCTTGTTGTGTCGGCTACATATCTCCTTCGAATGTACTCATTCTCTGTCTCTCTCATC
>CALWPE010000001.1 GCA_944383345.1 uncultured Clostridia bacterium | reverse complement strand
CTTAGGAGGGCTCCGTAATATCCTGTTTTACTACGAGGTCAAAAGCAATGGTAGTATAGCATAAGAAAAATATAATTGCAACAATATAAAGTTTTCTTATCTTTAAGGCACAAAAATTTTTACTGCTTTGTTTAACATCTTAAAATCAAATGTGCCTTGACCAATGCTCTCTCCATCAAGATTTATAACGGTGTCTTTGTCTGTTTCAACTTTAAACTTATCCAAATGTAAAACCAAAGTGTGTTTATTAGATTTTTTTGGAATACCCAGCAAAAATAGTTTTATAACACGCAACACTTCACAAAATCTTATGCGCTTCTTTTTTGCTTTAATCAAAACAACATCTACGAACCCATCATTTAAAATTGCTTTTTTATTTAATCTAAAGCCAGCAACATTTTTGGAATTTATAATCAAAATAATAGCAAATTTGCCTTCGATAACATTGTCTTTGTAACTAATTTTTAAGTCCAATGACCTTGTTGTAAAAACTTTTTTTATGCCGTGAAAACCATAGGCAGCTTTGCCTATTTGTTTTTTAGATTTTTGAGAAGTTGAATAACTCGTCTCTGTGAAGAGTCCACTACAACAAACATATATTCCAAATTTATCGTTCATTTTAAAAATGTCATGTTCAAATGTTTTGCCATTTAAAATTATTTTAACTGCTTTTTTGACATTTCTTGAAATATTAAGTGAATGTGCCACATCGTTTACAGTTCCACTAGGAATATAGCCTAGTGACACTTTGTTTGAGAGTCTTGCTATGCTATTTATTGCTTCATTTAATGTACCATCACCACCACTTACAACAATCGTCTCAAAGTTTTCGCCATAATTTAAAATATATTCGCCAATATGCCCAGCATATTTTGAGTGCAAAACAGTGACAGCATATTGTGTGCTTAGACTATCTACTATAAGTTTTTCTTTTTTTGCAATTTTTCCTTTGCCACTATGTGGGTTATATGCAAATAAACATTGTCTCATATAAAAAATATACAAAAAAACAAAAATTAAGTCAATAATATAAACTATGTGATGTTAAAATTTAAGCAAGTTAAATTTTAATTTTGCTAAACGCAAAAACCCAATAAATTGTGTTCATCACAGTATGTATGACCATCAGCCTCACTCTTGCAAGCAAGTTCGGCTTCCGATAATATAAAAAATTTAATGTAATTTTACTTAATTTTTGTTAATTTAAACATAAAAGAATCCATTATTAGAAGAAGATGACTGTGTGTCATCTTCAACCTTTTGTGTTAAATTTTCTTTAATATCTTCTCTTGCTTCTAAATGATTTGGGGTGATTATATTCTCACTAGGCATATTTTGTGATTGATTATTTTCATCAAGAGCAGGGGAAGTATTTTCTTGTTGGGTTTGTGTTTTAAAAATTGCTTTCACTTGTGCTTCTATCTTTATTTCTCCGTTTTGTTCATAACTATACAAACTAAGTTCATGCATAGCCAAAAGTTTAACATCGCCATAAAGTGCTTGTGCTTTTTGTTGTGCATCGTCTTTAGCGCTTAAAAGTGCTTGATTGTATATATCTTGTTTGTCAGTTAATTCAAGCGTCGTGCCATAAAAACTTGTTGTTTCATTCTGCATTATTGTAGTCAAAATATCATCTCTTTTATCCAAGTTTTTTGTAGTTACTGAAAAATTGCAGTTTAACTGATATTGACAAATACCTGCATTTGAAATTGGATAACTTGAAAAATATTCTATGTTTAATGTTGCTTCGCTATCTAATTGACTTAATGAATTTTTTAGATTGTCTATAATCTCATTTATTTCATCGTTTCCATCTTTGGGGGTGCTTGTCAATTTTGTTATTCCAAAATTAAATTTTATAGTGTCGGCCTTAGTTGTAAGTTCTCCACAACCGATTGTCATCACATATTGCGAATCTTCGCTTGCAAAAATAGGTTGGTTGTCGTTAGTTTGAAAACCTGTCAGTGTTAAACATATTGCAACTACCATTAGTATTGAAATTATTGTTTTTTTCATTTTTATCTCCTTTATCACAGGTATTTTGTGAAAATGAAAAAATATTATCATGAAATAATTGTCATGTTTTAAAAACTTTGATATTTTTTTGTCATAATATAATATAAAAATAAATGAAATAATTTGCTAAAAAATATTTTAATTATAAATATGAAAAAATTATTATAACAAAAGATAAAACAAAAAAAATTTTAAAAATAATAATAAATATTATTTTATTTTTATTTTTTAAGATTTTTAAATATTATTTTTTTAAAAAGTATTTGTGTTAAAAAAAGACTAAAAAAAACTTTATCATTACTGATAAAGTTTTGTTGTATCATCTTATGATATGAATGTATCTTTAATATCTGTTTTGCCTTCTGTGTTTGTAATGTTTATGTTTTTATCTGTTCCTGTGTTTCCAATTGTTATGCTACCTTCGTTGCCGGGCTCGCCAGCATAAATTCCTGAGGCTAGGGTAGGTGCATATTTTGTACAAGTATAATTTAATGTTAAGTTAAGAGTTGGACTAAATGCACAGTTTATTTTACCTTTTTGAGTTTTTAAATAGTTAGTCAATAACATATTTGAAAAGTTTACATTTATTGTGCCGTTTGTTGTTGCTAAATTTATTACACCTTGGCCATTATCATAAGAACTTGTGTTTATTGCTTCGTCAGTGTTGACTGTTACTTCAATTTTTCCTGATTCGGTTTTTACCCACAAAAATGATTTAGCATTTTCTACTGTGACATTTCCCGATGTCGTTGTGATGTCGCCAATTCCTTCCAATGTACCAATCTCAATATTTGATGATTCTGCATTTGGTAGAACAACATCGCCTTTTAGTTCTCCTATTGTTATGTTTGAAATAATAACATCATCAGAGCAGTTTAGGTTTCCTTCAAGGTTGTCTATCAAAAGCACACCACGCCTTGCACTATAATCAAAATTATTAGAAACTTTAACATCTCCAATCTTTATTGAAGAACTTTCCGTATCAAGCAATAATGTATCTGCATTTATGTTGCCAGTTTCAATTTTTGCTGATGTGGAATTTATTGTAAGATTGTTTGTTGTTATCTCTCTTCTAAATCTAATATTCCCAGAAGGGACGGTGAGTGATATGCTATCAGTTACAACAGTATGGATACCAAGAGTAACTTTTGAAGATTTTTCTACATTTACAGTAAGACTTTTCAATGTGTATCTATCTAATTCGTGATGACCAATTACAACTTCACCACTTTGTGTTGAAATGTTTACATCAAGATTTGTAGTTGTTACATCTTCGGGCATACTTAAAACTACATCAATTGAGTTGTTAAATGCAAGGAACATCTTAGGTGCGAATACAGAGACACTAAGTGTTCTTGTTTGGTTTGAATAACTGCAAGTATATGAATAAGTGTTTTTGTTTTCACTTGTGATTATACCTGTGAGCGATGGTTCAATGATAAATTTGTATGCGCCATCTTGTCGAGTTTCCAAACTTACATCTGCATAGTTTGTTGTGATGTTTACTACATCAATACTCGCACTTTTAAATAGTGAGTCTATTGATTGTTCATTCCCATTGTCTAAATGTGTTTTTTCAATACTTTGTGTTGAAGTGTTTATATAATAACTTATTCCAAAAATTTCAGTTCCGGGTGAAAACATCAAAATTGCACCTATAACACACAAAACCCCAAGAACAACTGCTATAAGAAGAAAAACATAATAAAGAATTCCTCTTGAAACGGTATTTTTCATATCGTACTCCTCGACATTTAGTATATCACCAAAGTCGATTTATTGCAATAGTTTGTATTTTTTTTTATAAAAATCAAAAAATACTTGCAAAACTAAATTTTATCTTGTATAATAAGCAAGACTTTGGAAAGTTGGCTGAGCGGTCGAAAGCGGCGGTCTTGAAAACCGTTTTACCGAAAGGTAACTGGGGTTCGAATCCCTAACTTTCCGCCATAAAAATTGTCGTTTTAACTCATGACGGCAATTTTTTTATGTTTTCTAAATATATAGTTTATATTTTAATCAAATAAAGTCAAAACACTTTTATTTAATTATCATGTGTGGTACACTTAAAATATGAAAAATAATTATGACATAACAAATAATGACAATTGGTTTAGAACTGCGAAAAAAGGAATAATGATACATTGGGGTTTGTATTCATATTTTGGTGGAGAATATAACGGTAAACAATGTGACAATTATGCAGAGTGGATACAATCATATTTTAAAATCCCAAACAAAACACTTGAAAAAATAGCATCTATTTTTAACCCATTAAAATTTGATGCTGAGAATCTTGCAAGTTTTGCAAAAGAGCATGGCTACAAATATATTATTTTTACAGCAAAGCATCATGAAGGTTTTGCTATGTTTCATTCCAAAATTGATAAATATAATGTTGTAGATGCTTCGCCTTACCACAGAGATATTTTAATGGACTTAGCAAATGCTTGTAAAAAATTTGAAATAAAATTAGGTATTTATTATTCACAAGATATAGATTGGCACGAAAGAAATGGTGGGGGTTTTAAAACTCCTGTTGAAAACTGTGCTGGCTCATCTTGGGACAATAACTGGGACTATAAAGACAAAAATAAAGATTTTGATGAATATTTTTACTCAAAATCGCTTCCACAAATAAAAGAACTTATGACTAACTATGGAGAAATTGCTGTTGCGTGGTTTGATATGCCACTTACACTTACAATTAAACAGAGTAAGGAGATATATGATGTCGTTAAAAAATATCAACCAAATTGTTTAATAAATTCTCGTCTTGGAAATGGGTTTTATGATTATGTATCTTTTGGAGATAATGAAATTCCAGATTCTGTTAAAGAACTAAAAAATTGCACAAATTTTAATGATATAAATGGTTTAAAGCCCAGTCCAAAAAATTTATATGAATGTTGTTGCACTTTGAATCAATCTTGGGGATTTACAAAACATCCAAAATGGAAAGATATTAGTACATTAAAAGAAGATATGAAAAAAGCAAACAAAATAGGAGCAAATTTTCTTATAAATATAGGAATAGATTTTGATGGAAATATCCCAGATAAAGCACTTGAATTGCTTAGCAATTTATAAAAATTCTTTGTAAAAAAATTAAAATAACACAATATTGCTTACTATGATATTTGGTGATTAAATTTGTACTGCATACAATAAAAAACTTATTTAATTATATAAATTTATTTTGATTAAATTTTTTGTTTTGATTTTTGTTTTGATTTTATATAATGAGCAATCTTAATTTTTTGACTGGATTGCTTTTTTTTGTAGATCAAATGTACTTTATTCGATATCAATTTTAAAGAAAATTGTTTGTTTATTTAAAAAGTAATTATATTTTTTAGTATATGGACTCTATCAAATAGGAAAGGGTTTGATTCATAAATTGTTTACTTGTTATTTTAAGAGTTCTTTAGACTCTATTTGGCACTAGATATTGTCACTTAATAGTATGGGATAGATATAAACAAACAACTTGTTATTTTGTAAAAGCATTGATAATAAGTTTTAGTGTTGTACTGCAGAGTAATATAACCTTAAATACTAATATTTACACGATTTATGAATAAAATAATTACGTAAAAAACATCATTTTTTGTTGATAAATTCAACAATAAATTTTATCAAATACTTGACAGGACGGGAGAGTTGGGACTATACTAATAAAAAAGATTTGTTTTAGTATAAATAGTTTGCGAATAAGGCAATAGATAGAGAACCGAAGTTTATTAAATAACAAAATATTGGAAGATAATATAAGATATTTTGAGCATAAGAAAAACAGTTTTTTGTTGAGGAGATTGTTGTATGAATAAATTTAAAGTCACTCTTTTAAGTTTGGTTGCACTTTGTTTTTGTACAGGAATGCTTGTATTTGGAGTATTTAGTTCTATATTTGAAACAACTTACTCTACAACTGGACAATTCGAGTACGAACAGGAAGAAGGTGGCGAACAAACTACGAGTTCAACTCTTGTTGATGCTAGTGCATCACTATACATTGCGAACGCAAATGATACTTTCGATGAATCTGAACTTTATCAAAATGTTAGAACGCTAGATAGTGTTTATAAATTAGGTAAAGAAAATTTACAAATAGATGGTTTAACAAAAGATAATAACTATCTTTCTCAAAATCTAACAATTGACACTTCGAAAGAGAACATCATCACTGTAGATATGCCTGTTGCTTATGGCGATTACATAAAAGGGCAGTCTGGGCATGCTTATTATCTAGTAATGGATTTAAAAAATAAGACTGATGAGCCAGTAAATGTCAGTATGAATATTGATAGTAATGATGCTACCAATAGTATTTTTAGTGTAAATGAGAATAATGTTTCAATCAATGCTTCTAAAGGGGCTTCAAATTATATAGTTGTAGCAATGACAGAGAAGAATGCGGTACAAAGAAGTAATGATCGTATGAGTTTGGAATTTACGATTGAAAAAACCGAAGAAGAAACTCCAGAAGAAACTCCAGAAGAAACTCCAAGTACTGCTGAAATAAGTACTGATTTTGAATTTATGATAAATGACGCTGATAAAATTGCAGTTTTAACAAAATATGTTGGTGATTCAAAAGATGTTGTAATTCCAAGCAATATTAACCCTATAGGACAAAAAGACACTGGGACGACTGATGTATATTATACCAGTTTTAATAGTTTTGACGAAATTACGTACAATGAATCTATTCTTTTTCAAGATTTTGTTTTGATACATAGCAATAAGGCTGAGTATATTGAAAACCCATATTTATGGTTAATGCTTAATTACTCTCAAAACACTCTTAACTCATATTTCCCAATGACTGTTGTACCTGTTGAGAAATTTAGCATAGATGAAGGAGATTTTCAATATTGCGAGGATTTTGCAGTTCAAATTGCAGGAGATGCATCTCGAAAATATGATATAATTTCCATGATATTTTCAATGCAAATGGAAAAGTTAATGAGTATTGATAGTAATGGAAAAGTTGAATTCACTTATAATAACGAAAATATAATCCTAAACCAAGAGAGTTATGAGTTGGCAGAGAGTGGAGATACGTCAGACCAAAGTATTGCTATCAAGGAGTTTCTTGGAATTATTCAAAAAATGTCTAGATCGTCATCTCAAGAAGAATTAGAAGGGGCACTAGAAACTTTAACTTCCATGTGTCCATTTAGATTTACATTCTCTAAATATGTTCAGGGAGGATCTGTGCCAATATTTAACAAGGTAGAAATTGGTGGAGATTATAGGGTTGTTGCGGTATTAAATAATGCGTTTGCTGGGAATAAAGAGTTAGAAAGCGTATACATACCAAATAGTGTAGAATCCATTGGAGATAATGCGTTTAATAATTGTATAAATTTACAAAATATTAATTTTGCTGAAAATTCTACATTGACAACGATAGGAAATTCATCCTTTTCTGGTTGTGTTAGTCTAAATTCAATAAAAATACCAGATAGTGTCTACAATATTGGAAGTTCCGCTTTTGAAAATTGTGTAAATCTAACTGACATCAATTTCCCAAGCAATGCATCATTTAAGCAAATAAATAAATCAACATTTGAGAATTGTGTAAGGCTGAAAACTCTTCTTATTCCACCAAGTGTAAATTCAATAGATCGATATGCCTTTGAAGGCTGCGATGCGCTTAAAATAATAATTAATTATTCAAGCGCGACTATTTGGTCTTCGGATTATAATAATGCAGTAGTTTATGATGTATACAATAAAACATATAATGATCCAATAATAAGAGAGATTGATAATGTAGTATATGTCGACGATACCGAGGCAGACAATTTTATTGCAGTTAATTTAATTGATAAGGATATCACAACACAAACACTTGATCCAAGAACTACTGAAATTGCTGATGACCTTTTTTCTGATTGTACTAATTTAGTATCAGTTAATATGAGTGATTTAACCAATTTAATATATATTGGGGCTAGTGCATTTGAAAACTGTATAGAGTTGACAAGTATTTTTATTCCAAATAGTGTTAACGAAATTGGAGTTAGAGTTTTTTATGGTTGTAGTGGTTTAACTTCAGTAACAATAGGTAATGAAATGGTGACAATACCATCGTATACATTTTACAATTGTACAAGTTTAAGAAAAGTTGATATTTCGACCACTTCTAAGTTGACAGAAATAGAAGAACGTGCGTTTACTAATAGTTCTATAGAGTATATTACAATCCCTAAAGGTGTTAATACGATTTATACAAATACTTATTACAGTGATTATAATCCATTTTATAATTGTAGCAATTTAAAAATTGTATTAAACTATTCGACTTTGAATATAACAACAGATTCTTCTAATGGATATGTAGGCTATTATGCTTCAGTTGTTTATAATTGCACAGAGGAAAGCAACGCAAAAGTTGAGACAATAGATAATGTTGTTTACATAAATGATTTGGATGCTGGAGAGATGATAGCATGTATGCTTGCTGATAAAACAGCAACAAGTGTAAATTTGGATTCTAGGACTACACAAATTGCAAAAAAAGCGTTTCGAAATACAAACATACAAAGTATAAAATTACCAGAAGGACTTGAAAGCATAGGAAGTTATGCATTTTATGGTTGCAGTGGTTTACAATCTATAAAGATTCCAGAAGGTGTAACCACTATAAGTGATTACACATTTAACGATTGTACAAGTTTAGTATCAGTAGATTTGCCACAAAATCTTGGAAGCATAGGAAGCAATGCCTTTGATGGTTGCAGTGGTTTACAATCTATAAAGGTTCCAGAAAATGTTACAAGTATAGGAAGTGATGCATTTTACGATTGTATAAATCTAAGTGAAATACAGTTACCAAATTCGCTTACTACTATAGGAATTTATGCATTTTCTGGTTGCAGTAGTTTACAATCTATAAAGATTCCAGAAAATGTTACAAGTATAGGATATAGTGCATTTAGATATTGTACAAAATTAGAATCAATTGAACTTCCTAAAAATCTTAAAAGTATAGAAAGTTATGCATTTGATGGTTGCAGTGGTTTACAATCTATAAAGATTCCAGAAAATGTTACAAGTATAGGAAGTGATGCATTTTACAATTGTATAAATCTAAGTGAAATACAGTTACCGAGTTCGCTTACTACAATAGGAAGTTATGCATTTGATGGTTGCAGAAGTTTGCAATCTGTTGCGATTCCAGAGGGGGTAACTACCATAAGTAATTACACATTTAGAAACTGTACAAGTTTAAGTGAAGTACAGTTACCAAATTCGCTTACTACTATAGGAAGTTATGCATTTTATGGGTGTGGAAATTTGAAATATGTAAAAATTCCAAGCGGAGTTACTAATATATATAATTATGCATTCCAAAATTGTAATAGCCTAAAAATTATATTAAACTATTCATCAAATTTAAGTATATCAACTAATTCTACTTCTAATGGATATGTGGGGTATTATGCGTCAGTTGTTTATAATTGCACAGAGGGAAGCAACGCATTTATTGAAACAATAGATAATGTTGTTTACATAAATGATTTAAATGCTGGAGAGATGATAGCATGTATGCTTGTTGATAAAACAGCAACAAGTGTAAATTTGGATTCTAGAACTACACAAATTGCAAAATATGCGTTTCAAAATACAGATATACAAAGTATAGAGTTGCCAGAAGGACTTGAAAGCATAGGAAGTTATGCATTTGATGGTTGCAGTAGTTTACAATCTATAAAAATCCCAGAAAGGGTAACTACTATAAGCGATTACGCATTTAGAAATTGTACAAGTTTAAGTGAAATACAGTTACCAAATTCGCTTACTACTATAGGAAGTAATGCGTTTGATAATTGTTTTAATCTATATTCTTTAGTCATACCTGAGAATATCACAACTATAAGCGACAATGCGTTCTATGATTGTTGTAATCTTATAGAAATATATAATAATTCATCACTAATTTTAACAGTAGGTGACGAGAATTATGGTTATGTTGCATACTATGCAAAATATATCTATAACAAAGAAGATTTAACAACGACACCTTATCCTACACATATCCAACCAATAGGGGATGTATTATATTATGTTGATGATACAAATGGTGATTTTATTGCACTAAAGTTGGTAGAAGGGAATACAAATTCTGATATAAAATTAGATGACAAAACAACAGAAATATATCGTAAAGCATTTTATAATAATAAAAATTTGGAATCGATAACTTTGCCAAAAAATTTAAAAGAGATAGGAGATGATGCATTCAAGGGTTGTGAAAACCTTTTAGGTGTAATAAATTATTCAACGCTTACAATAAATACGGGGGAAGATTTAAATGGGTATGTGGCGTACTATGCCTCAATAGTTTACAATTGTGATGAAAATAGCAAAGTTAGTTTTGAAACAAACAATAATGTTTTATATCTTGTAGATAATACTTTGAATCAATTTTATGCGATAAAAATAGTTGATAAAACCGTCAACAATGTTTCGTTTGATGAGAGAACAGTTTATTTAGGGGCTAACCTGTTTGAAGGTTGTGATAACTTGACAAGTATTGATTTAACAGAGTTGACAAATTTAACTATTATAAATGATTATATCTTTCAGAATTTTACAAGTCTAGAATCAATTAAACTTCCTAAAAATCTTGAAAGTATAGGAAGTTATGCATTTGATGGCTGCAGTAGTCTACAATCTATTATCATTCCAGAAGGAGTTTCAAACATAGGAAGTTATGCATTCAGAAACTGTACAAAATTAGAATCAATTAAACTACCTGAAAGTCTTGGTAATATAGAAAGTTATTTATTTTATAATTGTACAAGCTTGGTATCAGTAGAGTTCCCACAAAATCTTGAAAGCATAGGAAGTTATGCATTTTATGGTTGCAGTAGTTTACAATCTATAAAAATCCCAGAAAATGTTACAAGTATAGGATATGGTGCATTTGGAAACTGTACAAGTTTAGTATCAGTAGAGTTCCCACAGAATCTTGAAAGTATAGGAAGTTCTGCATTTTCTGGTTGCAGTAGTTTACAATCTATTATCATTCCAGAAGGAGTTTCAAACATAGTAAGTTCTGCATTTTCTGGTTGCAGTAGTTTGCAATCTATAAAAATCCCAGAAAATATTATAAGTATAGGATATAGTGCATTTTGGTACTGTATAAAATTAGAATCAATTGAACTTCCTAAAAATCTTAAAAGTATAGAAAGTCATGCATTTGATGGCTGCAGTAGTCTACAATCTATTATCATTCCAGAAGGAGTTTCAAACATAGGAAGTTATGCATTTAGAAATTGTACAAAATTAGAATCAATTAAACTACCTGAAAGTCTTGG